>DUPP01000134.1 GCA_012838265.1 Clostridiales bacterium
ACTCTCATGATTGTCCTCCATCGAATTCAAAATTCAGAGCTGCTTCCAGTCTCCGTCTTTTATGTTAATATTCCTAAGCTTACATTTTCCAATTATCAATGATACATTTATCATGTAAAATTATGTAATCAGGACTTAGCTTTTTGGGCTTACTTAATAGCTTACGAATGTAACTATACAATGATTTCAGCCATTCCAAATCGATATTGTTATAGCACTTTAAATATGCAACAAGGCATAAATTACACAATTTATCATACTTTCATCTTAAAGTCGCTTAATTAAGTTATCATAAAATAAAGTGCCTGTCAAGAGAATTATTATAATATCAGCTATCTTGGGTAACGTGTACCCACGTGCCGCTTGTGGCTTTCTCTAATTCTTCTATAGTGAAACGGACTGCAGAATTTGCAGTACCAGCAGCAGGATAAACAGCATCATATTTTTTTAGCGATTCATCAAGATAAACCTTAACACCCTCAGGAAGAGCAAATGGACATACTCCTCCTACCGGATGTCCTGTTTCCAATAGTGTCTCTTCTGCTTTAAGCATTTGTGCTTTGCAATGAAAGGTATCCTTATATTTACGGTTATCTATTCTGGCTGTACCGCACACGACCACTATGATAACACTTCCATCTTTAAGCTTAAGTGCCAAGGATTTTGCAATTTCCCCCGGCTCTCTTCCCAGCGCTTTTGCAGCCAAGTCTACGGTAGCGCTGCTTTCCTCCAATACAATAATCTCATTTGGTATATTATGTTCATAAAAGTATTTTTTTACTCTCTCGTAACTCATAATAACTCCATTTTTGTCTGTTATTCTTTTCTATATAATTAATATTGGTTAGCAATATTATCGGCTTGTCCTTCTGTAAGTTAATATATTGTTTTGTTGGCTTATCCTGTTAATGTTAAGTTAAATTTATTACAATGAAATAATTCTATCAACTTCAACGGCTGTTTTCAAGATATAAGCTTATGAAACGGAGGTCAGATTTCTCTGGCCCCCGTTAATTTAGTGTATGTTATAAGTGTTGAATTGTTTTTTTATGGTTACATTTCAGTGATTGGATAATATATCTCCGTCCATATTTCATAACCATCTTCATCTCTCTCGTAAAGGTGATTGTTGATTGCTTCCATCATAGCCTCATAGTACCATTTGCCTTTCACAAGGTCTGGGAATTGCAATGCATCCGGCAGTATATTTTCTGCTTTGACCTTCCTCATAAGCACATTGTTGACCAGTGTTACAAACTCGGCTCTGGTAATAGGCTGATCAGGTTTAAATGTTCCATCTGTATATCCATTTACCCATCCCTTCGCTGCTGCGGAAAGAATGTACTGTTCAGCCCCAGTGCCCGTTAACGTCTGAGAATGTGATTTCGCCCGGATCTGACAGATTATCAAATCTTGAAGCAATCGTAGCAAGCTCAGCTCTCGTTATATTGTTACTTGGTCTGAAGCTTCCATCAACGTACCCTGTAATAATCTGACCATTTGATAGAGTACCAATATGTTTTGCAGACCATCTGTCAGACTTCACATCAGTGAAATTCACGTCTGTGGTTCTAATCGTTTCTCTATATGCCGGATCCAAAAGTCTGAAGAACACTGCTGCAACTTCTTCTCTTGTGATATTGGATTGTGATCTCACTGTATTGTCAGGATATCCCTGAACATAAGCAAAGTGATCGGTCATATTCAGAAGCGGTCCTCCGGGTACTTCTTCGTCAGGGATGGTAACCGTGCCACTACCACCTCCACCGCTGCTTCTTCTTGTTACGGTAAAAATTCCGTCAACATAAGTGATAGCATAGTTATCCGTTACATCCACGAATTGCATTCCTTCATCAGACATCAGCATAGGCATCGGAGTCTCTACAGGGGCTACAATCTTTCCACCGGTTGCGACATTAGGACTGTCTCCAACGCTGATCTGCGTTCCAGTTACAACAACATCTATGAGTTGATGTCCTAATGATTCTAGCAATCCTTCATCATCTCCTTGCGTCGTATACGTATATGCATTGTTTGTCAAAGGCGTTCCGTCATATGTCTTGCTGGCACTGGCTGCAGTAATGGTGATAGGTCTTGGGGTTATCTCTACTGTTCCGCTGCCTGTTCTTTCATTGTAGTTTGGATTGGTTACCTTTACATATACTGTAACTTTTCCTACATCAGTGAATGTCGGAAGTGTACTACTCCAATTTGTTTCATCAAGGCTGTATTCGATCGTGTTGCCTGCCTCAGACAGTTCTCCTACAGTTATGCTGTGCGACTGTCCGTCATAGACTCCGCTGTAATCAGTAATTGCAAGGGCTGCTCCGTTTGCCTCCGTAATGGTAAGAGTACCATTTACAAAGTCGAGAGTATAGTTGCTGGCTTTGAAGTTTCCAGCAGCATTGTCTGCAAGAGCTAAATCCCCCTGACGAATTGTATAGGTCCCTACATCTTCTCCAGCATCTCTTGTAAGTGCTCCTGTAAAGCCTGCTGCCTCTGTCCCTACTGCTCCACTTGCTTCATAGGTTAAAGCAGGATCTGTTGCACCGTATGCTTTGCTCTGATCGTCCGCTGTTACTGTGATAGTTGCAGGGGTTATCTCTACTGTTCTGCTACCTGTTATAGGTGCATAACCTTGTTTTGTGATCTTGAAATATACGGTATATTCGCCTACATCTTTATACGCCGGACTTGCATCTAAATTGCACTTATCTGCAGATATTCCATATTTAATAGTAGCTCCTTCAGGTGCTGTTACGGTAATTCCGTGTGCTTGTCCGTCATATACTCCTTCATAGCCTTCAGCACTTACTTCATTATCCATATTCAGCTGGTTAATGATTAGTTGCCCATCTACATAGGTAATCTCATAGTTCGAAGTATACTCTCCAATTACTGCATCACATTACCGTTGTTGTAAATGTTCCGGGTCCTACCTGTGGGTCTGACACATTAACGCTTGTTATTGCCTGACCGGTTACCAGTTTATTATGAATATTGGAACCTTGTTTGGTAGATATTCTATTTTGCTTGCAATACTATTATTTGCTTTTTTTATCATAATCCTTTTCCTTACTCGAACTGATTCGGGTAAAACCATCTTTGGCGGTTTTTTAATAGGTAAAAAAATCTCAGAAAAATTTGCCATATCAACATTTGCTTCGTCCATGTCGCTAATGCTGTCAAGCGGTCTAAATCTGAATCTAGCGTTCGACCTTTCATCACAAGTTATATCAAATCGAACTATTAAAACTAAAATTGAAAAAGCGGGACGATTAATCCGAGAAGATTCTGTATCATTCGTAGAGGCTCTGGATAAAGTAGGCCTTCTTTCAAACACGATGACCGGCTTGCTTGGCATGGGATATAGGACCGGCGCTGCTGATTTGACATTAAAATACATAGCAGAAATATACGAGGATGAGTATCAGAATGCCTTAATGCGAAAGGTCTCTTTGATTGAGCCAATCTCAATCTTAGTTATTACTATACTAATAGGATCCATATTAACAACAGTAATGTTTCCTTTGATTCGTGTTCTTTCAGCTATTGGATAGGAGTTGCCGCAATGAAGCATTTTATACTTCCAAATAATATAACAGGAAAGTCATTCTGGAAAGGTCTTATTATACCTATTCTCTTATTCCTCTGTCTGCTGCTTTTTATGTTTATAGGTATACGTAATGTTTCCTCTGCATCTGACAAGGAAAGCCGTCAAATACTCCAGGATGCTCTCCTGAGAACAACTGTCCAGTGCTATGCCATTGAGGGAATGTATCCGCCGAACGTCGAGTATTTGGAGGAACATTACGGTCTATTATTTGACCGTAATCGATTTATCATTCACTATGAAATCTTTGCAGGAAATATTCCTCCCGATATAACCGTTATAGATCTCTCAGAGTAATAGGAGGATAATATGGACCGTAAGTTTCGAATGAGCACAAGCCATGCTCCCTTTGACTTTATCTTTATCCTTGCGCTTCTTTGTGTTTTTGCATTTGGTACATTAATAGCGGTCATACTAAGCTCGAATACTTATAAAGAAATCAAGTTAGCTACGGATTCGAACTTTGAGTTTCGCACACCTCTTTCCTACGTTAGTACCAAGGTCAGACAGAACGACGAGATCAACTCCGTTCAAATAATTCAAAAAGATGGTATTGACGCTCTAGTCCTTGAAACTCATGATAATGACCATACTTATCAGACGTGGATCTATGAATATCAGGATTTTCTCTATGAGGTGTATATTGAAAAAGGGACACCCTTCCAGCTGGATGACGGTTTGGCTCTTATTCCCAGTTACGGACTAGAATTCAAGATGGATGATAATGTGCTGCATATAACTGCAGGAGATCACCGAGGTGATGCTCGTATGCTTTCCCTCGACTTACGTACAAACCAGGGAGGTGATTCCTAATGCAGTATCGGGGAATGTCGAGATCACATCTGTTTCTGATCGAACTTATAGTCGTCATTTTATTCTTTTCCATAGCGGTTGCGATTACTGTTCAGGTTTTCAGCAAAGCATATGAGCTGACACAAAACTCACGTGAATTAAATGGAGCGATTCTTGCGGTACAAACTGCTGCAGAAATGGACAAGACTTCTGCCTTTTCTGAAATTGACATAAATAAGGGTCCTGTTTATTACAACAGCAATTGGGAATTAACAACTCCTTCTGAGGCGGCCTACACCCTGAAGACCAACATCTCCATCGAGAGGCGGGAAACAGGTTCAATGGCTGTTTACAACTATACGGTAATGTCAGGAGAGAAAACCATATATAAAATTCAAACTAAAAAATACTATCCCGGCGAATTTGCTGCTGAGGATTCTCCTATAGAGGTGGACAGATGAATAAAAAACTGAAAATGGGTGTAGGGATAGGCGGTTCCTCCATCATCATGATTATTGTGGTTCTAAGCCTGACAACCTTGAGTGTACTTTCTCTGATGACTGCAAACTCAGACTGGAAACTGACAAAAAGAACAGTACAAGCAGTTACTGATTATTATAATGCCGACAACCAAGCGGAAGAAATTCTTGCATCTGCCGATACAAATTTAAAAAACGGGCATCCCTTAGAAACAAATTCCTTTGAGATATTTGTTTCAGAGAAACAAAACCTGGTTATGAAACTTGAAACGGAAGGCTCGTCTTATTCGGTTATAAGCCGTAAACTAGTTCCGTCGTCTCAATGGGAATATGAGCAGTATCAAATTCAATTCGATGACGTGATCACTTATTAGAAAGAGTGGTGATTTTTTGAACCTTAAAAAATACCTAGAGGATGCTGTAAACAACCAAGCCGCGGATATCTTTATCGTTGCAGGAAAAGCATTTTCCTATACCTCTAATGGCAGGATTATTTCAATAGGCGAAAAGCTTCTTCCAATGGATACAGAATCCTTAATTAAACAAATTTATGATTTTGCAGGAAGAGATATAAGCATTTTAAAAAAAGATCTTGACGATGACTTCTCTTTTTCTTTAGCCAACATCGGACGATTCCGCGTTAATTCATTTATACAAAGAGGTTCCCTTGCAGCTGTCCTTAAGGTTGTGCTATTCAAACTTCCAGATCCGGAGATTCTAGGAATACCCAAACAAGTCATCGACCTGCACGAAAAGACTAAGGGTTTCATACTCGTTACAGGTCCGACGGGAAGCGGCAAATCGACTACACTAGCCTGCTTAATAGATAAAATTAATAAAACCAGGGAAGCACATATTATTACACTTGAGGAACCCATAGAGTATCTGCATCAGCATAACAAAAGCATTGTAAGCCAGAGAGAAATATATATGGATACATCTAGTTACGAGCTCGGTTTAAGAACAGCCCTGCGAGAGGCACCCAATGTGATATTACTCGGGGAGATGCGTGACTTTGAGACCATATCCATTGCTATGTCTGCAGCTGAAACTGGTCAACTGGTGTTTTCCACATTGCATACTCTAGGTGCAGCCAATACAGTCGACCGCATCGTAGATGTATTCCCTGCTAACCAGCAGCGACAGGTTTGAATCCAGCTTTCTATGGTGCTGTTGGCTGTTGTATCACAGCAGCTGATTCCATCAACCCGTGGGACCCTAGTCCCGGCCTTTGAGATTATGCTATGCAATGATGCTGTTAGGACCATGATACGCGAGTCAAAATCGCACCAAATCGACTCCGTCATTTATTCCTCTGCTGATCAAGGCATGATAAGTATGGATGCAAGCATTCTTAAACTTTACGAGGAAGGTTTAATAACAGCAGAAAACGCATTGGTACATAGTCTGAAACAAGATGAAATGAAAAAGAAGTTGGGATTATAGTAATTTCTGATACATATAAAATCAGACCCGCAATGTGATGCGGGTCTTTTGAACATCATACTATTTATTCTAATTATTTATTCTAAGATTTCAGTTACAACTCCAGCTCCTACTGTCCTTCCGCCTTCTCTGATTGCAAATCTCAATCCTTCTTCGATTGCGATTGGAGTGATAAGCTCTATATTCATCTGAATGTCATCGCCAGGCATACACATTTCTACGCCTTCTGGCAATGTCAGGCTACCTGTTACGTCTGTCGTTCTGAAATAAAATTGTGGTCTGTATCCGTTAAAGAATGGGGTATGTCTGCCGCCTTCTTCCTTCTTCAATACGTATACCTGCGCATTAAACTTCGTGTGAGGCTTGATGCTGCCAGGCTTTGCCAGTACCTGTCCTCTTTCGATTTCTGTTCTCTGCACACCTCTTAACAGTGCTCCAATATTGTCTCCAGCCTGTGCCTGATCCAGAAGCTT
Organism: Clostridiales bacterium; assembly: GCA_012838265.1. GTDB lineage: Bacteria > Bacillota > Clostridia > Peptostreptococcales > Anaerovoracaceae > Anoxybacterium. The sequence goes on from DUPP01000134.1 coordinate 6,804, forward strand.
TCTGAACATCTCTACTCCTGTTACAACTACTTTTCTCGCTTCATCTGTCAAGCCTACTATCTCTACTTCGTCAGATACCTTCAGAATTCCTCTCTCTACTCTTCCTGTTGCTACAGTTCCTCTTCCTGTAATTGAGAATACGTCTTCTACTGGCATCAAGAATGGCTTCTCTGTCGCTCTTTGTGGTTCTGGTATATAACTGTCCACTGCTTCGAACAGCTCTACTATCTTATCTCCCCATGGCCCTTCAGGATTATTCAATGCTTCAAGGGCTGAGCCTCTGATGATTGGTGTATCGTCTCCTGGAAACTCATACATATCTAGAAGCTCTCTTACTTCCATCTCTACAAGGTCCAAAAGTTCTTCGTCATCTACCATGTCGCACTTGTTTAAAAATACGATGATATATGGTACGCCTACCTGTCTTGAAAGCAAAATGTGCTCTCTTGTCTGAGGCATTGGACCGTCTGTTGCTGCTACTACCAGGATTGCTCCGTCCATCTGAGCAGCTCCTGTTATCATATTCTTTACATAGTCTGCGTGACCTGGACAGTCTACGTGAGCGTAGTGTCTGTTCGGTGTCTCATATTCTACGTGAGATGTCGCTATTGTGATTCCTCTTTCTTTTTCTTCCGGAGCCTTATCGATCTGGTCGAAGGCTACCATCTGACCTAATCCATATCTTTGATTCAATGTTTTTGTAATCGCTGCTGTCAATGTTGTCTTTCCATGGTCTACGTGACCAATTGTCCCTATGTTTATATGGGGCTTAGTTCTTTCAAATTTAGCTTTTGCCATTTTTTGTTCCTCCGTTAATAGATTATATTCTCATTTATTTAAATTTTACCCATTAAATTGTCAGGCAACTTTTCAAAATGATCAAACTGCATTACGTATACACCTCGACCCTGTGTCATTGATCTGAGGTCTGTAGCGTATCCGAACATCTCTGATAGCGGAACCATGCCTCTCACCATAACAGCTCCGGCATGCATGTCTGTACCTTCTATTTTTCCCCTTCTTGAACTAATATCACCAATTACGTCACCCATATATTCTTCAGGAATTGTAACCTCAATTTTGAAGATTGGTTCAAGCAAAACAGGATTCGCCTTCCTTACCGCTTCTCTGAACGCCATAGATGCTGCAATTTTGAAAGCCATTTCTGATGAGTCAACTTCATGGTAAGAACCATCATACAGTTCCACACCTACATCAACCACTTGGTATCCGGCTAAAGGACCATTCTGCATAGACTCACGTATCCCATCGTCAATCTTGCTGATATATTCCTTAGGAATTGCACCGCCGACGATTGAGTTCTTGAATTCATATCCTGAACCAGGTTCCTTTGGCCAAATTCGTATTTTAACGTGACCATACTGACCATGTCCACCGGATTGTTTTGCATATTTATAATCCACATCCGCATCACTAGAAATGGTTTCTTTATAAGATACCTGTGGTTTACCCACATTGGCTTCTACCTTGAACTCCCGAAGAAGACGGTCTACTATAATTTCAAGATGAAGCTCTCCCATACCGGCTATAATAGTCTGCCCAGTTTCTTCGTTCGTATAGGTCTTGAAGGTTGGATCCTCTTCGGCAAGCTTTGCTAATGCAATTCCCATCTTCTCCTGCCCTGCCTTGGTCTTAGGCTCAATTGCTATTTCAATGACCGGATCCGGGAATTCCATTGATTCCAGAATAATCTTATGTTTTTCATCACATAGGGTATCTCCAGTAGTAGTATCTTTTAATCCAACTGCTGCCGCAATATCTCCTGAATATACCTCGTCTAATTCTTCCCTTCTATTAGCATGCATTTGAAGGATTCTACCGATTCTTTCCTTCTTATCCTTAGTTGAATTATATACATACGAACCGGATTTAAGAGAACCGGAATATACTCTAAAGAAGGCTAGTTTGCCTACAAATGGATCTGCCATAATCTTAAATGCCAATGCCGAAAATGGAGCTTTATCATCTGCTGGTCTCTCGGCTTCAATTTCTTTTCCTGGTATTATTCCCTTAATTGCAGGAATATCTAATGGGGATGGCAAGTAATCAACTATTGCATCCAGAAGCATTTGAACACCTTTGTTTCTATAAGATGACCCGCAGAGCACTGGTACCATTTTTCCTTCAATAGTCATTTTTCTGATAGCTTTTTTCATCTCATCTTCTGTCAGATCTTCTCCATCCAGGTACTTGACAAGTAGTTCCTCATCTGATTCTGCTATAATCTCGATAAGTTCGTGTCTTTTTTCATTTGCTTTATCTATAAGGTTTTCCGGAATATCAACGTATTCGTATTCTCTTCCCAAATCATCCTTATAGATTTCCGCCTTCATTTCAACCAAATCCACAATCCCTATAAAGCTATCCTCTGAACCTATAGGAATCTGAATTGGAACAGCATTTGCTTTTAGTCTATCTTTTACCATGCTGATAACATGGAAAAAATCTGCACCAATGATATCCATCTTGTTGACAAATATTATTCTGGGGACACCATACTTTTCTGCCTGTCTCCAAACAGTTTCGGATTGTGGCTCCACTCCGCCTTTTGCACATAGTATAGTAACCGCTCCATCCAGTACTCTAAGTGACCTCTCCACTTCAACGGTAAAGTCAACGTGGCCGGGCGTATCGATAATATTGATTCTGGTATCATTCCATTGTGCAGTCGTAGCAGCAGAGGTTATAGTAATACCTCGCTCCTGCTCCTGTTCCATCCAGTCCATCGTGGCTGATCCTTCATGAGTTTCGCCAAGCTTATGCGTTTTTCCTGTATAAAACAATATCCTTTCAGTTGTTGTGGTTTTTCCGGCATCTATATGTGCCATAATACCAATATTTCTTGTTTTTTCAAGCGAAAATTGTCTAGGCATTACTAGAAACCTCCTTTCTGCATTTTTTTATATACTGATTTCCATAATAGCATCAATGAAATTACCACCTGTAATGTGCAAATGCTCTATTAGATTCTGCCATCTTGTGAGTATCTTCCTTCTTCTTCACAGATGCACCAGTATTATTTGCCGCATCTATCAGTTCCTTTGCCAATCTTTCATACATAGTCTTTTCGCCTCTGGCTCTTGTATATCTTGTAAGCCATCTGATTGCCAACGTCTGACGTCTTTCCGGCCTTACTTCCACAGGAACCTGATAATTTGCACCGCCAACTCGTCTTGCTTTAACTTCTAGAACCGGCATGATGTTATTCATTGCTTTTTCAAAAACTTCAAGCGGATCTTCTCCTGTTTTCTTTTTTATCATGTCAAACGCATTATATACGATTGACTGAGCAACTCCCTTTTTCCCATCCAACATAATGCTGTTGATAAGCTTTGCTACAACAACACTTCCGTAGACAGGATCAGGAAGTACTTCTCTTTTTGGTATGTTACCTTTTCTTGGCACTTCTCTTCCCTCCTTGCTTGCAATTTTGCGTATGCTGCGTTATTGGCATTATCAGCCTCGTTTGCTTCTATATATGCACGCTTCGACTTTCTCAGCCAATCCTTGCTTTCCGCAAAATTATCTGCGCAATCTTAATTTTGATTTTGTATAACGCTTTGAAATCATTTACGCAGCTTTGCTTTGTTTAAATTTTGCGTTATGCTGCGTTTGCCTTATACAAAATTTCCGCGTAACTTTATACGCAATTGCTCGGTACTCGACATTCTTTCGAATGCCGTGGTGCACATGATAATTATCATAATATATATATCAAGGGCACTATTTACTTGATAATTTTGTACATTACTTTATTATCTTGGTTATCTTGCCCAAAATTATCAATGTATTTTTTCCCGATTATTTCGTTTTTGGTTTCTTTGCCCCATACTTTGAGCGAGCCTGACTTCTCTTAGCTACTCCAGCAGTATCAAGAGTTCCTCTGACAATGTGGTATCTTACTCCTGGAAGGTCTTTTACTCTTCCGCCTCGAATCAGAACAACGCTATGTTCCTGGAGATTATGACCAATTCCGGGGATATAGGCTGTTACTTCGATACCGTTTGAGAGCCTTACTCTTGCCACTTTTCTCAAAGCAGAGTTTGGTTTTTTAGGAGTCACAGTTTTTACAGAAGTACAAACCCCTCTCTTCTGAGGCGCTTCGGTTTCTGTGGACATTCTTTTTATTGAATTCAAGCCCTTTAACAGTGCCGGAGAGTTTGACTTCTTAGTAACACTTGTTCTTCCTTGACGAACCAACTGATTGATTGTAGGCATTACTTTTCTCCTTTCTTCGATTCTTGCTATATATCACCTTGTACAAAGGCACAAGATAACTGTTTAAATCAAAAATAGATTTAAAACCAACGCTTAGTATAACACACGGGGTTTCTGCATGTCAATTGAATTTCTAGACCTCAGTGATTTGCGGTGTTTCAATTGATTCCGTAACGTTTTCTAGTGCTGATTCTTTAACTTCGTTTTGAACTAGTTGAACCATTGGTCCACTTTCAAAGATATCAAAATCATCATCTTCTGTAGGTGGTTTGAATGATTCCATCAACTCTGTATTAATTCCGTAATCAACACTAATATTTTTGTATCTCTTCATGCCTGTTCCAGCAGGTATCAGCTTTCCTATGATTACATTTTCTTTTAATCCAAGTAGACGATCTACCTTTCCTTTAATAGCTGCATCCGTTAAAACACGCGTTGTCTCCTGGAAGGATGCGGCAGATAAGAAGGAGTTTGTTGCCAAAGAGGCTTTTGTGATTCCAAGCAGAACACGCCTTCCTACGGCCTTTACTCCGCCAGCTTCTTCTACCTTTTCATTTGCTTCATCTAACTCGAACTTACTATACAGGCCACCTGGCAGAAGTGTTGTATCTCCGGCATCTTCAATTTTATACTTGGATAGCATTTGGCTTACGATTACCTCAATGTGTTTATCATTGATATCTACGCCCTGTTGTTTATATACTCTCTGTACTTCCTTCAATAGATATTGATATACTCCTTCAACTCCCTTTAATCTCAATATATCATGGGGATTCAAAGGACCCTTAGTTATTTGATCACCTGCAAGTATATAGTCACCCTCCTTAACGTTCAACCTTGCGCCATAGGGCACTATATAAATCTTTTCCTCTTCACCTCTTACTTTAACTTCTGTCTTGTTATCTTTTCTGGCTTCGATGGAAACAACGGTGCCGTCAGCCTCACAAATTTCAGCAAGACCTTTTGGCTTTCTGGCTTCAAATAATTCTTCTACTCTTGGAAGACCGTGGGTTATATCGCTTCCGGCAACTCCTCCAGTATGGAAGGTACGCATCGTTAGCTGTGTGCCCGGTTCACCGATTGATTGTGCTGCTGTTATACCAACTGCTTCACCTATATTAACAGGTTCTCCTGTTGCAAGATTTCTGCCATAGCACTTAGCACAGATACCGTGTACGCTGTGACAAGTCATTACCGATCTAATTGCAACAGCTTCAATGCCACAGGCTTCAATTTCATCGGCAACTTCTTCCATGATTTCTTCGCCCTGTTCTACCATAACCTTCCCAGTCTTTGGATTTATAACATCAGTTAGTGCAATTCTTCCAACGATTCGGTGCTTCAACGGTTCAATAATTTCTTTTCCGTCTGTGAAAGCCCGTACTTCGATACCTTCATCGGTTCCGCAATCAATCTCTCTTACTATTACATTATGACTGACATCAACCAACCTTCTTGTTAGATAACCAGAGTCTGCTGTTCTCAATGCTGTATCTGCGAGACCTTTTCTTGCGCCATTGGTAGAAATAAAATATTCCAAAACTGATAAGCCTTCTCGGAAGTTTGACTTAATAGGAATTTCAATGGTCTTACCTGAGGCATTTACCATCAGTCCTCTCATCCCACCAATCTGCTTGATTTGGCTTTTACTTCCTCTCGCTCCTGAATGAGCCATTATAAACAGGTTATTCAACGGCCCTAATGATTCCATTAGCGCATCCGCCACTTCGTCCGTTGCATCGTTCCATGTTTCTATGACTCTTTCATAGCGTTCGGTATCAGACATGAGTCCGCGTCTATACGCGGTTTCATATTTTTCAACCTTCTTTTCAGCATTTGAAATTATTGTCTTTTTCGCTTCCGGTATCTCCATGTCGGATACACTTATAGTAATAGCGCCCATTGTAGAATAATGGAATCCCAAGTCCTTTATATAGTCCAGCATATTGGCAGTTTCTGTATTTCCATACTTGCGATAGCATCTGTCAATGATCTGGCCAAGCTTTTTCTTGTCACAAAGGAAATCAACTTCCAGGGAATATTTGTCGACTCTTCTATCTACATAGCCAAGATCCTGAGGAATCTTTTCATTGAAAATAAATCTTCCAACGGTAGATTCGATTAATTTTCCCTTGTTATCCCCTTCGGCAAATCTTCTGACCTTCACTCTTGCGTGAAGACCTACGACTCCATTTCTGTAAGCCATGAGCATTTCTTCATAATCTGTGAATATTTTACCGTCGCCTTTTTCAGCGCTCGTATTTCTTTCATCTACACCCGGATGAGTCAGATAATAGCTCCCCAATACCATATCCTGGGTCGGGGTAGTTATCGGAGATCCATCCTTAGGCGCAAGAATATTGTTTACAGAAAGCATAAGGAATCTGGCTTCTGCTTGTGCTTCCACAGAAAGAGGAACGTGTACCGCCATCTGGTCACCATCAAAGTCGGCATTATATGCCGTACATACCAGAGGATGAAGCTTGATTGCCTTACCTTCAACTAAAACAGGTTCAAATGCTTGAATTCCCAATCTGTGAAGAGTTGGAGCGCGGTTAAGCAATACGGGGTGTTCTTTTATGACCTCATCCAAAACGTCCCATACCTCTGGCTTTACTTTCTCCACCATTCTTTTAGCACTCTTGATATTGTGAGAATGACCATTTTGTACCAGCTTTTTCATAATAAAAGGCTTAAATAGTTCTAAAGCCATTTTCTTTGGAAGTCCACACTGGTAGAATTTCAGCTCCGGTCCTACAACGATTACTGAACGACCGGAATAGTCTACACGTTTTCCTAGAAGGTTCTGTCTGAACCTACCCTGTTTACCCTTCAACATATCGGAAAGGGATTTCAATGGCCTGCTTCCTGGTCCTGTTACCGGTCTTCCTCTTCTTCCATTATCAATAAGTGCATCTACTGCTTCCTGAAGCATTCTTTTTTCATTTCTGACAATAATGTCAGGAGCTCCAAGATCAAGCAATCTTTTTAATCTATTATTTCTATTAATTACTCTTCTATATAAATCGTTCAAGTCTGATGTCGCAAAACGGCCACCGTCCAACTGTACCATCGGCCTTAAATCCGGCGGAATCACGGGTATTGCTTCCAGTATCATCCACTCCGGCTTGTTTCCAGACATTCTAAGAGCTTCGATTACTTCAAGCCTTCTGACTATCCTAATCTTTTTTTGCCCAGAGCTCTCTCTTAGTTTCTGCCTCAAATCTGCCGCCAGTTCATCTAAATTAATATGGAGCAACAGTTCACGGATTGCTTCCGCGCCCATAGCAGCCTTAAATCCATTACCAAATGTTTCTTTTAATTCACGATATTGCTGTTCTGCAAGAATCTCCTTATAGCCTAGACCGGTATCACCAGGATCAATAACGATATATGCTGCAAAATAGAGTACTTTTTCCAAATTTCTCGGTGAGATATCCAAAACAAGACCCATCCTGCTTGGAATACCTTTAAAATACCAAATATGAGAAACGGGGGCGGCCAGCTCGATATGGCCCATCCTTTCTCTTCTTACTTTTGCCTTTGTTACTTCAACACCGCACCGATCACAGACTATTCCTTTATATCGAATTCTTTTATATTTTCCGCAATGACATTCCCAGTCCTTTGTTGGGCCGAAAATTTTCTCACAAAATAATCCATCTTTTTCTGGTTTTAGTGTCCTGTAGTTAATCGTTTCAGGTTTCTTAACTTCTCCTCTTGACCAGCTTCTTATTTTATCCGTTGATGCCAGGCTGATTTGCAGGGCTTCAAAGTTATTTAGTTCGTACAAGAGACTTTTCCCCCTTTCAATCCTTTATATCTTCAATTTTTTGAAATCAGTGGTATCTTCCAGATATTCATTGTCATCTAAATCACTGTCTTCATCACTGTCTTCCAAATCAAAATCACCATCTGATTCATCTGCCTCTAACCTTTCTTCAGAAAAGCCCCCTTCGTCCTCAAAAAAATCTTCTTCATCCTGAAGTGATTCAGAATCTATAATGCTCTCTAATCCAGAAATTCCGTCCAGGTCGGTTGATTCCTTAATCTCGATTTCCTGATTTTCATCAGTCAATACTTTTACATCAAGAGCAAGGCTTTGCATTTCTTTAATTAAAACCTTAAAGGATTCTGGTATCCCTGGTTCAGGAATGTTTTCTCCTTTAACTATAGCTTCATATGTTTTGACACGCCCCACAACATCATCAGATTTTACAGTAAGAATTTCCTGAAGAGTGTAAGCCGCACCATAAGCCTCTAATGCCCATACTTCCATTTCTCCAAATCGCTGTCCGCCAAATTGTGCTTTTCCGCCCAATGGCTGCTGTGTTACTAGAGAGTATGGTCCAGTGCTTCTTGCATGAATCTTATCATCAACAAGATGGTGTAGCTTAAGCATATACATATATCCAACTGTTACAGGGTTATCGAAATATTCTCCGGTTCTCCCGTCTCTTAATGGCAGTTTCCCGCTATTAGGCAACCCGCAGTCTTCTAAAAGATCAATAATATCCAACTCACTTGCTCCATCAAATACCGGAGTGGCGATATACCAGTCCTTATGCTTTGCTGCGAGTCCCAGATGAGTTTCAAGTACTTGGCCTACATTCATACGGGAAGGTACACCCAGAGGATTCAACATAACCTCAAGTGGCGTTCCGTCATCAATAAAAGGCATATCCTCTTCTGGGAGAATTCTGGAAATAACACCTTTATTTCCATGGCGCCCAGCCATCTTATCACCAACGCTGATTTTTCTCTTGGTTGCAATATAGCACCTTACAAGTTTATTTACACCAGGTGGGAGTTCATCGCCATTTTCCCTGGAAAAAACCTTTACATCTACAACTATTCCTGCTTCTCCATGAGGGACACGCAAAGAAGTATCTCTTACTTCTCTGGCCTTTTCTCCAAATATCGCCCTCAGTAACCGTTCTTCCGCAGTCAGCTCAGTTTCTCCCTTTGGCGTAACCTTGCCAACAAGGATGTCAGAAGAGCTTACCTCAGCTCCAATGCGTATAATACCCTCTTCGTCAAGATCCTTTAGAGCATCTTCGCCGACATTAGGAATATCCCGTGTGATTTCTTCAGGTCCAAGCTTCGTATCTCTTGCCTCCGCTTCATATTCCTCAATATGAAGGGAAGTAAGTGAATCGTCCATAATGAGTTTTTCATTTAATATGATTGCATCCTCGTAGTTATAGCCTTCCCATGTCATAAAGCCTACTAAAAGATTTTTACCAAGTGCAATCTCTCCATTTCTCGTAGATGGCCCGTCTGCGATAACCTCACCTTTCTCTACATGTTCATTTTTACTGACGATAGGTTTCTGATTAATACAAGTCCCTTGATTAGAGCGCTTAAATTTAAGCAATTTATATTCATCAATACCCTGTCCGTCAGATCTTCTTATTCTAATTTTTGTCGCATCTACATATTCAACCGTGCCTTCATTTTTCGCAATTACAACGACACCTGAATCCTTAGCCGCAACATATTCCATTCCAGTTCCTACTATAGGTGAATCTGTAACCAAAAGAGGAACTGCTTGACGCTGCATGTTGGAGCCCATAAGAGCTCTGTTTGCGTCATCATTTTCTAAAAACGGTATCATTGCAGTTGCTACTGATACAACCTGCTTCGGAGATACGTCCATATAATCAATAAGTTCCCTTGGTACTAAATCAATTTCTCCACCTGCTCCACGGGAAGCAACCCGATGGTTAACAAATCTCCCCTCTGAATCCAAAGGCTCATTTGCCTGTGCTATGATGAGCATCTCTTCCTCATCAGCAGTCAGATAGTCTATATTCTCAGTTACTCTACCACTAGACTTATCTACACGTCGGTACGGAGTTTCAATAAAGCCGTATTCATTAACCCTACCAAAAGTTGTAAGTGATCCAATCAGTCCAATGTTCGGACCTTCTGGTGTCTCGATAGGACACATCCTACCGTAATGGGAATGATGAACATCACGAACCTCAAATCCCGCCCTTTCTCTCGAAAGGCCACCAGGTCCAAGAGCTGAAAGCCTTCTCTTATGTGTCAGTTCCGCCAATGGGTTTGTTTGATCCATAAACTGAGAAAGCTGTGAACTTCCAAAAAACTCCTTGATTGCCGCTGTCACAGGTCGAATATTCATCAATGCCTGAGGGGTTGTAACCTCTATATCCTGTATCGTCATTCTTTCCTTAACGACTCTTTCCATACGGGCAAGACCGATACGGAACTGGTTTTGCAATAGCTCCCCAACTGTTCTCAGCCTTCTGTTACCTAAATGATCTATATCGTCTATATTTCCGATACCATGGTTAAGGTTCAGGAGATAACTTACCGATGCAATAATGTCATCTATTATTATATGTTTTGGAGACAAGCTCGCCTTGTTTTGCAATAATGCTTCCTTAATAGCTTCTTCTCCTTCATTATTATCTAATATTTCCTTCAATACAGGATAATAGACTTTTTCCGGAAGCTTTAAGTCTTCTATTGTTAAATCCACATAGTCAGACAGGTTCACAAAATTGTTTCCGATAATTTTTACTACATGTCCTTCTTCTGTCTTGCTGTAAGCATAAATATACTTAACGCCTGCATTTTCTATCTTAAATCCTAATTCCCGCGAAATCTTAGTATTCTTTTCTACTAAAATTTCACCTGTATTGGGATCAATAATATCTTCTGCTGCAACGCATCCAATTATTCGATTGGATAGTCCCAGCTTCTTATTATATTTATATCTTCCCACCTTAGCTAAATCATAACGTTTGGGATCAAAAAATAAAGAATCAAGGAGAGACTTTGCACTTTCTATTGTCGGCGGCTCTCCTGGTCTTAATTTCTTATATATCTCTTTTAATCCATCTTCATAATTTTTCGTGGGGTCCTTTTCGATGGTTTTTCTCAACCGATCATCTTCACCAAATATATCGATGATCTCCTGGTCTGTCGCAAATCCCAGAGCTCTTAATAATGTAGTCACCGGCTGTTTTCTTGTACGATCTACTCTAACAGAGATGATTTCATTCGAATCGGTTTCGTACTCTAACCATGCTCCTCGATTCGGAATGATTGTAGTTGAAAACAATCTATTATTAGATTTGTCGATAGTAACATTGTAATATGGACCGGGTGAACGAACTAACTGAGTTACTACAACTCTTTCAGCGCCGTTATAGATAAAGGTTCCCTTTTCAGTCATAAGCGGGAAATCCCCCATGAATACTTCCTGCTCTTTGACCTCTCCGGTTTCTTTATTGACTAGCCGTACTCTAACCTTTAGAGGAGCTGCATATGTTACATCTCGTTCTTTACATTCTTCTTGGTCATATTTGGGCGAGTCATTCAGAGAATAATCTATGAATTCCAAGACTAGATTCCCTGTATAATCCCTTATAGGAGATATATCTTCGAAGACTTCCTTTAGGCCCTCCTCAATGAACCAGTTATATGATTCAGTCTGGATTTGGATTAGATTGGGCATTGGCGCTACTTCATTTATCTTTGAGTAGCTCATTCGTGTTATCTTACCTATTTTAACGGGCTCTGGCATATTCATCACTCCTTGCATTGAAAACAAAATACTTCGCGTGGCAATGTACTATAATATCATATGCGATTCAAGTAGTCAAGAAATATTTTTTGAATTTTTTGTAAGTAAAAAGGCGATTATTACTAAGAATCGCCTTTTTTTAAATTGTTATACATACTTACATAATTTTAAGGTTTCTTTTGTATTACATACTCTGCAGTATCAACAGATTACTTTAATTCTACAGAAGCTCCGGCATCTGTAAGCTTAGTTTTAATTTCTTCAGCTTCTTCCTTGGAAATGCCTTCCTTGATATTTGAAGGAGCTTTATCAACTAGCTCTTTAGCTTCCTTTAATCCTAGTCCGGTGATTTCTCTTACTACCTTGATAACCTTAATTTTTTCAGCCCCTGGGCTTGCAAGTACAACTGTGAATTCGCTTTGTTCTTCTACTTCAGCTGCTGCACCACCTGCTGCTGCCCCTACAACTGCAACAGGAGCTGCTGCGGATACGCCGAATTCTTCTTCACAAGCTTTAACCAGTTCATTTAATTCTAATATTGTCATGGATTTTATTGCTTCAATAATTTGTTCTTTATTCATTACACTTTTCTCCTTTATATAATTTTTTATATAATTTTATTTTCGTATTAATGTTTCTCTTTTAGATTGCTAAATAAGTAAACAGCGTATGAGTACTTTTACTCCTTTAAGCCTCTAAGCCTCTGCTGTTTCCGATTCCTGTTTTGCATCTGCCACTGCTTGAAGGGTACGCACTAGTTTGGATACAGGTGACTGAATGCTTCCCATGAATTTCGCAATCAATTCATCTCTTGAAGGAAGTGACGCGATAGCCTTGATTCCATCTGCATCGTATAAGGTTCCCTCGATCACGCCTGCTTTGAATTCCATCTTCTTGTATTCCTTGATGACCCCGCTAATCACTCTAGCTGGTGCAATAGCATCGTCATAACTGATAGCAACAGCGCTTGGTCCCGAAAGAACATCTTTTAATCCTTCAAATTTTGTGCCTTCGATTGCCCTGCTTAAAAGTGTATTCTTATAAACGGTGTAGTCTACATTTGCTTCACGCAGTTTTCTTCTCATTTCGTCTGCCTGTGCCACATTAATTCCTATATAGTCTATAACTACCGCAGACTGAGCTTTTTCAAGCTTTTGTTTAATTTCATCAACCACTGCTTGTTTTTCTTTCAGATTTTCTACTGACGGCATATATTTTCTCCTCTCCCACTTTGTTCTTTCCTCGTTCAAAGTGATTTTGTTTAATAAAAAAGACCTTTACTGCCATAGACAGAAAAGGCCATCATAATACTAATTAATAACTTGCATTCGCAAATTTAACATGATATATGAGATGCCTAGGCAGGAAATTAAGCTTTCGCACCTGCTGTCTACGGCGAGTATTCAATTTTAGTTTCGATTAAATTTCGATTAAATTAAGAAGATATTTTAAGCGGGTTAATCTTGATTCCAGGTCCCATGGTTGTAGCCACTGTTACACTTTTAAGATACTGACCCTTTGCTGCTGCTGGCTTTGCTTTTATAACTGCTTCCAACAAAGCGTTGAAGTTATCAGCAAGCTTTTCTTTTCCAAAAGAAACCTTCCCAATCGGTGTATGGATGATATTTGTCTTGTCTAGTCGATATTCGACCTTACCAGCTTTAATCTCCTGAAGAGCTTTTTCCACATCCATGGTCACAGTTCCAGATTTAGGGTTAGGCATTAAACCTTTTGGTCCCAGGATTTTACCTAATCGACCAACAACACTCATCATATCCGGTGTTGCTACCACTACGTCAAAGTCAAACCAGTTTTCAGATTTTATCTTTTCAGCTAACTCTTCCGCACCTACATAATCTGCACCTGCAGCTTCAGCTTCTGATGCTTTAGGGCCTTTTGCGAACACCAAAACTTTTTTTGTTTTACCAGTTCCATGCGGTAATACGAGAGCGCCTCTAACCTGCTGGTCTGCATGTCTTCCGTCTACACCAAGCCTGATGTGGACTTCGACTGTTTCATCAAATTTAGCTTTTGCAGTTTGCAGAATTAATCCTAATGCTTCACTTACATCATATTGTATACTTCTGTCAATCAATTTTGCTGATTCTTTATAATTTTTTCCTCTTTTAGGCATTTGTTTCAACCTCCTTGTGGTTCTAACGGTATATGACCTCCCACCTTACGCTTCCTTAACAATTATTCCCATGCTTCTTGCTGTGCCCTTTATCATTTCAGTTGCACCGTCAAGATCAGCTGCATTTAAATCCGGCATTTTAATCTTTGCGATTTCTCTGACCTGTTCAAGGCTCAGTGTTGCCACTTTTTTATTGTTCGATTCTCCGGATGCAGTTTGTAAGTTTGCGGCCTTTTTCAACAATACTGCTGCAGGCGGTGTTTTCGTTACAAACGTGAATGATCTATCAGTATAAACCGTAATAACTACAGGAATAATCATTCCAGGCTGGTCGGCTGTCTTCGCATTAAACTGTTTGCAAAAATCCATGATATTCACACCTTTTTGACCAAGAGCCGGTCCAACTGGCGGCGCTGGTGTAGCATTGCCTGCCGGAATCTGCAGTTTAATTAACCCGTCAACTTTTTTTGCCATATCTATCTCCTTTCTACTGCTAATCGCAGTGATTTTTATATTTTGTCAACCTGACCGAATTCTAGTTCGACAGGAGTATCTCTTCCAAACATGGATATCCTTACCTTAAGTGTCTGCTTATCTATATTGACCTCCTCGACAACTCCCATAAAGCTTTCGAAGGGGCCGTTTATCACCTTAACACTGTCACCTGGCTCTATATCTAATTGGATATATGTTTTTTCTATCCCCATTCGCCTTATTTCTTCGTCTGTAAGAGGAATTGGTTCGGAGCCATGACCGACAAAGCCTGTAACACCTTGTGTATTTCTAACAAGATACCATGATTCATTGGTTACTATCATCTTAACCAATACATAACCAGGAAACATCTTTCTGGTTTTAACTTTTCTTTGACCATTTTTAATTTCGACATGATCTTCGGTAGGCACTACAACATTGAGAACCAGATCCTGCATGCCTCTATTCTCAACTATTTTTTCGATATTTGCCTTTACCTTGTTTTCATGCCCCGAATAAGTATGGACTACATACCACTTGGCTTTTTTTGATGAACTGCTGCTTTCCTGCTCTAAGATTTTACTATTTGAAGTTTCCACAGTTTCGGATACCTCCTCCTGGAAATCATCAGAAGGCTGAGTTTCCTCATCTTCGTCCTCATCCTGCACATCTTCGAAATCGTCTTCTTCATACAAGACTATATCTTCTTCATCCAGTTCATATTCTTCTTCAAGATTCTCAAAATCTTCAAGCTCTTCGAGCATTTCATACTCTTCGTTCTTTTTTTTCTTGGCCATTTGTGCCTTCCTTTTATTTATTTAGAAACTAATATTCAAAACATATTTCAGGGAAGCCAAAAACGCAGAATCGACAGCCCAGATAGCCAGGCTTAATGCAACACAAGTCAATAGTACGACACCTGTATAAGAAATAAGTTCTTTTCTGGTCGGCCATACTACCTTCTTGGTTTCAATTTTTATTCCTCTAAAATATTCTTTTATGCTGACCTTTGGTTTTTTGGCATTTGCTTGTGCCAGTTTTTTGGCTTTTTCTTTATCCATAAGATCACATCCTTATTTTGTTTCTTTGTGAGTAGTATGCTTTTTACAGAATCTGCAATACTTTATGAATTCCAAACGATCAGGATCGTTCTTCTTATTTTTTGTAGTATTGTAATTCCTCTGCTTGCAGTCATTACAAGCTAATGTTACTCTTACTCTCATGATTGTCCTCCATCGAATTCAAAATTCAGAGCTGCTTCCAGTCTCCGTCTTTTATGTTAATATTCCTAAGCTTACATTTTTCAATTATCAATGATACATTTATCATGTAAAATTATGTAATCAGGACTTAGCTTTTTCGGCCTTACTTAATAGCTTACGAATGTAACTATACAATGATTTCAGCCATTCCAAATCAATATTGTTATAGCACTTTAAATATGCAACAAGGCATAAATTACACAATTTATCATACTTTCATCTTAAAGTCGCTTAATTAAGTTATCATAAAATATAGTGCCTGTCAAGAGAATTATTATAATATCAGCTATCTTGGGTAACGTGTACCCACGTGCCGCTTGTGGCTTTCTCTAATTCTTCTATAGTGAAACG
>DUPP01000135.1 GCA_012838265.1 Clostridiales bacterium
AAAGATATTACCACTGAAATTGCAAGTAATATATTTACAATCTCACTTGTGAACCTGTCTCCTTCTAATTTGCCTTCACTCTCTGATATTCTTGAAAATACTGGGAGATATGCGGTAGAAATGGCTGTAATTATTCCCCCAAATAATACCGAAAGTATAGTAAATGCCATAACATATGCATCTGTCACATAGCTAGTACCAAAATAATTGGACATGACCATTTCTCTTATAAAACCGATCAGCTTAGAACCTAATGTCAATATAGACATAAGCACCGCAGTCTGTGCTACTGTTCGCATAAATCCTCTCCTTATAAGGCCTGACAGATGGCTTTACTTTTGTCACTAACTTTTAGCAATATTAAATATTAATATTATATATTATTTCCCTTTCATTTCAAACAAGTTAGTTCCATAGGCACAAGTTTTCTTATCAAATCAATATGTATATGATATAATAACCTTGATTATATAATTCGAAAGGGTTTCATTATGGCAAAAAAATATTCATCAAATAAAAAGCCCTCTTCTACGGGTAATCAAACTACAGATGCAGTTAAAACAGCAGAAACAGCGGAACCTTCATCGCTTCCCGTCAGGTATGGAATTATTATAACTATCTCATTTATTTTTCTTCTTACCCTTGCAGGGAGCATGGATAGTATCATTGAAAAATGGACAGGCCTTGCCACTGCTGTTATATTGCTTCTGATATTACTGATATCGAAAAGAACCTCCGTATTAAAAGAATATATTACACCGTTGTTTTATTCTATCATCGCATATATCATATGGGGTGGCATATCAACCTTTTATGCAGCTTCCAGCAAGTTTGCAATTTTTGAGTTTTCAAAATTACTGGTCGCTTTGTGTGTTTATATTGCAGTTTTATTTTTTACAAGCCCCGATCAGTCTGGCTTTAAAAGGGTATCACTTATTCTAGCCTCAACTGGTTGTTTTTTTGGAATAATATCTGTGGATGCTGCTTCCTCTGGCATTCTTTCAAAGGTTTTTAAGTCGTTCTTTAGCGTATTTACTGATAATTTTATGTATTATGGCGCTTTTGAACAAGGTATCCGAATAACAGGCATTTTTGGAAACCCTAATACATATGCCGGGTTTATGGCTTTGGCAGTTATTCTTTCCTTATATCTTATGATAAGTGCCACCGACAAAAAAAATGTTATGATTGCATCCAGCCTGCTTGCAATAAATGCCCTTTCCTATTTGTTAGCTTTCAGTATGGGTTCCTTGTTCATGTTTTTAATAGCTTGTCTTATCATGATCGCAACCACTGAGAAAGGTAAACGGATATCTCTATTTCTCCTAATGATTGAGACTGCTATTCTCACGTTTATCTTTGCTTTTGTCTCCATGATCGGACTCGGAAATAGCGGAATCATTGGTTTAACTTCTTTATTAGCTCTTGTTCTTAATGCATTTACTCTTTATCATTTGGATTACCGCCTGCGCCCTGCTTTAAGCAGAAAGATGAATGAAAATATAAGGCTTTTATATAGCACAGTTATAGTCATTATTATTATTGTCACAGGCTATACAGCAGCTTCGCTAATGATTTCAAACGAGATGTCCTTGAACTCTAATGAGAATGTCACCAGGGCTATCTATGTACCCGGCGGTGAATATACACTTACTATAGAAAGCTCTGCGCCTGTCACATTGAATATTCAAAGTCAAAATGAATATGATTTAATAAGACATACCTCAACGATACTGTATAAAGGAACAAACAAACAGCCAATATCCTTCGCCGTGCCTGACGATTCAAAGATTGTTCAAATTCAGTTTGTATCAATGGGTGAAGCCACAGAGATTTTCAGTGCGGAATATTCCGGTGCCGAAAATGGGAAGGTCCATTTAGATTATCCTCTTCTGCCAGATATCATCGCAAACCGAATTCAGAACCTGTTTGCAAATGAAAACCTGGTACAAAGAACTATGTTCTTTAAAGATGGGATGGAGCTTTTTTCCAAATCCCCCATTATCGGCAGGGGACTAGGTGGCTTTGAAAATGGCGTTTATTCAGTTCAAGACTTTTATTATGAAACAAAATATACCCATAATCACTATATTCAGGTTCTAAGCGACTTGGGTATCGTTGGTTTCATTCTCTTTATGTCAATTCTTGTTTCTTCTGTGGCTTCAATTATCAAAGCGAAAAGAAAATCGCGTTCCCTTTTTGCGATTCCTATGTTATCAGCTTGTATTATCCAAATATTCGGACAGGCTTTAACAGATGCAGTTTGGTCTACTGGTGTCTTTCTTGGTTTTTCAGCTGCAATACTGGCATTGATCACTGTATTCTGTGCTGAACCGCTAAAAATAAAGGGATCTTTCAATAGAGAGTACGTGCGAATTGCTGAAAAAACAGCTCTTGCCGTATTTACCGGATTATTCGTTCTGCTTTTATCCGGCAATCTCTATGCTCAGGCTCATGCCAGAGCAGGGGTCAAGGATTTCGATGATATAAAGCGTCTTATTTTACTAGATCGTTTTGAGTATAATGATTATAAGCTATCATACATCAAAAATGCCCCTATGTCAGATTCCGAAGATGTATTGCAGCAGGCACAAATCTATTCAGATCAGCTTTTAAAGGTGGAATCAAACAGCTTAGCGCCTTATATCGTTGATTATAAATTTAAAGTTTATCATGATTCCGATGCTTTTGATGTCGCCAAACAAGGACTGCAAAACAACAGATCTAATCCGAATATGTGGATTCGAATGTTTGATGTATTTGAAGCTCACATTGACCCTGTGGGTCCAAATGTTGATGATGCTGCAGACAGGCTGAGAAGTCCTGAGTTTTATATTAAAAGTGTATTAGAGCTATATGATATGCTCCTGGAAAGGAATAAAAACTCACTTGATGATATTTTATTAACTCCTTCTAATAATGCCTTCATTGGTAAATGTCTTGAAATCGAAGCTACTCACCTTTATTCCGTTGACTGGGTATTTACTGCTCTTATGACCTATGCCTTTGACAGCGTTTGTGCTGTGGATGCCAACCTGGACGGTTTGCCAGATAGCATGAACATAGCAAAAGGCAGCGCAAAGGGAAAAGAGCATGGAGTGATTTCTGTTACGGATAACACTGTTTTAGATTTTAATTTATATCATAAGCTTCGTGGTAAATACACTTTTAATATAGAAACGCCAACTCCTCAGGGGATAAAAATCGCTTATAATGGTCAGGAGCTGGATGTGAACTATACTAAGGACGAGGCTTATGTCGTTATTGATTTACAGAATAATTCGGATCAACTTATAAGTAAGTTTTCTGTGACACTGCCTTATGCTACCGAATTGGAAGCTATTACTTTCATCACGAAGTTAGAGTAAGTTATATTTTCTTGATTTAAAAGGGGGAAAAAAAATGAATAAACATGTGAACCGGGTTTTTATTTCAGTTTTATTATTTTCGATGATCTTATTTTGTTTTCCGGCATCTGCATTTGCAGCAATTGATGAAGCTGCTGACATCAAATACTCGATGAAGGCCGATGAAACGCTTGATTTTGATGAAGAAGACTTTAATGAAGTATGCGAAGATTTAACCGGTGAAGAATTAGATTATGTGAAATTTGATCTGCCTGATGTACGTAAAGGTATTCTTTACTATAACTATGATGAGGACAAAGATGATGATGAGCAGACAAAAGTCAGCTCATCAAAAAGATATTATTACAGCAGCTCATCATATATTTCAAGAGTGACTTTCGTCCCAAATGAAAATTACTCTGGCACAGTTTATATCACATATACCGGCTATGATATCGATGGTAATGTTTTTGATGGCAGGATTAGAATTGCAGTAGATGAATCTTCATCGGCTTCCACAATTACTTATAAGATTGACTATGATGAAGATTTTATTGAGTTTGATGACGATGATTTCTATGATGTTTGTGAGGATGTTCAGAATGCAGAGTTGGACTATGTACAATTTAAGCTACCGGATAAAGATGCGGGTATTCTTTATTATAATTACGATGAGGAGGATGACACCAATACAAGGGTAACTTCTACAAAAAAATACTATTATGATGAGTCTCCGCGTATATCCAGAATTGCTTTTGTCCCTGATAAGGATTTCTCCGGTTCTGTTACTATAACTTACACAGGTTATGATATTGATGGCGACAGTTATACCGGAAAAATTAAAATCACCGTTAGTGGGGATAACGGGGGTTCTTCGGATGATACAATTACTTACGAGATTAATAATAACTCTTATGTAGTCAATTTTGATGAAGACGACTTTTATGATATCTGCGAAGAACTTAATGGAGAAGAGCTTGATTATGTGACGTTCACGATTCCATCATCGTCAAAAGGGACAATGTATTATGAATACGATAATGGAAAATACTCTTCCATTGTTAGTTCTTCAAAGAAATACTATTATGACTCATCTCCATACATATCAGAAATCACTTTTGTGCCAAATAAAAGTTTTGCAGGAATATGCACAATTGATTTTAAAGGGTGGGATATAGATGGTGAATCATTCTCAGGAACTGTACTTATAAAAATAGGTGGAAGCAATATTAATGCAGATACTATTACATATACAGGCAAAACTAATACAGCGCTTTATATGAAGGATGCTGATTTTAACAATGCTTGTAAAAAGCTCAATGGAAATCCACTAGATTATGTAATTTTCACCTTACCTTCTTCTGTTTATGGAGAAC
>DUPP01000136.1 GCA_012838265.1 Clostridiales bacterium
AATATGTTGTATATTCAAAAACTGTATTTACAACGTATTAAATCTTTCTTTTTTCTTAAACCATAGAATATTATTGGATATGTTTGTCGAAGTATGTCGAGAAAAAACACTTGTAAAATAATGTAAACATAATTTATCATATAATTAAATGGAATAAAATGACAATAATGAGAAATTGAGGTACAAGAATGCTAGGCAAGATTTTACTCGTTGAAAAAGATGTTGGGTACGGCAGTGCAATTGCAGCAGCCATGTCTAATTCGCAAAGTGATTATGAAGTTACTATTGCTGATTTTGAGAAACTGAAAGAAAAGGAATATAAAAAAACACTTGATCGTTTTGATTTGATTTTGATTGGAGGCTATTCACTCAACACTTTAGAATCGTCGGGTTTTCCTAAACTGTATATAAGAAAGCTTGTAGTATTGACAGAATCTCCTGTGGAGACTCTTGTAAATCAGATAAAAAAGGAAAACAGAAGATGCTGGTATTTATATAAATATACAAGACTCAGTGTGTTGCTTTCAGATTTATCTTTTCTATTAACATTCATAACGGGTAAAAAGTATTACACGAGAAATCATGTCGCTCCAAACATAATTGGCTTTTTTAGTGCGAGCGGTGGGGTGGGAAAGACATCTATAGCCATCGCAACAGCAAGAGAATTATCCAGATTTCACGATAAAAAGGTATTATATTTAAGCTTTGAAGATATATCCGCTACTGAATTATATTTTAGAACGAATTTAGTAAGTCGAAATATTAGTGACTATCTTTATTTTTTATTGGAAAAACAGGAGAATAATTTATGCGGTAGATTAGAATCTTTCGTTTCTAACGATAGTTATGGAGTTGAGACATTTTCTCCTTCGGGCAGCATAAATGATCTACGGCATCTAAGCAACGAGGAGTTAATAATATTTTTGGAATCCATTTATGACAGTAATCGTTATGATTTCATCATAGTTGATTTAAATTGCGATTTGACAGAGTGCACTCAATTATTATTAGAACAGTGTAAAAAAATTGTTCTTATTCAAAGCGATAGGCCTGTTTCAAGCTATAAAAACGAAAAGCTAATCACAAGTATGGAAAGCCTAGGGTTAATCAAGTCTTCTGAGATACTGATATTTGTTATCAATATGAGAACAGGAATTGATTCGGAAATTGATAATTATGAGGATGGTAATACGAAAAAATATAGACAGATTTATATAGAAGATGACAAAGCAAGCTTTTGTCTTATAAATAGCAGTATGGAAATCAGTATTGACCATTCATTTGGTATAGGGGTCAAGAGAATAGCAGATGAGATTCTCATTTAGATAGATACCAGAAACTGATTATTTGTTTTACCTGACATTACATAATTTTTATAGAAGGGAAAATATGAGATGAGTGTGGGCAATTGTTCAATAAAAGAAATTACTGAGGGAATAAGATCGGTCATAAACAGCAAGCAGGAACAGCTTACAGATAAAGAAATTCTGACCTTAATCGAAGATTATGTTCTTCGCGATCAACGTATTGAAAACTATTCATTTAGGAAAAAAGGTGAAGTTATCTCAGGAGTATATAATGCAACTCGTAAGGATTTAAATCTGCTTCAACCATATGCTGACGACAAAGAAGTTAATGAGATCATGGTAAATGGTATAGAGAATATTTTTATTGAGAAAAATGGCAAGATTGAAAAGCTGGATATCCGTTTTGAATCAACGGAAGAGCTGGAAGAAATCATAAGAAGAATTGCAGCCAAGGTTCACCGTGAAATTAATGAGTTGAATCCTATCGTAGATGCGAGGTTAGAGGATGGTTCTAGGGTCAATGCTGTTTATAAAAACATTGCGTTAAATGGTCCAATACTAACTATACGGAGATTCCCGGAAAATCGGATTACGATGTTGGACCTGCTAGAATATGGCACAATAACTAAGGAAGCATCGGATTTATTAAAAAAGCTTGTTATAGCAGGCTATAACATATTCATTTCAGGAGGTACAAGTTCGGGAAAAACGACATTTTTAAATGTTCTGTCCGAATTTATTCCAAAGGACGAAAGAGTTATAGTGATTGAAGATTCGGCTGAGCTTCAAATAAACGGAATTGAAAATATTATCAGGTTGGAATGCAGAAACGCAAATGTGCAAGGTAAAGGTGAGATTGGTATCCGGCAGCTGATCAAGGCTTCATTGCGTATGAGGCCAAACCGTATCATTGTCGGAGAAGTACGTGGTGCGGAGGTGCTTGACATGATTCAGGCTATGAATACTGGGCATGACGGTTCTCTTTCAACAGGTCACGGAAATTCTCCAGAAGGTATGCTTTCCAGACTTGAAGCAATGTTTCTTCAGGCTGCAGATTTTCCAGTCGATGCAATACGAAGCCAAATTGCGGAAGCTATCGATATAATTGTCCATTTAGGCAGGCTTCCGGATAAAAGCAGAAAGGTATTAGAAATTACAGAAATTGAGGGATATCGCGACGGAAGGATAAGTATGAATCCATTATTTCAATATAAGGTTCATGCAGGAGTTCACTGTAATGAAAGAAATTTAAAGGGGCAATTGACTCCAACTGGTAATCGATTAAAAAACACTATAAAATTCGAAAGGAATGGAATTTACATATGAGGGAAATGTCAGTTCCACAAGATTATAGTATTTACCATCTGAACATAAAAGAAAAAATTCGTTTTGGCATTACTTGCATTCCTTTACTCTTTTTAATTGGATATCTGTTTTACCACAGTATTATCATATCCATACTTTTTAATTGTTTTGCACTACCTTTCTACAGATTATATCGCGCAGGTCTGTCTGAAAAAAGACGCAGAATTATTACTGAGCAATTTCGAGATGTTCTTTATTCTGTATCGGCTTCCATCTCTACAGGCAGGCAGATGACTGAAGCATTGTATGAGGCAGAGCAAAATATGCGGCTAATCTATAAAGAGGATGATCTTATCGTCAGTGAGTTAAGTGCCATGGTAAAAAGGCTATATGTATTCAGGGAACCGGAGGAAGATGTACTTAAGGATTTCGCCTCAAGAACCGGTATTGAAGATATCTCTGATTTTGTAGACATTTATATTACATGCAGAGAAACGGGAGGAGATTTGGTAAACGTTCTCAATAAGACATCCGAAATGATATTAGATAAGATCGCTATCGAAAAGGAGATTCACACAATCACCGTACAAAAACGTTATGAAGCTAGAATGCTTGCGGCAATGCCATTGCTTACCATATTATTTTTGAATTTAGTTTCACCAGACTATCTTGCTGTAATGTATGAAACACACCTAGGCAATTTATTAATGACAGCGGCACTATTGGGAATAGGTTTTGCTTACCTCTGGAGTATGAAACTAACAAAAATAGAAGTGTAATTATCGGTTTAACCGAATCCATAGTCGAAATACAACAGATTGTCTGGAGATATAAAGATGGTAAGATTCAATTTACATAATACGTTTTATAAAGCTGCGGAAAAAATGATGTATATGCTTCCAGATAATCTGACTGGAAACAGCAATATTTTACGGCAAAAATATCGAAAGAAATACGGATCAAAAGACTGCAGTCAAGAAATAAAACTAAAAAAGATACGTACAATGCAAGCATATATAATACTTTTTTCGGTTTTTATTCTGACCGCACTTGTATCTATAGCAGGTCAGGCAATGGAGCGAAAAGAAATTAATATAATTGAAAGACCATTCTATGGTGAAAAAACAAAATCTGTCCCCATTGAAGTTCAGGTTTTGTATAAGGATTATGTAATTAAAAAGAATCTGAATTTAAAGGTTAAACATAAAGAGGCGACTAAAAAAGAAAAAGTGAAGCTGCTTCAAAACTATGGGAAATCTTTAGAAAATAGTATCCTTGGTAAAAATGAAAGCTTAAAAGAAATTACCGGGCCATTAAACCTTATAAGCCGTGACCATGCAACAGGTATAACAATTGTATGGACAAGCGATACTCCTGAAGTTGTCAATAATAAAGGAGAAGTGGATCTGCTTAAGGCTGAAGTCGATCAGTGCGTAGAACTTCAAGCACTCATGACAATTGATGACATAAGTATAACCAAAAAATTTCAACTCAATATCAGCAGAAACGCTTCCAGTGAAGAATATGAAAAAAGCCTCGAAAAAAGATTACAAAGTGTAGTGAATAAGATAACAGCTGACAATGTTGGTACATACATTGCGCTTCCAAGCAAGATTGGGGATAGTATACAAGTAAGATGGTTCAATAAAAGCGAAGATAATACAACATTGCTCGTTATTGTTTTTATACTTGGATTCTTAATCATTTATTTCAAACGATATGATCAAATCAATAAAGAGATAAAGGAAATGGAAGAATCAATCATGAGAGATTTGCCTGAATTCATGAATAAGCTTGTATTGCTTCTGAATGCAGGCCTTGTAGTAAGCTCAGCTTTTAAAAAGATAGCTGAAGACTATGATGACACATATAACACATATAAAGCAAAAAACACTTCAATAATGTCCAGTAATAAAAGAGCTCTGTATAGTGAAGTGTCTGACATACAGAAAAAGGTAAGTCAAACAAATTTATCATTGATTAAGGAGCTCCAGGAGTTTTCTCAAAGAAGTGGTGTCAGGGAGCTTGTAAGAATGACGGCAGTGATTTCAGATAATTGGGACAAAGGAAGTGTTCTTGCAGAGAAATTAGAAGGGGAGAGCAATCTTTTATGGATAAGCAGAAAAAAGAGGGCGGAAGAAAAGGGAAAGCTTGCTGAGACTAAGCTGACCTTTCCCCTGGTTATCTTATTGATTGTATTGATTATGGTAACAATCGCACCAGCTTTGATGGAATTGTAACACCCGTAAAGGTTATTAAATCAGGCAGCTATTTTTGAAATATTTTAGCTGCTCAAGTAAATAGATGATAATTATTTGAAGGAGGAAGAAAAATGCGGATTAGGATTATAAGGAATAATAAGAAAGGCATGGAAATGGTCCAGGTTGCGATCTTAGTTGCTATAGCAGTAGGTCTCGGTCTTATTTTTAAGGAAAAAATCGGAGAGTTTATAAATATTACTTTTGAAAATCTCATGAATAGTGGTTTCTGAAAATGATATTTCATAATAAGAGGGGCTCAACGCTGGTAGAAGCAGCTATGATATTTCCTCTGGTTATCGCTGGTGTAATGGCAGTGCTGTATATAATAATCAGTTTATATTTGTCCTTATCTTTGCAGTCATCTTTACATGTTTCTATTAGAAAAGAATGCGGCGAATTATCCGAAACGGTTTATAGAATTGAAGAAGGAAGCGAGTATCCTGTTACAAACGTAATGATTGGGCTCAGGCCTGCTATTGTAATAGAACAAGAGCAAAAATATCGAATCAGAGGTTTATTCAAAGATGAGATATCGAAAAAAGAAAAGGGAAGGGGCTATATTATAAACGAGGCTGATATCATACGTATGTTTTATTGCGCAAAAGAGGTGCTTGAATGAAACATTTTTATAAATCAAAAAAAGGGAGTACCTCAATATTTTTAATATTAATACTTATGAGCATGATCTTCGTGACTAGTTTTTTTATCAACGCTGCATCTAAATTAGCTGGTAATAGTTATGCCGACGCTGTTTTGCAGTTAGCAGGACGGTCTATTTTGTCAGAGTATAATATCCCATTACTTGAACGATATGGTATTTTTGCCTTTCATGCAGAGCAGAGTGAGGTGGAGGCAAAGTTAAGATATTATGCCGATTATAGTTTTCACAATAATTATCTGAAGGTGTTAAGCAGGGAAAGAGAGTATTTGGACCCTCTAAAATTGAATATCGAATCAATACATGTAGATCTCAAAGGTTATTCAATAACAGATGCAGAGCTTTTTGAGTCACAGATTCTGGAGAACATGAAAATTGGTTTTATGAAAAAAATATTACGTAATGATAAAGGTGTTAGACCACCGATAGCTGATATTGAATTAAAAAATCAGAAGATTATTAATAGCCTTCCATCTAAAGGTTACAGTAAGGGAACACTGGACATAAAACGACTCGTAGATGAAGGGATACCAAGCATTGAAACTATAAGGGAGTCAGGCTCTAAGAATTTCTTGGTTAATGAATATATTATGGGTAATTTCTATAATCATGCTAATGGAAAAGAAACAAGGGATTCATTTTTTATCAATGAGGTAGAGTACATACTTAACGGGGAATTTAATGATCAGAAAAATTATAAAGATGTACGCAACATGCTGTTCCTTATGAGAACGGGATTAAATAGCCTGCATATCTGCAGTGACTCTGTAAAAAGAAATGAAATAATGTCATTGGCTGCTATTATTACACCAGGTCCAGGTATGATAGTTACTGAAGCGCTGATTACTGCAGCTTGGGCTGCCGCAGAAGCGGAAAATGATATAAGAAGACTTGAGGATGGGAAAAAAGTTGCATTAATTAAGAAAAATGATCAATGGGCTCTTGATCTAAACAATGCTGTTAAATATAACATAGAAAACCCCGATGAAATAGAACCAAAGAATAGAAGCAGCGGTTATACTGAACCAATATCAAAGAATGGAAATGATTACGAAGACTATATAAGAATTCTTTTGTTTCTGGAAAATCGCGAGATTAAGTTGTTGAGATGTATGGATCTCATCCAATTAAATATGAAACTAAGCTACCGAAGAGATTTTGATTTGAAGGAATACTATGGAGGGTTTCAATTTGAGACTGTCGTTCATGGGACAAAACATTCGTATATTCAAAAATACTAATAAAGGATTCCTGAGTGTGGAAGCAGCAATTTTTTTTCCGATATTTTTTATAGGTGTATTGACGCTTGCATATTTGATAAGATTTATGTCCATCCAGGAATCAGTCTTTCATTCCTTTACAGATGAAGCAAGAGTATTAAGCTCAGAAGCCCGGTTTAATGTAACCGCCCCGCTATTCGAATCAAAGCTTAAAACACGTATTTATGATGAAAATGGAAAAGATATTCAAGAATTGGATCTTGAGAATTTTCAATACCTATACTACCTTAGTGCTCCTGGTATGATATCTATAGACCTAAATTATTATATTGATATTAAGCTTCCGATACCATTTATTGATAAGCTGCCAGTTTCTGAATCATTACTATTTAGGGGGTTTGTAGGTTTAGAAAGGCCATTTGCCCCAATTTCTATTGAGGAAATGGAACGAGAAGAGCCCTCTCATCTGGTGTGGATATTTCCAAGAGCCGGCGGAAGATATCATAAGGAAACTTGTACATATATTTCCTCAGAGCCAAGACAATTAACAATGTCTAAAATCATTCGTCAAAGATATAAACCTTGCAGCATTTGTAAACCTTTTCAACTATCCGACGGGGGACTTGTTTATTGTTACATAAAATGGGGAGAAGCATATCATAAAGGGAGTTGTCCAGCTATTGATAAGTATGTAGTATCAATCGAAAAAGAGGAAGCAATTCAAAAAGGATATACACCTTGCTCGAAATGTGGTGGTGGGTAGAAGGCATTAGTACTCATTTCATCTGATAAGAAAGGAGAATTTTCTTGGACGATAAAACTAATAAAACTAATGAAACTAATGAAACTAATGAAACTAATAAATCTTACACGCTAGCAGAACGCGCAAAGAATGAAAAGTCAATATATTTGGTTGAAAAAGCTGGACGAATCACGGAAGTGAATGGAAAAAGAAAATTCTATCTTCAATTTGACGATTCACAGATTCTGAAGTATGAAAAAATGATGCTTAGCGGTAGTAGTTGTCCCTATACACTTCCAATGAAATTTTTGTCCCATGATGGAATCACTAAAGTGTGGTATGATTTTACAGGTTACATACAGTTGAAAGAATATATCAAGTCTGAATACTGTAATACTTTAAAACTAAATGATCTAGAACCAACTTACAAGGCTATTGATATTATATTAAAAATACTGCAAAATCTGAAAGAAATTGAAGATTATTTAATTTTACCATATAGGATTTCTGTTAACTCCGATACGGTTTTCATTAATCCATCAGACGTTTCAATATTACTAGCTTTTTATCCAAATGAAGCTCCTGAGCTTACCTTACAAAAACGAATTTTTAATATGCTAAGTAAGATTAGCAGCTGGTATCAAAATGATGAAGTAGTCCAATATATTTCAAGATTTCAAAATACGGTATATGAAAAAAATTTGGGTCTTGAAGGAATGATCAGCGTCCTTTACGCTATGAAAAGAGAATTAAGTTATATTTACTGCAATAAGAGCCATTTACGAAAATCAATAGAAATTACAGATACGAACACAGGTATCACAGGTATAGAAGATGCAAAGAAAGATTATAAATTTGAGAAATGCAGGCATTTTGGATTAGGAAATAAGATCAAAGGAAGTTTTCTTAACATATTATTAAAATCAATTCACGTTAATAGAAAACACAAGTGATACTGTTTATGATGATGCTACCAACTAATGATAAATCAAAAGCCGGACATTTCCGTCCGGCTTGTTTTCGATGTTAGAGCTTATCTATCGTTTCTGAATTGTCTTCTTTCAAGTTTCTTTTTTTCTCTGCATCCCTTACATCTTTTTGGTTCGTTGTCAAAACCTTTCTCCTTGTAGAATTCCTGTTCTCCGACTGTAAAAATAAAGTCTTTGCCACAATCTTGACAAGCCAGCGTTCTGTCTTCCATTGATTTTCCTCCAAATTATTAAAAAAAATAAACTTAATATTTAAAATAGATGGAGACGATTCCAAAAAGATGATCGGACCATTGTATATTTTAAATATTTCATTGCTATTATATAAGGGTTACAGCTTTCTGTCTACTAAAATTTTGTAAATTATATATTCTTTTAATTAATGATTTAAAAAAATCGTTAAATAATCTTTTCATTGGTGTTGTTATAAAGTATAATTAATTAATGTATTATATCGAGGAGGAAGCATGATGAGAAGATTTCTGGAAAATTGGAATTATAAAAAACATGCTGCTGCTGTCAGTGCTTTTTATGTTGGTCTGGTAATCATTGGAAATGCTTTTTTTGGTAAGAAGGTTGCAAAGGATGAGAAGTCTCTAAACCCAATTAACATTGGCAAACAAATGACAAAAAAGCAATGGATATTAAACGGAATACTTTTTGGTTGTTATAGTATTGATATGACTGCAACTTATTGTGCTTTAAAACACTTAAAAAAACAATATAAATAGTTGTATTTGGCAGAATTGAATTAAGTCAAACACAACAGCACTATTGTGCTGTTTTTTATAAGGGATAGAAAGGAACGAATGCTTGGTTATGTAAAGCCGGACAAGCCGGAATTGAAAATAAAAGAATATGATATCTACAGCGGATATTACTGTGGAATCTGCAAATCAATAGCAAGAAGATATGGGCAGCTTCCAAGACTTGTATTAAATTATGACTCGGTATTCTTAGCAATTTTAATAGCGGGGATTCATACTGCTCCAGAACACACAAAATATGAAAGATGTATCATTCACCCATCAAAAAAAAGAACAATTGTTTATAATAACAAAGAAGTAGATTATGCTGCAGATATCTTGCTTCTGCTGGCATATTATAAATTTCAGGATGATTACCAGGACGAGAAGAGTAAAATAGCAGCTCTTGGCAAAGTTTTACTGAGAGGGACATTTAAAAAGCTGCGCAAGACTATACCGAATAAATGTGATTACGTAAAAGAACAGCTAAATATTTTGGCTCATCTAGAATCTGAAAAATGTTCATCAATTGATCGTGCAGCGGAGCCATTTGCTAAACTTATGGAAGAAGTTTTTGACTATCCTGGCTGGAATGAATGCGAAAATGAAGAAGCCAAAAAAGAAATGAAGGAGCAATCTAAGATCTTTCGTCGGATTGGATACCATATTGGTAAATGGATATATTTGATTGATGCTTATGATGATATTAATGAAAATCTAAAGAAAAATACATTTAATCCGTTAATCATACAGTTTGAATATAAAGATAATGAAACAGTAGCCGAATTCAAACATCGGATTAAGGAAAGGGTAGAGAGAAATCTCATATTATATTTGGCTGAAATTGCAAAATGTTGCAGTCAATTGAATTTTAAAAAGAATCAGGGGCTGATTGAAAATATATTATATTTTGGATTGATGCGCATGACTGAAGATGTACTAAGGAAAGGAACAGAAAGCAATGCAGAACCCATATGAAATACTCGGAATAAAAGAAGGGGCAAGCGAAAAAGAAATTAAAGAAGCCTACAGAGAACAGGTAAAAAAATACCATCCTGATAAACATCAGGATAATCCTTTATATGAGTTAGCAGAGGAAAAACTACGAGAGATTAACGAAGCATATGAATATCTGATGAAAAATCATGAAAAAAGAAGTAATAGGGGATATTCGAAAAGCAGTAGCGGTGCACAGAGCCGAAACCCGGAATTCATTGAAATAAGGAGAATGATTGATAGTGGAAACATTCTTGGAGCAGAGGCGGCACTAAATAGAATCAGTACGAAAACTGCAGAATGGTATTTTCTTAGCGGAATGCTCTCTCTTAGAAAGGGCTGGTATGATGATGCGGTCAGCCATGTTCAAACAGCATTATCCATGGATCCATCAAATATAGAATATCGTAACGCGATGAATAGTATAATGGCATCAGGAAGTGGTTACAGAACAGCTGCTTACGGAAGAGGATATGTATCAAACGATGATCTGTGCAGAATGATGCAGTGTTATTGCTGTGCAGATACGTTATGTGACTGTATATAAATAACAACTGAAAAAATCCCAAAGGAGAAGTTGATGACTACATGAATCAAACGAAAACAAAAGCAGTTGCAATAAGCGGTATTTTTCTTGCGCTATCGATTGTGACCTTGTTTGCTGCAACTATTGTTCCCGGAATAGAATTGACTTTATATGCATTAAGTTCGTTCTATATTGCATTCGTCATGATAGAAATTTCTTTAAGTGCGGGCTGGATTTTTTATATTGCCTCCGTGCTGTTAGCATTAATTCTTGTTCCAAATAAAAGTGGTCTTATTCCATACGTACTAATATTCGGACTCTACTCTATTATTAAATTATATATTGAAAAGTCAAAAAAGCTTCCTCTCGCTGTGGAAATATTGCTTAAACTGATATTTTTCAACGGTATGGTTGCCTTGGGGGTTACCATATTTGGTGAATTGTTCCTGGGAAATATTCAGGTTCCTGATTTTGCATTGCCTGTTATATTAATAGGCGCACAAATTTTCTTTCTGGCTTATGATTATATATTTACACTTGTTATTGGATTCTATTTGAGGCAGAGGTCTAAAGCTTAGTCATATTTCTCTTTCCTGAATAATAAACTTAGCAATAGAATAGGGTTATCCAAATATATGCTGAGAAAAGAGGGAGAGTATGAGAAAACGAAAATACTATCCGAGAAGAGGTATGGGAAGCAGTTTTTCAGTTTTTATTTTTGTAATAATTCTGGCAGTAGCTGTAGGTTATGCCGGAACAAAATACATTATTTACCCATATTTGCTTGGAACTAGTACTTCTATGAAATCCGAAGATTTAGACAGCCCAGGGAACAATCTGACAACGGAAACGGGGATAGATGAG
This sequence comes from Clostridiales bacterium, assembly GCA_012838265.1. Classification (GTDB taxonomy): domain Bacteria; phylum Bacillota; class Clostridia; order Peptostreptococcales; family Anaerovoracaceae; genus Anoxybacterium. Next base: position 11,615 of record DUPP01000136.1, read on the forward strand.
ATTTCAAGCGTACCAAGCATTATAATCGATAAGCAGGACATCAAAGATGAATCTTCTTATACTAACGATAAGTCTGTTGCCCCTAATGCATCGATTGTATCAGAGGGGAATGCCAAAGGACCTTTTTGTGTTCAATTTGGCAGTTTCGAATCAAAATCTGGAGCAGAAGTTATGTCTAAGGAACTGGAAAGCTCAGGAATTTATTCTTATGTATACGAGACCGATGGAAGCTATAAGGTATTAGGACTTCCATATTCCAGTGAAGAGAAGGCAAAGGAAGCAGCTGCAGTGGTGTCTGCTGTCGTATCGGATGTGTTTGTTGTAAATTTATCCACTGTTATCTATAAATAAATGTTAAGGGGAGAAAAATGATTCCGTTATCTACCAGAATGAGGCCTGAAACAATAGATGAATTCGTAGGGCAAAGGCATTTTATGTATAAAGGGTCCTTGCTTTATAATGCTATTAAGAATAAAACTTTTGATTCAGCTATTTTTTACGGTCCCCCCGGAACGGGCAAAACAACCCTTGCCAGACTCATCGCAAGAGAAATGGATGCGGATTTCCATGAATTAAACGCATCTACTACAGGGATTAAGGAACTTAAGGAGATTATTGATAAGGCGAAATTAAAATTCTTTGGCTTGCAAAATGAATCAACCTATGTTTATGTGGATGAATTTCATCGATGGAATAAGCTTCAGCAGGATTCCCTCTTAAGAGCTTTAGAGGAAGGAGTTTTGCGATTTATTGGCAGCACAACTGAGAATCCTTATTTTGCAGTAAATAACGCAATTCTCAGCAGAGTTAGTTTGATTTATGAGTTTAAGCGCCTTGAAAAAAGCGATATATATAATATATTGATAGCCGCCCTGAATAATTCAGAAAGAGGGATTGGTAAGCTGAAACTTGATTGGGATGAGGATGCGATTCTTATGCTGGCGGATATGAGCAGCGGAGATGCAAGAATAGCACTGGACAAACTTGGATTTATTAGTGAAAACTTGAAAAAGAATAGTCGCATAGATAAAAACATCATTAAAGAGGCTATGCAGCGTCAGGCAACGTTTTACGATAGAAGTGAGGACAAGTATAATCTGCTTTCAGCTCTTCAAAAATCGGTGCGCGGAAGTGACCCGGATGCGGCAGTACATTATCTTGCAAGATTAATTGAAGGTGGTGCTGATATCCAAATGATAGGGCGCAGGTTGATGGTGATCGCAAGTGAAGATGTAGGGATGGCTTATCCTAGTGCAATATCCATTGTTACCAGTTGTGTACAAGCTGCCATGATGATTGGGCTACCGGAAGCCAGAATAAACCTGGCACACGCAACGATATTGTTAGCTTCTTGTCCCAAGTCAAATTCTGTTATCAATGCTATAGACAAGTCGATTGCTGATATTAAAACTAAAAATATCGATGATGTGCCAGATCATTTAAAGGATACTCATTATATAGGAGCAAAACAAAGAGGGTTAGGTGTCGGCTATAAATATCCTCACGCATATGGAGGATATGTAAAACAGCAGTATTTGCCAGACAACCTTTACCGCGAGGGCGCCAGATATTATTTACCCACTGAAAATGGAAAGGAAGGGGCTTTCAAAAGATTTATCGAGAGTCTTAAACAAAAATAATGATTATAAAACTAGCAAAGAATTCTGGATTCTGCTTTGGAGTTAAGGAAGCTCTAAAAAAGGCAGAACAGACAATAGAAGAGAATAAGGATAAAAATGTAAGGATATACACGTGCGGTCCATTAATCCATAACAAAACAGTAACTGATGAACTGCAGGAAAAGGGGATTAATATTATTCAAGGACCAGAAGAAGCCGAGGAAGGCGATGTAATAGTCGTCAGATCTCATGGTGAACCGGAAAAATTTTATGAAATCGCAGAGGAGAGAGGAATTCAAATCGTAGATGCCACATGCCCTTTTGTAAAAAAAATACATCAATTGGTTAACCAAGCAAAAAAAGAAGGGTTTAACATAGTTGTAATCGGTGATAGTACTCATCCTGAAGTCATTGGAATCAACGGATGGTGTGATAATAATGCTATTATTGTGTCCAGTGTTGAAGAAGCAAAAAATATTAAGGCTGATCGTTTGTTCATAGTAGCGCAAACTACAATTACAGAAGAGCTTTTTGATGAGATTATTGCATATTTTCAAGGTGAAAAAAAAGAAATTATTGTTCATAATACTATCTGCAACGCTACAAAGGTACGGCAAAAAAGCTGTATGGAAACGGCTATAGATTCAGATTTAATGGTCATAATAGGTGGTAGCGATAGCTCAAATTCGAAAAAGCTGTATGAGATTGCGAGCAAATATTGTAACAAGGCCTACTTTATTGAAAATAAAGAAAGTTTACCATTGAAAGAAGTCGAGAAATGTAATAGAATAGGAATATCGGCGGGAGCGTCGACTCCCGAACGTATCATTAAGGAGGTTATTGCTACCATGAGTGAATTATTCACTGAAACTAAAGAAGATAGCTTGATGCATGATTTGATGGATGAGATTGAAAAATCCCTGAGATTGCCTCGAAGCGGAGAGATTGTAACAGGAGAGATAATACAAGTTTCTAATAAAGAAATAATTGTAAATCTCGGATGTAAAAAGGATGGTATTATTCCAAAAGAAGAGTTTACTTTGGAAGGTGACCAGAAGTTAACAGATTTATTTCAGGAAGGCGGGGAAATTCAGGCTAAAGTTTTGAAAACTGACGATGGAGACGGCAATATATTGTTGTCAAAAAAGAAGCTTGAGGTAAATGAGCATTGGGATGAAATAAACAATGCTTTTGAAAATAAATCAGTTGTTAATGTAAAAGTAGTTAAGGAAGTAAAAGGCGGTGTAATCGCCGTATTTAAAGAAGTATCAGGTTTTATGCCTCTCTCACAGCTTTCAGATAAATATATTGAAAAAGCGGACGAGTTCATAGGTAAAACCTTACCGTCAAAAGTAACGAGGGTTGACCAGAAAAAAAATAAGGTGGTCTTCTCCCATAGAGTATATTTAACAGAGGAAAGGCAAAAGAAAGTCCAGGAGATTTGGGATTCACTCAAGGTAGGCGATACAGTTAGCGGTACTGTAATGAGATTTACTGATTATGGTGCATTCGTAGATATCGGTGGCATTGATGGCCTTCTTCATATTTCAGAAATATCATGGGGAAAATTAAAGCACCCAGAGGAAGCCTTGAAGATCGGGGAGACAATCAATGTAAAGATACTTTCCATGAATACAGAAAAAGGGAAGATTTCGCTAGGTTTGAAACAAAATATACCGGAGCCATGGTCTGTAATTGATGATAATTATCATGTAGGACAGATCATAGAAGGTAAAATCCTTCAACTGAAGGATTATGGTGCATTTATGGAATTGGAACCTGGGCTTGATGGCTTAGTTCATATTTCAGAAATAGCTCACAAACGAGTAACAAATATTGCAGATGAAATTTCAGTAGGAGAGAGAGTAACCGCAAAAATTCTTGAAATTGATAAGGAAAGAAAAAGAATCAGTTTAAGTATTAAGGAAACGTTAGACTCTCCAAAGACAGAAGAATCAGAGCCTTCGGATGCAGAAACTGCTTCTGAAGAGCAACATATGACTGAAGAATCAGAGCCTATATCAGCTGAGGGAACAACTGTGGAAACACCTGCTAAGGAGGCTGTTGAGACTTCCGACTCAGAAACTCATACTCCTCTTAAGGAAGCCTTTTCCATGGAGGCAGAGGCAGCATCAGCTGACGAAATAGCTGAAACGACATTTGTTGAAGAGAAAGCTGCAGAATAAAGCATCCAATACTACTAATAAAAATGGCTCTATAATAAATGTTGTGGTGTTTAGAAAATTGGCTCTATAATAAATGTTGTGGTGTTTAGAAAATTAAATGCCACAGCATTTTAATTTTTTGCAAAAAAAATATAGAGCATAAAGCAAA
>DUPP01000137.1 GCA_012838265.1 Clostridiales bacterium
ATCCATAATCCCTTTCTTACTCAGCCTTATTGTTCTCTTGTATTTTGACAAATTGGTCTGGTATAATGAGACTTAATAACATTATTTGTATCATACGTGCAAGCCGCATTTTGGCTTGCTTCATTACGATGCAATGAATCATCCAAAACAAAACCTAAGGGTTTTGTTACCTAAATCGTATTTATTATAACATGTTTCTGGGATTTAAGAGACATGTTTCAATGATTCCTACCTTACGACAACGTAGCATTCAATGGCGGAATCATTATAACATACTATCAGAAAAATTAATTGCATAAGTTTGCCGACAATCTGTTTACCAAATTGTGCAACCTGAAAGGAAACTCATAAAAAATGAAAAATACAAAAAAGATGATGCGCATTCAATATATGTTAGTTGGATAGGATAGCTTCGGTAATTAGGAATCGGGAGGATATTGTGAATAAACAGCAACTAGCGATAAAAATGTGGGAATCTGCAAATAAGATGCGTTCCAAAATAGAGGCTAACGAATACAAAGACTAAGTTAAATTTTAGAATTGACAGTATGGTAAGGACCTTACTGGAATTCCACCCAGTAGCACAAAAAGTTCTGAATGTGTTTTGCTATTATAGGGATTTAAGCGTTTTGTTTCGTCGTTTCTTCTCTGTATACCGATGTTATAAATGTAAGTCCTGTAAACGCTAATAATAAAACAAGGTATTCAATTATTAAAACTTGCGCGTTCAGTTTAACAATCAAAGTTCCTTCTTCTGTATCGGTATACCCCAAGCTTGTTATTGGTTTGTATGAAAGTCCATAGTTTTTATATTTATCCACAAGAACTCCATCTTTACTATATTCATTCATAAATTGAGATTTATATGGTCCATCCCATGCTTGGTATTTTAATGATGAATTTGTTGGCACAATAATTGCTAGGATTATTGCCAAACTCAAAAATATTGCTATTAGTTTTTTAAATTTTATTAAATCAAGTTTCAATTTTATTCTACCTTTCGTTGTTTCCAAAAAGCCTGTGATACCTTCCCCATACTGATTGAAGGTAGTTTGAATCTGCATCGTCAAATTGCTCTGAGAATTTTAAACATCTATAAGCTGCTTCTTTACTATTTAAATCCATATGTGCTGCACCTACAGAAATCAGCAATTGGCTTGATAATATGTCGTTAATGTATTTCTCGCAATACTTATCAACAATTTCTATTGCCATTTCAGGGAAGCCTATTTTTCTATAAGCTGCTGTGACAGTTGCTAGTATTGATTTTAAATGTCTTGGGTTGTCTCCTGCCCATTCAAGCTGTGATTTAATGTATTCAAGAGTTCTTTCATCAATTGGTATAATTTCATCACATCTGTTTTCTGTTTTTCGTCTTGTATTTAGAACCTCTAAAACCTCTATTTTTATTATTTCACCACTTGGAATTGGAATTGACAACTTACTCCCGGCTTTGTGACCCAATAGTGCGCATCCGATTGGAGATTCACAACTAATTATACCTAAATCTGGATTTATATCAGATTTACTATGTTTTATTTCAATGTCATCATATATCCCTCCAGCTATAGTTTTAATTTCCCAGCGAACAGGTACTATTGTATATGTTGCTGTTGTGCTATCTGATATATTTCTATAAGTTACCTCACTGAATATGCCTATTTCCTCCAAATCAAATCGCCTCCTAGTCTTGACAGTATTATATATAATATGGGAAATTTATGCAACATGAAAAAGTGTCAGCTCTAACGAGTAAATAAAATTAAGTAAACAGTGTGCTGCTACATACAACAGTGGGCGATGAATCTTATCTGTTGCGTGAGGTGGATGAAATTATTGTCGCAACCGGAGCTTTGCCGGTTATACCTAAGATTCCTGTATCAAAAATACAAAAGTTGTTGAGGTTACCGATGCACATCTTCATCCTGAAAAAATCAGGTTCGAAAAGATACTTGTTGCCGGTGGAGGACTATCCGGCTGTGATTACGCCCTGGAACAGGCGATGCTGGGGAAAAAGTAACTATTGTGGAACAGCTCGGGAAAGTTGCCGTTAATGAACCGATTCCTTATAACCATGATGCATTTTATCTAAGCTTGAAGGGTATAAGGTGACTATACTAACCAATACGACAATCAAATCATTTACTGACGAAGGTGTCTTTGTGAGTAGCGGTGCCGACAAAATGCATACCATTCAGGCTGATACCGTCATCCTATCATTTGGAACAAAACCGGACAATAAAATCGCCAAAAGTATCTATGAGAACTATCAATATGTCCAGATTATTGGTGATGCGAATGCAGTAGGACGCATTGGCGATGCAGTACGCCAGGGTTTTTTTTCCGGATATGCTATATAAATAAGAGGGTGAAACGGCGGCAGGCGAATATGTTTGTCGTCTTTCCATTCACCGATAATGCTACGAGCGGAAACTCGCAGGGGGTTGGGGGCGGTAGCCCCCATTATTACCGATTGGACGAGCGTTATCATGATGGCTACGTAATAACTACAGCTAAGCTTATTTTCTATTCAGCAACCCTATATCTTTTCTGTATTGAGCCCCTTCGAATGAAATACGTTCGATATTTTTATAAGCCTTTTCCCTTGCCTCTTCATGAGTTTGCCCAAGGGCTGTAATACCTAATACGCGCCCTCCGTTCGTTACAGTTAAAGGGTCTTCTTGCTTTTCCGCTA
>DUPP01000138.1 GCA_012838265.1 Clostridiales bacterium
GCACCACCACCAGCACCACCACCAGCACCACCACCAGCACCACCACCAGCACCACCACCAGCACCACCACCAGCACCAACCCCGCCGCCAATTCCAGCACCGCAGCCTGTTCCAACCCCGCCACCAGCTGAGATGCCGCAGCCAGTTTGTGAAGGAATACTTCATACCATAAGGGCAGGAGATACTTTTTACATGCTCGCAAGACAGTACAACATACTTCTTGAGGATGTTTTGAATGCCAATCCTGGGGTTGATCCTTATAATCTGCAAATAGGGCAGCAAGTCTGCATACCTACACATCTGGCCTTGCCTGCTGAGACTAGACCAGGATGCAGCGGAATCATCCATAAAGTAAGACCCGGCGATACGCTTTATATGCTGGCTAAGCAATACAAAACGACTATAGACGATATAATCAATGCTAACCCGGATATAGATTGCTATATGCTGAAAATAGGGATGGAACTTTGTATACCTTCAACTCGCAGACAGGGTGGCGTATCATTGAGAAGCCCGAATCAGACGATTCCTTCTATTCCTTCTATGCCAACAATGCCTGAAATTCCAGCACCAGAAATGCCTGCAGTGCCATCGTTCCCTACACCATCCATTCCTTCAATGCCGACAATGCCAAGAGTCCCAATGCCAGAAATGCCAACAATGCCGGAAGTTCCAACGCCAGAAATGCCATCTATGCCCACACCGTCTATTCCTTCTATGCCAGGTCCTGCTCCAACAATGCCGACTATACCTGCACCAATGCAGCCAACCATTCCCGGACCGGAGGAACCCCAGACCTGCGAAGGCTTTATGTATACAATAAGAGCCGGTGATACGCTTTACATGCTATCGAGAACATACAGAGTCAATTTGGATACTCTTATGAGAGCCAATCCCAACCTGGATCCTTACAATCTTAGGATTGGGATGCAAATCTGTATTCCGGTAAGCAACAATACGACGGGAAGCAGTCAAGCAGAGCAAACATCTGCAACTGATGAGAATAATGAAGAAAAAAATGAAACTCGTGAAATATATAAAACGCAAAAAGGCGATACTCTTACCAGGATATTAGACCGTTACGAGATTACTTTCGCTGCGCTCCAAAACAGCAACCCTGATGTGGATTTCACAGGTAACCTTGAAAATATATCTCTTAACATTCCATCTAAAGATCCTTTCCGTACCTGTCCAATGTCAGGTGCTTATATAGTAAAAAGCGGAGATAATTTAGATTCAATCAGTAAAAAACTGCTTGTATTGTCCGATAGTCTTTTGATGGCTAACCCAGTACTGACCATTGATGATTTCAGTATCCCAGATACGAAGATTTGTATACCAGATCAGTAAAGGCAAATAAAAGCCAGAGTTATCTGCATAATTCTCTGGCTTTTAAATAATCCATTTAAATCCTCCACTGCAAGCAGGGGGGGTATTTTCGTTTCGTTGTTTCGTTATTCGTTTCGTTATGGCATAATCGTTCTATTTATGGTCATACAGTGGAAAAGCTTCTGTAAGCTCTCTTACGATTTTTTTAGCCTTTTCTTTTGAAATTAAATCGCCTGGATTGTTTAATATTAATCCAATAGCTTCTACGACCTTGGAAATTTCCTGTTCTTTGAAGCCTCTAGTTGTCATTGCAGGAGTCCCAAGGCGGATCCCACTTGTAATAAACGGTCCGTTTGGATCATTGGGAGTGGTATTCTTATTAGTCGTTATTCCCGCTTCATCAAGAAGTTTTTCTGCATCTTTACCAGTAATGTTTTTGTTTGCAAGATTGATAAGGACTAAATGATTATCTGTTCCTCCTGACACCAGTTTAAAGTCTCTTGCTAACAGCTCTTTTGCCATTACCTGAGCGTTTAATAATACCTGTCTTTGATAATCTTTAAACTCTGGTTGGGAAGCCTCCTTAAAGCATACAGCTTTGCCAGCTATAATGTGCATTAAGGGACCACCTTGAATTCCGGGAAATATCGCCTTATCGATTTGTTTAGCAAATTCCTCTTTACAAAGAATCGTGCCCCCTCTTGGACCTCGCAGGGTTTTATGTGTCGTAGTAGTCACTATATGAGCATGCTCTACCGGATTTGGGTGAAGCCCTGCAGCAGCTATTCCGGCAAAATGAGCCATGTCAACCATAAGTAAAGCTCCAGCTTCATCAGCTATTGCCCTGAATTTGTCCGCTTCAATAGTTCTAGGATAGGCACTGGCACCCGCAACGATTATTTTCGGCTTATGCTCTAATGCAAGCTTTCTAACCTGTTCAAAATCAATTCTTTCATTCTTGGCATCTACTCCATAAGAAATAAAACGATAGTATTTACCTGAGATATTTACAGGACTGCCGTGGGTTAAATGACCTCCATTTGATAAATCCATGCCGAGTACCGTATCACCCGGCTCAAGTAATGCAAAATATACTGCCAAGTTAGCACTTGCACCAGAATGTGGTTGAACATTAGCATGCTCTGCATTAAACAGCTCTTTCACGCGCTGGATTGCTAAGCTTTCGGCTTCATCCACATGCTCGCAGCCTCCGTAGTACCTTTTTCCGGGATAACCTTCTGCATATTTATTTGTAAGGGCGCTGCCACATGCCTCCATTACTGCACTGCTTGTAAAGTTTTCTGATGCTATTAATTCGATTTTATTTTCCTGTCTAGCCATTTCTCTTTTGATTATGGCACTTATTTCAGGATCAGACTTGTCCATATAGTTGAAATACATTATTGGTCCCCTTTCGTCATAATGTAACATTATATAAAGAATATTCACGAATATCAAGTTTATTTTTAAACCAAAAGGCAAGGAGACCAATATTACTTACTATAATAAATCTGACAGCAGCCTCGATATGGATTCTTTGAATCTAATTATTATCGTTCTCTCGCTGTAGAGCTTTGCTGTAAGTTCATGGCAACGAGTCATATCAGTCTCAAATATTGCTTCCATCTTATATACTTCTGATGCATCGTATATAAAAGCATTCGCCTCAAAATTTAAGCGAAAGCTTCTAATGTCAAAATTTGCAGAGCCTATAGCAGCGACTTCACCATCGACGCAAATTGTTTTTGCATGCATAAATCCCTCATCGTAAATATATATCTTCGCCCCATGGTCGATCAGAACGCCTGCATAGTGATAGGTTGCCCAGTAAACAAACATGTGATCAGGTTTGCATGGAATCATTATTCTCACATCCACCCCGCACAGTACAGCCATTTTTAAAGCTTCGAGAATGCTGGCATCTGGTACAAAATACGGAGTCTGTATGTATATATTCTTTTTTGCAGATGAAATCATTTTTAAATAGCCTTGTTTGATTTCTTCTTTAGAGGAATCAGGCCCGCTGGAAACTATCTGGATCCCTGTAGTACCTTTAATAGAAGGGGATGGTTGACCATAATAAGCCTGGGATAATAAGATTTTCTCTTTTGAAGCAAATCGCCAATCTAATATAAAACGGGCATTCATATCTTGGACAGAGGAACCTATTATCCTTAAATGTGTATCTCTCCAATAGCCGAATTTTTTCTTTTTTCCTATATACTCATTTCCCACATTAAATCCGCCTAAATATCCGATTGTCCCATCGATGATAACCATCTTTCTATGATTTCTATAATTAAGCTTTAAGTTAAGGTCTTTAATCATAGGCGGGAAAAAGAAAGCATATTTTCCACCAGCTTGTTTAAACTTGGCTAAAGTTTTATGGTTAATCTGCCTGCTACCCATAGCATCGATCAAAAATCTGACTTCAACACCTTCTCGAGCTTTTTCTGTCAGCAAATCGATCAATTGTCTTCCAAGGCTGTCATTTTTCACAATGAAATACATAACGTTGATTATCCTCTTTGCATTTCTTATATCGTTGAAAAGGCTGTCGAACTTATGCTTGCCATCTGTTAGGATAGAAATTCTATTATCTTGCGTAAAATAGGCTTCACTGTAAGTTTGATGAAGGCGTATCATATCCTGCCACTTTTTAGATTCAGGATTGCTAAATTCGAATTCACCCTTTTCGATTAAGGCATTCTGTTCCTTTAAGGAAGAATTAATCATAGACTCTTCGTGTAATGACATTCGGAAAATGCGTTGTCTTGCAATATTTTGTGAAAACAAAAAATAAAAAATAATCCCTACCACTGGGACCAAAAATAGAATCATGATCCATGCTAGAGTTGCTGAGGGATTTTTTCTCTCAAGAAATATGATAGTGAATGCAATGACGATATTAACAAGAAAAAGCCCGGTGATAATATTTGACATGTTTATCCATTCAATGGGGAGCATTAATAATCAATCCTTCCACAGTATTTGGTAACATGAAACATTTCAATAAAGCTATATGGCGATGATGCCATATAGCCGTAATACGTATCGAGAGACCGACACAGTTAAAATCATTTGTCGGATTATATTATAAATAAATTGCTCTATTCAGAAATAAGCGCGTTAAGTTTTTCTTCTAAAACAGATTGTGGTAATGCGCCAGAAAATCTTTCTTTTATTTCACCGTTTTTAATAAATAACATTGTTGGGATACTCATAACCTTGTTAGCAATAGCCAGCTTCCGCTGTTCATCAATATTAATTTTAACAATTTTTGCTTTATCCTTATATTGTGCTGCTAAGGTTTCTAAAATTGGTCCTACCATCTGACATGGCCCACACCAGTCTGCATAAAAATCTACAAGAACAGGAATTTCTGAATTCATAACTTCACTTTCATAGGTTTCATCTGTTACATAAATAATATCGTTCATAACTTACCTCCAAGTATTTTTATCTTTATGTTATAACTCTGTTAAATATTTTTGTTCATTGTCTATAATCGTAATTTATTGCGTTTCTACAGGTTCAATACGTTTAACTATAGTAAATATATAGATCGATGGGGTCTTCGTTTTATATATCGAGCCTACCATTAAAGACGCACCAACTGATGCTAACGCCACTACCATCGCTACCACTGGCTTCAATTCTGCGTCAGCGAAATATACACCTGTAAGGAACATCCCTCCTATAAAGGCCAGTACTGGCAAAATATAAGTAAAAGTCAATTCTGCTGCAGAGAGTTTTTTTTTGATATTTACTTCTACTACTTCTCCTTCCTTTGCTCTTATCGGGTTATATGCTTCAAAAATTGAATCCGAATGTGTTTGTTTCTCGTCAGGGCTCAATTGTTTATATTTATTAAATTTATGTAGCTGAATTTTTGCAGTTTCACTATTTATTATTTCTAGAACAGTTGCTGTCTTTTTCATGAAACATCCTCAATTCTAATATATTAATCCCTATTCTTATAATTATACCATCAGCACTACATAATAAACAATCTTTTTAGCTCGTAAGTATTCTGTAGTGATAAAAATCACAATCTACGACCAGCACTACAAAATAAACATACTATTGTAGCTCTGCTATAAAAGCATCCTGTCATTGTCGATATCAAATTGCGCTATGAGCTTTTCTACGGTCATTTTCTCACGTTCTTTCCCATGAAGATCCATAGCGATTTTTCCGTCTTTCATCAATATTGTGCGATTTCCATATTCCAACGCCACCTTCATATTATGTGTTATCATTAGAGTACAAAGGTCCGGTGTTTTAGAAAACTCATCGGTTAGAGCGAGCACTTTATTGGCAGCGTTTGGGTCTAATGCTGCAATATGTTCATCAAGAAGCAGCAGTTTTGGTTTAGAAATAACCGCCATAAAAAGCGTCAACGCTTGTCGTTGCCCGCCTGAAAGAAGCTTAACTTTCTGTTTCATTCTGTTTTCAAGACCCATATCAAGGAGTGCTAACTTTTCGCGGAATAAATCACGTTCCTTCTTATTCAATCCACGCTGCAACCCTATACTCTTGTTCTTTGTGTTCGCAATAGCAAGGTTTTCTTCAATGGTCATGTCAAAAGCAGTCCCCCTCAGGGGATCCTGAAACACTCGGCCGATGTATTTTGAACGTTTGTGTTCCGGTAGTCTGGTTAAGTCGATACCATCTAGCACAATACTTCCTGAGTCAACGCCATATACGCCAGATATGCAATTAAGCAAAGTTGATTTTCCTGCCCCGTTACTACCAATAATCGATATGAAATCACCTTTATTTACAGCCAGGCTCAAATCATCAATGGCCAGCTTTTCATTTATACTCCCTTTTCCAAACGTTTTACTGATTCCTTCAATTATTAGCATTTTTTGCACCAACTTTCTGAAACAAGGTGGGGATCGAGAATTTTTCTCCAAGTGCTCCCGTGGACAACGCAAATGTAACGATTACAGCTGACACCAGCTTTAAATCTGTGGATGGCATTCCAAGATTAAAAGCAAAGGCAATTATCATTCGATATAGGATAGCGCCAAGTGAGACTGCAATTAGCCTTCTGATTAAGGAACGAGTCCCAAAAACAGCCTCCCCAATTATAACTGACGCAAGACCTACCACTACCATTCCTACTCCCATTCCAATATCAGCTACGGACTGATATTGGGCAAGAAGACCCCCTGCCAGGCCGACCAGGCCATTTGACAGGCCCATTCCAATCAATCTCATTGTATTACTGTTTATACCAGATGCCCGCACCATGTCTTCATTATCTCCCGTAGCACGCAGTGCAAAACCGAGCCGTGTTTTAAGGAAATAATAGAAACATGCGGTAATCAGAGTCAGAATTATCAGCCCCAATATGATAGAACTATACTCTGTCTGCGCGAATTCCCGGAAGTTTTTATAGATAGTATCGCTTTTTATTATAGCGACATTTGATTTTCCTCCCATAATCCTCAAATTGATGGAATAAAGGCCTAGCATGACAAGGATTCCAGCAAGAAGCGGTTGTATACCTAGTTTTGTGTTTAATAATGCTGTTATAAATCCAGCAAAACAACCTACAATAAAGGCTGCAACGAGAGCAAGCCATGGATTTCCCCCTACACTGCAAATCATTGCTGAAACAGCCATGCCAGTAACGATGCTACCATCCACTGTAAGATCAGGAGTGTTTAAAGTCCTGAAAGACAAAAACACTCCCAATGCCATAATTGAATAAATCAATCCTAATTCTACTGAACCAAGCACTGCACCAAATGTCATAGTTATTTCTCCAAACCTACTCTTCCCCCAAAACAATTGCATTATCCAATACAGCCTGAGGGAAAGTTACACCGATTTTATCAGCTGTCTTTTCGTTGATATAAATTTTCACATCTTTTATAGTCATAACTGGAATCGTTCCAGGATCCGTTCCGTTAAGGACCTGTGCTGCCATCTTACCTGTTTCCTTGCCTAAAATGGTATAGTTGATCCCATAAGTTGCAAGCCCTCCATCATTTACCATCGAGTCAGCGCCAACATAGAATGGAATTCCTGCATCATTTAGAGTCTGAGATATTATCGGCATGGTCGATGCAAC
>DUPP01000139.1 GCA_012838265.1 Clostridiales bacterium
ATTTTACATTGGAAGACAAGGACGGCAATTCTGTTAGTCTGTCGGATTTCAGAGGAAGAAAGGTCGTTGTGTATTTTTATCCAAGGGATAACACCCCCGGCTGTACTAGACAGGCTTGTGCGTTTAAAGGTAAAGACCTTGATGTTTAATTTAAAGAGAAGGAAAATTGATAATGATGCGTAAGATACAGATTACCGTTATTCTTCTTGTTTTAGCACCAAGTATATTGATTGCTGGTGTAATGTATTATTACACTAAGTCTGCTATTGTTGAAGAAAAATATGAATCACTAGCAGGTATAACCCAAATGATGGATTTTTACATAAGCCAGCGTTATAATACTCTCATTTCCGATATTAGTAAAAAAACAGAAATGGACATTTTAAAGCGCCGTCTTGAAACACAGGAAGCAGATTCAGATAAAGGCAGTTATAACGAAACCAGGGAAAAGATAAAACAATTGTTAAGTCAAAACGTAAGCGTACCAATACTTGAAGGTGCTCTGGTAAATTTGAAGGGAGAGGTCATATTATCGAATCGTCCTCAAGAAGAAGGATTGATTCTTAACAAAACTAATCTTTACAATAGCATAATGAGCGGTGCTGAATCATATATGGGATTGGTGATTGAACCAGGAAGCACAGAAAAAGTTGAGATTGCAGTTCCTGTATTTGATAATAACGAAAGAATAACCGGTATTATTAAACAGATAATAACACTGGATAATATAAAAAAATATCTTGGGAGTATCAAGGTTGGGGAAACTGGTTATACTTTTTTGATTTGGAATAATGGTCAAATGATTTTTCAAGATGACATAAGAAGGTCTATTATGCTCTATCCCGAGTATCAAAACGGCTCCAACCTTGAGAAGCTGATTTTTGATTACAGAATGGATCAGTTAGAAGAACCGGAAGGTACTGTGAGTTATAGTAGTAATGGTGCAGAATTTATGGGAACATATAAATTGGTCGGTGACGAATTCTGTATAGCTGTAGTTGCAATAGAAAAAGAAGAAATACTATCTGGTTTAACTCAGCATAAAATGAAATTCCTTGGCTTTGCAAGTTTAATTATTTTGGTAACGATATTGATTGGATTTATTATTAGCAACTCGGTACATAAACCAATACAGAGAATAATCAGCAATACACGAAAATTAGTTAATGGAGATTTAACAGCCAGATGCCCGGCAGTAAAGAATGAGATACTGCAAGAGCTTTGCAATAATATAAACAATTTGGCTGATAGAGTGCAAAAAAATGAACGTGAGTTGAGAATGTCTTCAAGAATAGATGGTATGACACACTTGCCAAACCGTTGTATGATGTATGAAGTGCTGGACACCTTATTATACAAGCATCCTAATCAGGCACTTCTTTTGCTTGAGCTAGAGGGAATGGAAGTAATAAATGCCAATTTGGGGCATGATATCGGAGATAAGGTTATAATGGAAGTTGGTGATATACTTCGTGCGCTTCCTCATAACGTCTGCTATTCTTCGCGTCTTGGTGGAAATACCTTCTTGGTTCTTGTTACAAATTGGACTTCTTTTAAATACCCTGAGAGAATTGCAAAAAAGCTTATTAAAAAAATCGAAGGCATCAAATTTATTGGCGAGATTCATGTTGATGTCGGGGTAAATATTGGCATTCAATATATAGATGAAGAAAAAATAGATAAGAAAAAACTTATAAAACAAAGTCATATGGCAATGAGTAAAGCAAAAATGGAAGGTAACAAACCATTTTTTGTATCTTATTCCAGCAAACAGAAAGAAGTATAACGAAGTGTATATAAAATATGAGGTTTTGCCTTTAAAACTGCTTGACACAAGTGTTCGGAAATGGTACTATCTTTATTGCGGCATATTGAATGTCGGCTTGAAATGTGGCGGTGTAGCTTAGTTGGCTAGAGCGTCCGGTTCATACCCGGAAGGTCGGTGGTTCGACTCCACTCGCCGCTACCATTTATTATTGTATAAGTAATTTGGGCGCATAGCTCAGCTGGGAGAGCATCTGCCTTACAAGCAGGGGGTCATAGGTTCAAGCCCTATTGCGCCCACCATTGCGGTCCGGTAGTTCAGTTGGTTAGAATGCCAGCCTGTCACGCTGGAGGTCGTCGGTTCGAGCCCGATCCGGATCGCCATTTAAAAACTAAACCAAGGTATGGTGGGTGTAGTCAAGTGGTTAAGACACAGGATTGTGGCTCCTGCATTCGTGGGTTCGAATCCCATCACCCACCCCATTATATAAAGTAAATAAGCAAATGTTTAATTATCGTTGGGGTATCGCCAAGTGGTAAGGCAATGGACTCTGACTCCATCATTCGAAGGTTCGAATCCTTCTACCCTAGCCAATTAATTTAAATGCGCGTGTTATGCGCACGCGCATTTGAATACTAGAATATACTATAATGCGCAAATGCGTAGGAAGTTTTGAAAAGACCAATAAAATATGGCGACATAGCCAAGTGGTAAGGCAGAGGTCTGCAAAACCTTTATTCCCCAGTTCAAATCTGGGTGTCGCCTCCAAGCCGAAAGTCTGTAATCTCAAGGTTACAGGCTTTTTATTTTGCTCTTTTGTCAGACAACCGATTATCTCCTTGTATTCTCAGCCATAGCTTATTATAATGAGATTACTACAAATCAGTTTTCTGTGCAGAAAAGTGGAGTGTATCCGTAAAACGAGTATGGCTTATTCCCATACGGGCAGTAATGACAAAAGATGACATATTCATGCGCACAAACTAAAATGGGTGGTATATATATGTTTGATATTAAAGGTTTTTATCGACTTGCTTTTCAGTCGGCAAATAAGCTTAGCGTCAAGGCTATCACGAGGAAAAACCTACCATATATTTGGGGATTGCTTGCTGCTTCCGTATGGCTTTACGCATATTTTCTACCAATGGGGGATTTATCGCTTAAAGCAGACTTATTTGAGGCCATCGTGGGCGATACAAACTTTTACTTTTATGCCCTGCTGTTTTCTGGCAGCCTAATACCGCTGCTTTTTGATGGGAAAAGATTCGTTCCTGCCTCATTTTACAGTGTAATTGTTTCGTTGGTCTGTTTTATATCGGTGCTTTTTCTCGGTCCGGGCACTCCTGCCAAGATCATCTTGCTGATTGCCGTACCTTGCATAGGGCACATTTTCATTTCCTATGTGTACGGTTTTTCATGGTTCTTAATAATTCAGAAAAGTTTTATTCTATGATTTTGGTTGTGTTGCTCCCGAAGATATTAATGTATATAAAACCGGTACTAAGCAATACGCAGTCAGTTGTCCTTATTTTTTTATAATGCTTACCTTGGTGTTAAGTACTTATATTATTAAGTCCCATAGGGATACGATTCCTTCTTTTCAAAAAGTAAAAGCGCCCATAAAGGCGTATTCTCTAATGCCTGTGATTTTTATCGTCTTTGCCCTAAACGATGTAATAGCACCGGCCATCCTCCAGCAGATGAGCGGCTTTACAAAAAGTCAGATAGAAAGCTTCTACTTCATCGGAATTTTGGTAGGTCTTGCAGTGATACTTTTTTTGCAAACCCGTTTATCGATGAACATCTGTATCATGCTGAACCTATCCTTTGCATTTTTGGCGATTGGGCTTTTGATAGATATCATTCAAATACAGTACCCGGATGTGGGACTTGTATCAGCCATTTGCTTTGGTATTGCCTATTCTATAGGTATTGTTAATATCTATTATCTTGCCGGATTGATGATAAAAAAGTTCAAAAGCATTTATTTTTACCTGGTCGGATTTCTCCTTTCATCTTTATGTTATTTAGCAGCAACCATTTTTGTGAAGGTTTTCGGGCAGAGTGAGATGATGGTGCCGCCAATACTAATAACGTTTATTTCAAGTTGCCTTGTCATCCTGTTTTTTTCCCTGTCACCTTTTTTCATTAAGATGCTGTATTCAGGTGAATGGATCGACGACTCCTACCGGGAGGATATCAGTCATTGCTCGCGGCTGGAAGCTAAACTGAAAGATTATAAGCTTACTCCTGCAGAGATGGAGGTATGCCTATTGCTCCTTGACGGATATACGCTTAGGCAGGTTTCAGGCCTACTGTCCAAAGCCTATTCGACCATCAACACTTACTGTACATCCATCTATCGTAAGCTAAACATCAATAGCCGCACAGAACTGTTATTGCTGCTGCAAGAATACAAA
>DUPP01000140.1 GCA_012838265.1 Clostridiales bacterium
ATTTTGGGCCAGTAATCTGTCTTAACTAATTTTTGGACTATAATGTTTAAAGGTTATCTAAAAACAAATAATTCTCCTCAATTCTTTTCAATTAAACGCTGTAAGCCTGTATTTTCAATACATATAAGGTATGAGGCTCTAATTTTCGATTTAAGCGACTTTTCTTACTACCATCAAGGAATTAATACCTTTAAATATCTCCAGAAAAGGAATAAAAATCCCAAATCTGACCTTGTTATGCTTATACAGTAAAAACATTGCCTGTTTTTTTATTAAAGAAATATCTATTCACTTTATACCGTTCATCAATTAAAATGTTTAAATATTTATTGGTATGAGAAGTGTTTGTCCAGGATAAATACATTCAGGTGTTATATCGTTAAGCATACAAATTCTATGTATGATTTCTCTTGTATCCCTATTCTTAGGTCCGAATTCTTTAGCTAAATTCCATAAATTATCACCAGTTTGAATTTCAATTTCTAAATATGATGTTTTTGTCAGACTTTCTACATTATCAGCTCCAAAGGCCGTACCTACAGCGGTAAAAACAATAAGCAGCATGATAGTTAAAAACATAGTAAAACGCATCTTTGATTTTATTCTGTATTTTTTACTCATAAATCACTCTCTCCTACTCTAACAAAATAAACATATGTTCATATTCTGTATATTACCAGAATACATGTTCTTTGTAAAGAATTGAATGAACAATTGTTCTTTAAATATGAATTATCATAAGTGGAATAGTACGAGATGTTATAAATGAAATAATAGAATTAATTTAATAAGACTGGATCGTAACAAGTGATTATAAAAAAGGCAATCATTAGAAAGTAACTATGACAATTATTCTTGCTCAGAAAAAAAAACATAAATACTAATATGCTCAAATTCAGGTTATTAAATATCTTTAATCATCCTTTTATATGCTCTGTCAGTCCATTTGATCAAATTATCACGGTGCGTTATTCCAGCAATAAAAAGCACCACCGCAGCTATTGCAAGAACTATAAGCCCGAAATAGCTTCCGTTAAAAAACATACTGCCCATCATGATGCTCCCAATCATAGCTGGAGTTCTTCCTAACATTGAGAGTGCTAGAAATGCTGAAATTCTTAATTCAGATACCCCTGCAGCGTAAGTAAATATATCTTTTGGGATACCAGGAATTAAAAATATAACAAATAATACAATAAATGACCTTTTACTGTTTAGTGTATGAATGAATTTAGAGAATTTTTCTTCACCAAAAATTACATGTAGGGCTTCTCTTCCAAGCAATCTTGCCAAATAGAAAGTTATTACTGTTCCAAGTGCAACTCCTGCTAAGGATAATAATAAACCTTTCCAAAATCCATATGCATACCCAGCGGCGAATTGCAAAGCTTGACCAGGTAATATTGATACTACAATCTGAAATATCTGCAGTCCAATATAGGCGAAAAAACTGGCTGTTTCATACTCTTCCAGCAGTTGATTAATTTCTTCTAAACTATCGAACCGCTCCACAAGTTCAGGCTCATTAAAACATACATAGACCGGTAATGCAATTACAATTACAAATAACAAAAGTAGTCTAGCAAATGAAAAAGCAATTCTTATTCTTTTTTTCCTCTTATCATTTAACAGTTTCATATGGATTTCTTGCCACATTTCTAGAACGTATGTTTTAATCAAATATTTACTAAATGTTTATCAAATAGTGCCTGAAGAGCTTTGATTACTCCAAATTTTGAATGTTCATAAGTCAATCCGCCTTGAAAATACACGATATAGGGAGGACGTATTGGAGCATCCGCGCTCAACTCTATAGAAGAACCTTGGATAAAGGCACCTGCTGCCATGATAACAGGATCTTCGTATCCGGGCATCTCACAAGGAATCGGTTTTACATGTGAATCTATTGGGGCTGCAGCTTGAATTCCTTCACAGAATGTGATAACTGCTTCCGGATTTCCAAGTTTTACAGCTTCTATAATGTCGCTTCTCTTCTCTTCCGGTTTTGGGCATACTTCAAATCCAAGACTTTGAAATACTTTTGCGCATAGAATAGCTCCCTTTATCGCTCCATTTACTGTTTTAGGAGCAATGAACAATCCTTGCAGCATTGTTCTTGTCTGTCCAAAGGTTAGACCGCATTCACCGCCTATCCCGGGAGAAGTCATTTTATATGATATATTTTCAATCAGGTCTGAACGACCAACAATATATCCACCGGTGAGGGCAAAGCCGCCTCCTGGATTTTTAATCAATGACCCAGCAGCTACATCTACCCCGACCTCAGTAGGCTCCTTGGTTTCCAGAAATTCACCGTAGCAATTGTCAACCATGCATATAATATCAGGACGAATTGATTTTACAAATGTTGCCCATTCTTCTATTTCTTCTATAGTGATCGCTTTCCTCCAGCTATAGCCTGGTGCTCTTTGTACACATACCATCCTGGTTTTTGAAGTAATAGCAGTTCTTATAGCTTCTAAATCAATACTCCCGTCACTCGTAAGCTCTATTTGTTTATATTGTATGCCAAATTCCTTTAATGAGCCTTTTCCCTCGCCGCGAATCCCTATTACCTCCTCCAGAGTATCATAAGGTTTCCCTGAGCAATAGATCAACTCATCACCAGGTCTTAGTATACCTGTTAATGTAAGTGTCAATGCATGAGTACCACTTACAATTATAGGGCGCACCAACGCTGAATCAGCCCTAAATATATCTGCATAAACTCTTTCAAGCGCATCGCGGCCAGGGTCATTGTATCCATAACCGGTATTCCATCCAAAATGCATATCGGAAATTCTGTTCTTTTGAAAAGCATCAAGAACTTTGTACTGATTGTATGCCATGATATCATCTAATCCTAAAAAAACATCTTTAACTTCGCTTTCTGCTAATCCGATTATTTGCAGTACTTGCTCAGATATTCCAAATTCCTTATTCAATAATTCGTGTGTATTTTTCTGCATTTAAATAAAACTCCTAAAATAAACCCTTGTATTCATAATATAATTATTGTAAACTTTCGTTAATTATCGTATACAAAAAATGATATCCTTAGAATTAAAGGATTTCACTACATATTTCTAAATTTTTTATTAAATAATTAGCAATAATAAAAACATTGTAATATAACAAATACCTATTTGTCAAACTCCTCATCCCATTCAAAATTTTTTATAAGATCTCTCTTGGCGTTCTTCCTATGAGCAGCATATAACTGGGTTGTCGTGATATTTTCATGGTCTAACAAAGCTTGAACATCATAGATCGAATTACCACGTCCAATAAGTGAAGTGGCTGCAGTAGCTCTTAATTTGTGCGGACTATATCCATTATCTCTAGAAGTAGAAAGTCCGATGGCGGTGTATTTCTTAACAAGTTCCCTGATTTGCCTTTCAGTCATTCTTTTACCTTGAAGAGAAAGAAACAATGCGTCTTTATGTTCCGGAGGCAGATTTACGTCGGAAACCCGTTCTTCATTTATATAATCAGACACGCACTTTATAACAGTTTTATTTAAAGGCATAATAGATTCTTTACCACGTTTGCGATATATTTTGAATTCTCCCCTGCTAAAATTGAATGAGGATACATTGAGCTGCTGTAATTCCGATAGCCTTAAACCGTACGTAAGAAATAGAATCAGAATGGCCTTATCCCTTTTTTTTGTTTTTTCCCAAAATTCTCTTTCTTTCTTTGTTAAGTTTGTTCCTCTAGATACTGCATCAAGCATTCTCATAACTTCATCATCCTGGAGAGCTTTGATTTCGCGTTCCCCAGGCTTTGGAAGCTTTATAGGATCAAAGCCGTCAGTTATATTTTTACTGATTAGACCATCTCTATAAAGATATTTGAATAAGCTGGAGATTGATGATTTCTTTCGAGACAATGTCCTTTTATCATTTTCGTATATGTAAACTACATTTCCCTTTTCCACCTTATATTTTCTGCAATAATCAATAAATACATTAACATCAGCAGCTTCTATTTTTGCAAATTCTTCAAGTTTTATATCCCTTGGGTTTTCTGCTTCAGTTAAATCTGTCTCATTGATAAGATAGTTGCAGAAAAAACGAATATCCTGCAAATAAGCTAATCTTGTTGAAGGAAGTATGTTTCCCTTCAAATAAACAAAAAAACCATTTATAAATCGCGGGAGTGTATCCTGGATTTCCAAACATTTTTCGATTATTTCATTTTCTTTTAAAATGATATTGTCTGGTTTATCACTCTTATTGTGAACCTTAATAACCTTCTTAGATGCCATTTTTTACTCCTGATTATGTTTATTATTGCTGGGTTCTTGCCTTGCAAATTTTAAGTTCTGCAGCTATTTTATTTATAATCGAGGATAAGGCTTCCTCTTCAGTATTAAACCTTGACAAATTGAACCAAATCATATCATGGTATCTTCTGAACCAGGTTAACTGTCGTTTTGCATAATGTCTCGTATTACGTTTAATGAGCCTTATAGCTTCATCAAGGTCATATTCTCCACGAAGGTAAGGAATAATCTCCTTATATCCTA
This sequence comes from Clostridiales bacterium, assembly GCA_012838265.1. Classification (GTDB taxonomy): domain Bacteria; phylum Bacillota; class Clostridia; order Peptostreptococcales; family Anaerovoracaceae; genus Anoxybacterium. Next base: position 4,532 of record DUPP01000140.1, read on the forward strand.
TTCCTTGCATTGATATATTTTTTTCTGATAATCCTCTCGATTGCAATTCAACAACCTCTTCAACAAGTCCTAAGCTTATCATCTTATCTACTCTCGCATTAATTCTTTGATAAAGCTCATCACGATCTCTTGTCAATCCTATCAGAATGCACTCATAATCCTTCGTAGGAACAAAAGATTCTTCAAATCTCTTGACGCTTTCCCCAGTTAATTCCAATAATTCTAAAGCTCGAATTACTTTTTTTAGATTGTTTGGATGTATTCTTTCTGCTGCCTCTTTATCCAAGGAAGCAAGCCTTTTATGAACATGCTCAACACCATAAGTTTCCGCTTCCTTTTCCAGTATTTTTCTAAAATCAGCTTGCTTTGGAATTACGGAAAAATCCATGTCATAAATTAATGAATTCAAATACAGTCCTGTGCCACCCGATATTATAGGGGTCTTTCCACTATCGAATACTTTATTAATGCAATTCTTAGCTATATCTTGATATTCTGCTACTGAGAATTCATCCTTAGGGTTAATTATATCAACAAGATGGTGCGTTGCAAGGGACATTTCCTCTTTGCTTGGTTTTGCACTGCCAATGTTCATATATTTATATATCTGCATCGAATCTGCTGATATAATTTCTCCTTGAAAAGCTTTTGCGATTTCTATAGCATATTTCGTTTTTCCAACTGCTGTAGGACCGGTTATGATTACAACCGATCTATTGTTTTTTTGCATACCCATTTCCTTCGTATTTCTTATATTGATTTTTTCAGCCTTTCCACTTAAATTCGTTTAAACATCTTTTCTATTTCTCGATGACTTAATCGTATAAATGTAGGACGTCCGTGAGGACAGGAATAAGGATTGTTAGTTTTTGAAAGATCGAGAATCAATCTTTCAATCTCCTGTTTATCCAATATATCATGCGCCTTTACAGATTCTTTACAAGCATTTGAAATTATTTTTGTTATCTTATTTTGATTTTGAAGCACTTCATCTTCTTGTATATTATCTAACAAATATTCAATGAAATCCTTTGACTCGTCTAAATCCATAAATACAGGAATAGCTTTAACTATAAACGATGTAGGTCCAAATTCCTCAACCGTAAAACCGAAATTTCCCAGGAAACTTAAAATATCATTGTTAGCGGCATTCTTTGTAGAATGAGCCACGTTGATAATGAATGGCATCATAATTATCTGCTGCAGCTTGTCTTCATTTTGATACTGATAAAGAAGCTGTTCATAAAAAATTCTCTCATGAGCTGCATGTTGATCTATAAGATAAAGATAATTGTCATCCACTGCTGTAATATATGTCCCAAAAATAGTTCCAGTAACAGTTAATCCTAATAAATCAAATTGTCTGCTTTTTATGGTTTCCTTAGAGTTTTCTGTAACAGTTGATTTGTTTATATTTTTATTATCAATCCTGTAGGATTCTTCTGCTTCATTAAATAGCTGAGACTCCTCGCGCTTATTATACAGTAAATTTTTTATGTCAACTTGTTCTTCGTTATACGTTGTAGTATTCTGACTAGTATCTTTTAATGAGATGGAACTATTATCCTCTCTTCTTTCAAAGCTAAATTTAAATAAGTTATCTGCATTAATTTCTGGAATTGCATCCTCAGTATTTAATGCATTTCTTATCACTGAAGTAATAAAATTCTTGACTGAGCCTTCTTCCTCAAATCGAACCTCTTTTTTATTAGGGTGGATATTTACATCTAATTTATCTGGCGCAAGATTCAGAAAAAGAAATACTACAGGATACCTTCCTGCAAATAGTTTTTCTTTATATGCTTCTGTCACAGCATCTTCCATAACTTTACTGCTTATGTAACGACCGTTGACAAAGAAAACCTGATTTTTTCTATTAGTCTTTGTATAACTTGGCGGTGAAACAAAAGCTTCCAAAGACATTTGTTCGGCTGTTTCCTTTAGGTGAATAAGCTTGTCACCAATTACTTTGCTGTATATGGTAAGTATATTGGAGTAGATATCACCTTTACCTGTAGTTGAAAACAGAATATTTCCGTTATTTATCAGTCTGATTTTTATATGAGGATAAGCAAGTGTGAGCTTTGATATGAAGTCTATTATTAATGTGCTTTCAGCAGCGTCTGTTTTCATAAATTTAAGCCTGGCTGGAGTGTTATAGAAGAGATCTTCTACAATTACCGTTGTACCTTCAGGACAGCCTATTTCTTCCTTATCTATAATTTCTCCGCCCTTTATCTTAATACAAATCCCAATTTTTTCATCAGATGTTTTTGTAATAAGTTCCACCTTGGAAACTGCAGCAATGCTAGCAAGTGCTTCTCCCCGAAAACCAAGGCTTTGTATCCGGTTTAAATCTGATGCATCCCTTAGTTTACTGGTTGCATGGCGTTTAAATGCCAGCTCAACATCTTCTTTACGAATGCCGCTGCCGTTATCTGTTATTCGAATGTAGGTTTTTCCACCATTTCTGATTTCTGCTATTATTGACGTAGCTCCTGCATCAATAGAGTTTTCAATTAATTCTTTTACTATGGATAAAGGTCTGTTAACGACTTCTCCAGCAGCAATTTTATCAGCTACGTTTCTTGATAGCTCTATTATTCTATTATTTGAAAGCAGTACCATAGTTATACCCATTCCACCATTCTTTACCATACAGTATTATAGATTATATATTCATAATATCTTCGAGCTTTTTTTTGGTCTTGGTTTCTTTATTTGATTTCTATAAGCCCTGTTTAAGCCCTGTTTGATCTTCTGCGGCTTTTTTAAGTTCTTCTAAAATTTCAAACGCTTTTGAAGGGGTGATATTCATAAGATCCAATGACTTAAGCTTTTCAAGGACCGGGTTAGGCGCAAAGTCGAAAAAAGATATCTGTTCAGTTTCTTCTTTAAGTTCTGCGTCTTCTTCCTCTAGTGTTTTTGTATATTTTTTTAAATTAATCGATGCCCCGCTATCTTCCAATTCGTTCAGCTTATTCTCCGCAGCGTGAAGAAGCTGTTGCGGAACTCCGGCCAGTTTGGCTACATGTATACCGTAGCTTCTACTGGCACTGCCTTCTATTATTTTATGTAAAAATATTATGTTTCCATCCTTCTCCTGTACATCCACATTAAGGTTTTTCACGCCTTTAATATGACCTTCCAAGGCTGTTAGTTCGTGGTAATGGGTAGCAAACATAGTCCTTATTCTTCCTTTGCTGCTGCAAAGATACTCAACTACTGCCCAAGCTATAGAAAGTCCATCATACGTGCTTGTCCCTCTTCCTATTTCATCAAGAATGATAAGGCTTTTATCTGAGGCAGTATTTAGGATATAAGCTAGTTCACTCATTTCCACGAAAAATGTGCTTTGCCCCTGAGACAGATTGTCTGATGCTCCAATTCTCGTATAAATCCTGTCAACTATGCCGATAACAGCAGAATCTGCAGGTACGAAACAACCTATCTGAGCCATTAATACGATTAACGCCGTCTGCCGCATATAAGTTGATTTTCCGGACATGTTTGGCCCGGTAATCAGAAGCATACTGTTGTTTTCCCTATCGATATATGTGTTGTTGGAAACAAATATCCCGTGTCTAATCGTATTTTCAATTACAGGATGACGTCCTTTCTCAATTATTATGATATCATCATTATTAACTTGGGGTTTCACATAACCAAGCTTGCTGCTTACCTCAGCGAAGGAAGTTAACACATCCAAAATGGAGATTGCCAAAGAGGTTCTTTGTATCTTTTGAATATAATCCTTAATATAATTTCTAATTTCTATAAAAAGCTCGTACTCCATTTGATTGATTTTCGTTTCAGCATTAAGTACAATGGATTCCACTTCTTTTAGTTCCGGTGTAATATAACGTTCACAATTAGCAAGTGTCTGTTTTCTTATATAGTTATCTGGAACCATATCAAAATAGGATTTCGTTACTTCTATGAAATATCCAAATACTTTGTTGAAACCAACTTTTAAAGACTTGATTCCTGTACGCTCTTTTTCAGTGACCTCAAGGCTTGCTATCCAATTTTGGCCATCCAGGATGGATTCCTTTAATTGATCCAGTTCATTAGAATAGCCGCTTCGTATCAATCCCCCATCTTTGAGCGTGTATGGCGGGTCGTCTACTATTGCTTTATCGATCAACTCATAAATTTCAGTAAGAGAATCCATATTCTTTTCTAGCTCTTCCAAAAGTGGATCTCCGCAAGCTGATAATTCACTTTTTAGATCAGGAAGTACGAAGATAGAATTTCTTAAGGCAATTAAATCCTTAGCATTGGTATTTCCACAGGCGATTCTTCCCGAAAGACGTTCCAGGTCATATACTTTCTTTAAATTTTCTTTGATATTATTGCGTAAAAGAATATTTTCAACCAGTAATTCTACTGAATTTAATCTCTCATTGATTTCCGGAAGATGATTTAGAGGTTCGCGTATCCACTGTTTCATTTTTCTGGACCCCATCGCTGTCTGAGTCCGATCTAGGACTCCCAGCAAAGAGCCTTGCACTTTTTTATCAAACATGCTTTCAGTTAACTCGAGGTTTCTAATTGTCGATTTATCAAGAGACATATGCTCGTGAGTATCATAAACCTTAAGAAAGGACAAATGTGATAAATTCTGCTTTTGTGTTTCAAATAGATACGAAAGCAGTGCTCCAAGAGCCATTACAGCCAGGTGCATTTCTTCAATACCAAGGCCCTTAAGTGATTTTACATTAAATTGCCGTAAAACCACTTCAACAGAAGTATTTTTATTATAGTATCTAGATTCTAATAGGCTGAAATATGCATTGTTATTCTCTTTAAGATCATCCAGCAGTCCATCAAGCGCAACTGCTTCATTGGCAATTATCTCCTTAGCCCTTATTTTTTCAAGCTCATTTAGCAATCGTTCTATGTTTCTTTGCCCTCTCAACTCTGTAGTACTGATCTCTCCTGTAGAAATATCGCAGTAAGCAATACCTGCTCCCGTTTCATCCAGAAAGATAGATGCAAGGTAATTGTTTTCATTTTCATTGAGCATTGTCTGACTAACGACGGTTCCAGGAGTAATTACACGTACTACTTCTCGTTTTACGATTCCCTTAGATGTTGACGGATCTTCTATTTGTTCACAGATTGCTACTTTATATCCCTTATTAATTAGTTTTGCAATATATGTATCCGCTGCATGATAAGGCACTCCACACATTGGTGCCCTTTCTTCAAGTCCGCAGCTTTTCCCAGTAAGAGTGACCTCCATTGCTTTTGATGCAATCAGGGCATCATCAAAAAACATTTCATAAAAATCACCAAGACGGAAAAATAAAATACAGTCCTGGTAATTCTTTTTAATGTCCATATACTGTTTCATCATCGGTGTTAGCTGCATAATTACCTCAAATTCTAAATCTCTTTATAGTAACTGTTCATGTGCTGTTTTCACTACTGCTTCTATGAGCGGTTTGAAATCGGTAGGGTTGAGGATTTTATTTAATAGCAGTAGGTATTCGATATTTCCCTTAGCCCCTGTCATTGGTGAAAAATCGATCCCTTGTGGATAAAGTCCGTTATCCTCTCCGTATTGAATAACTTTTTCCAGCACTTCTATATGGACCATCTTGTCTTTGATGACACCTTTTTTCCCTACCTGTTCCCTGCCTGCTTCAAATTGAGGCTTGACCAAGCATATTATATTACCTTCTTGTGAAAGTAAATCAACTGCAATGGGAAATACAAGCTTTAGAGAAATAAATGAAACATCTATACTAATAAAATCAACTTTTTCAGTGATTCTTTCCTTGTCAAGGTATCTTATGTTTACTTTTTCCATATTGACGACTCTGGGGTCATTTCTTAGACTCCAGTCCAGTTGGCCATACCCCACATCGATAGCATATACCTTAGCAGCCCCGTTTTTTAGCATGCAATCGGTAAAGCCTCCTGTTGATGCACCTATATCAACAGCAATAACTCCATTTAGATCTAATTGAAATGATTTAAGTGCTTTTTCTAATTTCAAGCCTCCCCTACCGACATAGGGGCAGGTATTTTCTTTAACAAAAATCTCAGCGTCCTCTTTTACCCCAGTGCCTGCTTTATCTACTCTTTGACCGTCTACATAAATGATTCCTGCCATAATTGCACTCTTAGCCTTTTCCCTGGAGGGGAATAATCCTCTGCTGACAAGCAGTGTATCAAGCCTTTCTTTCAAGAAAGTCACACACCCTTTCTGATATATGCTGTGAATCAAGACCATATTTTTCAAAGAGTTCCGGTGTGCTGCCTTGTTCTATAAATTTGTCCGGCCACCCAATATTAAGAACTTTTATATCACACATGCCCTCTTCTGCCAGAATTCTATTTACTATAGAACCAAAACCGCCTTCCAATACATTATCCTCCACTGTAACAATGTATTTTACCCTGGTGGCAGCAGAAAGGATGGATTTTTTATCACAAGGCTTTACAAAGCGAACATTATACAGGCCGGCATTTACTCCTAGCTCTTTTAATTTTATACATGCCTCCATACAGATGGAAACCATTTTTCCAACGGCAAATATTTCAACGTCATTTCCCTCAATGATTCTTTCACTTGTGCCGTCTATGATTTTATTTTCTAATTCACTTACGTTATCAATAACCTCACCTCTTGGGTACCGAATGGCGGAAGGACCATCAAGTCTTAAAGCATATTCCATCATATCTTCCAGTTCTCGACCATCCTTAGGAGCCATTATCGTCATATTTGGCATATGACTAAGATATGATAAATCAAATACCCCATGATGGGTTTCTCCATCTGCACCTACATTGCCAGCTCTGTCTATAGCAAAGATAACAGGGAGATTTTGCATACAGACATCGATCAGTATCTGATCATACGCTCTTTGTAAAAATGTAGAGTATATTGCAACAACTGGTTTATACTCGCTTGCTGCAAGACCCGCAGCAAAAGTTACTGCATGGGCTTCAGCAATACCTGCATCAAAGATTCGGTTTGGATAGTATTTTGCAAATTTCTTAAGTCCCGTAGCCGCAATCATTGCAGCACTTACCGCGACTATTTTAGGATTTTCCTTTGCAAGCTGCACAAGCTTATTCCCGAAAACCTCTGAATAGCTTAAATTTCTTGTTTCATTCAGCAGATTCCCCGTTGTTGGATTAAAAGCACCGATACCATGAAATTTATCAGGGTTGTTTTCGGCATTTCTATAACCCTTGCCTTTTTTTGTAATAGCATGTATTAGCACAGGTCCGTCAATAAATTTTGAATAAGTTAGGACTTCAATCAAATCCTTAATGTTATGACCGTCGACCGGTCCGAAATACTTAAATCCTAATTGTTCAAAAATAGCCCCGGGAACGATTGCATATTTCAGTGAGTCTCTTATATGCTCAAATCCGTTGTATAACCCCTCACCAACGCCAGGTATTCCTTTTAATGTTTTTTTCAATTGCTTTTTAAAATCTAAATATGTTCTGGAGGATCTCAGTTTAGCAAGGTGGTGGGATATACCTCCAATATTCTTGGATATTGACATTTCATTATCGTTCAGTACAACAATTATTTTAGATTCCAGGGATCCGGCATTATTAAGTGCTTCATAAGCCATTCCTCCCGTCAAGGCTCCGTCGCCAATGATAGAAATGACTGAATAATCCTCTCCGTTTAAGTCACGAGCGGCTGCATAACCCATTGCAGCAGAAATCGAATTGCTGCTATGACCTGTATCAAACATATCATGGGGACTCTCTTCACGTTTTGGGAATCCACTAATGCCGTTGAGGCATCGGAGTCCGTCAAAGCAAGATGCTCTGCCCGTAAGAATTTTGTGAACGTAGGATTGATGTCCTACGTCCCAGATAATCTTGTCTTTTGGGCTCTCAAAAACCTTATGCAGAGCTATTGTCAGCTCAACAACCCCTAAATTAGAAGCAAGGTGCCCACCATTTTTGGACACTTTTTCTATTAAAAAATCCCTTATTTCATATGTCAGGAGTTCCAAATCCCTTTCGTCCATGTTTTTAAGGTCCTGGGGGAACTGGTAATCCATTAGCGTCTTTTTATTCATCAAAATGAACTCCTTAACGTTAGCTTTTCTTCATCAATAGATAATGCAATAAATATCGTCTTATATACAAGATTTTTATTTAATTCTTTCTGCCAATTCATCTGCAAGCTTAAAGAAGAACTCGGCATCGTCATTATATAACTCCATACTCCGTTTTGCATTTTCTGTTAATTCTCTGATTTTGTTATAGGATTCCTGTAAACCGTAACGACAGGGATAAGTTGTCTTATTATTTGCTTTATCGGAGCCTGTTTTTTTGCCGGTCTGTTCTTCGTCTCCATTGTAATCAAGAATATCATCCATAATCTGAAAAGCAAGACCAATGTTTTCAGCGTATTCGTCAAGATGCTGCAGAACCTCTTTATCCGCTCCGCCAAGATGTGCTCCTGCTCTTACTGCAGCTTTAATTAAAGCTGCAGTTTTATTAAGATGGATATAATCTAGCAGTTCCTTTGTACATTCCTTGTTTTGGGCTTCGATATCAGCAATCTGGCCTGCAATCATGCCTCGGCAGCCTGCACCTTTAGAAATCTCATAGATTGCACGAACTCTCCTCTTCAATTTTTCAACATTATCCAGATAAAGAAGCATGTCCTTGTTCATCGCTTCAAAAGCCGAAGTAAGCAGGCCATCACCGGCGAGGATTGCAACTGCTTCACCAAACACTTTGTGATTCGTAGGATTACCTCGGCGCAGGTCATCATTATCCATAGCTGGCAGGTCATCATGAATGAGCGAATAAGTATGAATGTATTCAATTGCGCATGCATAAGGAAGTGCCAGTTTCTCATCACCACCGCAAAAATTACATGCAGCAAGCAATAGAACCGGACGCAGCTTCTTTCCACCGGCATTTAAACTATACGCCATTGCTTCAGAAATTGTATAGCTATTATGGTCGATTTCGGGAAGAAAGTATAGGATATGATCATCCACAAGTTTTTTTAAACGTAGATATTCTTCAAATTGCATTCTAAGCACCTCCACTACACACTAGCTCATCCAATTTAACTGTAAATATAATTAGACTTAAGATATATAGTCACAGATTTAATTAATTGCACTATTATTTATTCATTCTTCATTCTTTTTTCTATATATTTCAATTTTTTGTTTTGCGCTATTCAATATCTCATTACAGTAATTATAGTATTTCATACCTTGTTCGTAGCTTTGCATTGCCGCTTCCAGGGTAGTTCCGTCCTTTTTTAGTATTTCTGCAAATTTTTCCAACTCAGCAAGGGCTTCCTCAAAACTCATTTTATTCTTTTGATTTGCCATATAGCTCCTCCTTAATAAGCTTTATCTTCTTTTTATATTTAAAACCTTACAATTAATATCTCCATCTTTCATGACTACAGTCAAACCTTCCCCTTGCCCAAACCGATCGATAGAACCCGCCATTACACCTTTATCGTCCAAAATAGCTGCATACCCTCTCTCCATAATACAAGCGGGATTCATTGACTCTAGAGCAATTCTAAGCCTTTCAAGATGGTCCGTTGAAGTGTCTAGTTTATCTTTTATTACTTTATTAAAATCTTTGTATACGCTATCAACTTTCATGGCATAAACCAACAATCTCTGATTAAGGCTTGTAGTTAATGACTCAATATTGTAGCCTGCTACCTTGAGTTCCATATATTGCATAAGGCGATCCATGATATGTATTATATTTTCCTTTACATTTTCGACATATTCTTTTAAAGCTTTGATATCAGGTACAGCCATCTGTGCAGCAGCAGTAGGGGTTTCGGCTCTTTTGTCTGCTGTAAAATCTGAAATAGTAAAATCTGTTTCATGTCCAACTGCTGAAATGATAGGTATTTTTGAAGCAAAAATGCTCCTTGCTACAATTTCTTCATTGAATGGCCATAATTCCTCAATCGAGCCCCCACCACGCCCTACTATGATAGTATCTACATCGGGAAAAATCCGATTCACTTCATTTATAGCTTCTGCAATTTCCGCAGCAGCCCCGGGTCCTTGTACTTGACAGGGATATATAAGTATATCTACAACATTGTTTCTGCTCTTAATGATTTTTATGATATCTCTAACTGCAGCACCTGTTTCAGATGTGATAACTGCAATCTTATTAGGGAAAAAAGGTATTTGTTTTTTATATTTTTCATCGAAAAGACCTTCTTTTGACAACTTCTCCTTAAGTTTTTCGAATGCAGCTGATAAGTTTCCCAACCCTTCAATTGCAATATCTCTTACGTTTAGTGAATAGTATCCACCCCGTTCATAAAGATAGATATATCCGCTGGCAATTACTTCAATACCATCAGCTAACTCATATCGAATATTACTCAAGGCTTCAAATGGCAAGAAGCAGTTGATTTTACTGTTTTCATCCTTCAATGTAAAATATACGTGTCCGCTGCTATGGTACTTAAGGTTTGAGATTTCACCAATTACTGAGACGTTGCCTAATAACGGGTCAGTTTGCAGCACTCGCTTGATATATGAATTTAATTGAGAAACCTTTATTGGTTTAATTGCCATAGCTTTTTACCTCCAAGGTAAGCAATGCCTACCGCATTATCCGATGATAAGGATGGGTTGCCGAAAATGACGCGAACGGGCTGTCCACTGAAATATCGTTCGATTTGATCTCTGACAAAACAGCTGGCCGAAACGCCTCCTGTGTATAGAATATTAGAGCAACCTGTTTGAGCAATTACCTTATCTGTCAATTGGCAAAGGCACTCGGCAATAACGCTAAACAGTTCATAAATAAGCATATCTGGTTCTGCACCCCTAAGTATTTCACGCTGACATTGAGTTTCAAGGCCAGATAGATTAATTTCAAACCCATCTATTGGTATTCTTTTTAGGTTTAAAGTTTTATTATTTAACTGTAATTTTTTGATTATTTCTCGCCTTTTAACAGCAATCTTATCCAGCTCACTTCCTGAAGGAAATTGAAAGCCAAGTGCAACACCAACTCTATCGAGGACTTGTCCAAAAGCAAG
>DUPP01000141.1 GCA_012838265.1 Clostridiales bacterium
AGCGGCTTGCGCTTCTATAATAACTACAATAAAGGGACCTCACGGGGACTTTGACATAACGGATTTACATGCAAAAGCACAGGAAATATTTAAGTCTGCAGCTAAAGTGGAATAACTGTATGAGCAATCCGATAATAAGGAGGTTTAATAATGCTTGATAGAGCCTGGGGATGTTTGATGGGTGGAGCCATTGGAGATGCAATGGGCATGCCGGCATCCTTTTTTACGCGCAGCAAAATTAAGGAAACCTATGGATATATTGAAGATTTTTTAGAACCTGTTGCTGAAGTGCAGACTTATCATGGAAATCTGCAAGCAGGTGAGGTTACAGATGATACGCAAGAAAGTATTATTATAGCTCAAGTTTTAATTGAGCAAGGATTCTTTGACAAGGAAATCTTTATAAAGAAAATGAAACAATGGGCAATAGAAAACAATATGCTGGAAAGCTCCGTGATAGGCCCGTCCACCAGAAGATTCTTAAGTGCTGTAATAGAAGGGAAGGACCCTGGTGAGGGAGCAAAACTCAGTGATACTAATGGCAGCGCTATGAGGGTAGCACCTATTGGAATAAGATATTATTACGATTTTTCTTTATGTGCTAAGGAAGCCGCGGAGTCTTCTTTACCAAGTCATGGAAGTGCACCTGCTATGGCGGCAGCCTGTGCTGTAGCAGTAGCCTGTGCAGCAGGAATACGAGGAGGATTTAGCCCGGCCCAAGTTATGGAAGAGGCTAGAAAGGCTGCAGTCTATGGAGAAGAAAAGGGTTTTGATATACCTGCTCCGAGCGTTTCTAAGAGAATTGATTTAGCAAAGCGGATTGTTGATGAAAAAAAAGCAGAGGGTATGAATGTAGTTTTAGATGAGTTAGTAGGTATTTTTGGTGCAGGCATGAAGTCTTATGAATCAATCCCTATCGCTTTGGGTGTTTTTTATGCAGTTGAAGGCGATGCAAGACAGGGAATTATAGCAGCTGTCAATGCAGGCGATGATGCAGATACAAATGCTTCTATCTGTGGAGCTATCTGCGGCGCTTATTCCGGTATTAAGAAACTGCCGAAAGATTGGATTTTAAGAGTAGAAAAAACAAGCGGCGTAAATTTTAAAGAAATAGCCTCTGGATTGTTGAATATAAAATAGTAAATATATTTGGGGGATTTACTATGAATGCACTAGATTAAATTAAAAAGTAACTTCCAGTTAGAAATATAAAACCAGAAGTTACTTTTCATTTAAGTTTATGAATGCACTATTCCTCAATATTTCTGATTTTGTATAATTAGCCTTGACTGGTATAAAACCAAATAGTAAAATATATTAATATTTCTTTACAAACAGTTTGTGTTTATAAACAAATAATTTTGTAGTATATTATTTTAAAATACAAAGGAGTTGAATTAAAAATGGCGAAAATTTATTATCAGAGTGATTGTAATTTATCATTATTAGACGGAAAAACAGTTGCTATTATCGGTTATGGAAGTCAAGGCCATGCACACGCATTGAATTTGCAGGATAGCGGTGTTAAGGTAATAGTTGGATTGTACGAAGGCAGTAAATCATGGTCACAGGCTGAAGCAGCCGGTTTAAAAGTTGCCACTGCTGCAGAAGCAGCAAAAGCCGCAGATATTATTATGATTCTTGTACCGGACGAAAAGCAGGCTGATATATATAATAATAGCATTAAACCATATCTGACAGAGGGCAAAGTACTTGCTTTTGCACATGGATTCAATATACATTATCTCCAAATTATACCACCACAGAATGTTGACGTTGTCATGATTGCTCCAAAAGGACCAGGGCATACAGTACGAAGTGAATATGTCAACGGAAAAGGTGTTCCGTGCTTGATTGCTGTACATCAGGATGCTTCGGGTAAAGCAACTGATATTGGTCTTGCTTATGCAGCAGGTATCGGTGGTTCCAGAGCTGGTGTTTTAGAAACAACATTCCGACAGGAAACGGAAACAGACCTGTTTGGTGAACAGGCAGTCCTTTGTGGCGGAGTTACTGCATTGATGGAAGCAGGATTTGATGTCTTGGTAGAAGCAGGTTATGACCCACAGAATGCATACTTTGAGTGTATCCATGAGATGAAGCTGATTGTCGATTTGATTTATGAAGGCGGATTCTCAAAAATGAGATATTCAGTTTCCGATACCGCTGAGTTTGGTGATTATGAAATCGGTAAGAGAATCATAACAGAAGATACAAAGAATGAAATGAGAAAGGTTCTGGCAGAGATACAGGACGGTACTTTTGCACGAAACTGGATAACAGAAAACAAAGTTGGCCGTCCGCATTTCCTGGCTACCAGAAGAAATAAGAGAGAGCATTTGCTTGAAAAGGTAGGAAAAGAATTAAGAAAGATGTACTCCTGGAACGAGGAAGAATAGTAGTAAAGGTGAGGATATGCTGTTAAAGGGATCTAATATAATTATGGAATGTCTGATTGAGCAGAAGGTGGATACTATATTTGGATATCCCGGCGGTCAGATCATGCCTCTTTATGATGCTTTATATGATTATACTGACAGAGTCAAACATATATTGACTAGTCATGAACAGGGGGCAACCCATGCAGCGGACGGTTATGCCCGTTCTACAGGGAAGGTAGGCGTTTGTTTTGCAACCAGTGGACCTGGTGCCACAAATACGGTGACAGGTATTGCAACAGCTTACATGGATTCTGTGCCTCTCGTGGTAATAACAGGACAGGTCCCTATCAGTTCTATTGGCAAGGATTCATTTCAGGAAGTAGACATCGTTGGGATAACACTGCCTATAACAAAACATAGTTTCTTCTGCCGTACCGTTGAGGATTTAGCTCCCAACATTAGAAAAGCCTTCAAAATAGCCGCAAGCGGCAGACCTGGACCGGTATTGGTAGACGTTCCTAAAAACTTAATGATAGAACTTGCTGAGTATAAACCATGCCCGCCTGAGGAGATAGAACGTTGCTGTCCGCCAGAGGACCCCGAGCAGATTAGCTTAATAGCGCAGGAAATAAACGAATCAGAAAAACCAGTCATTTATGCAGGGGGCGGAACTATCATAGCTGATGCTTCAGAAGAACTTACAGAGCTGGCGATTAAGGCTAATATTCCCGTTATCACCACACTGATGAGCATGGGATCTTTCGATAGAAAACATCCTCTTTCTTTGGGAATGGTTGGAATGCATGGTCAGAAGGAAGCGAATATGGCAGTACACCATAGCGATCTGATAATTGCAGTAGGAGCTAGATTTAGTGATCGCGTTACTGGAGATGCGTCAAAGTTTGCAAAGGGTGCAAAAATTATTCATTTTGATATTGATGCTTCGGAATTTGGGAAAAATATGCGTTTTGACCATTGTGTTAAGTGTGACATAAAAAGCGCTCTGCAAGCTTTACTTCCTCATATTAAAGAAACTGAAAGAGCAGAATGGAATAAAACGATTAATTCTTGGAAGAAGAAGAAAAAAAGAAGTGGCAATAAGCTAGATTCAAATAACATTTATGAAACCTTGAACGAAGTATTTGGCGACGATGTTATTATAGCTACGGATGTGGGACAGCATCAAATGTGGACGGCTCAAAAATGGCCTTTTAGAAAACCTAGAACACTTATAACTTCGGGCGGATTGGGAACTATGGGATTTGGCTTGGGAGCAGCTATCGGAGCACAAATCGGTAATCCTAATAAAAGAGTTCTTCACATCAGTGGAGATGGAAGCTTTCGCATGAATATGAATGAACTAGCAACTGTAGCTGCTTATAATTTGCCAATTATTACAGTTGTAGTTAAGAATCATACACTTGGAATGGTGAGGCAATGGCAGAAGCTATTTTTTGAGAAAAGATATTCTTCAACGGATTTGCCGGATATCTTAGAATATGATAAACTAGCATCAGCCTTTGGATTATATGGCAGGTTGGTAAAGAACCGTATGGAGTTAAGAAAGGCCTTGGAGGAAGCTCTGCAAACAGGCAAGGGAGCTGTTATCGCATGTGATATTTCTATCGATGAAAATGTCACTCCAATCGTTCCGCCAGGTGAGGCAATCAATAATCAGCTATTAACAGAAACAGAAACATTGGTGTAGAATTGAGTTATAGTAATATTAAGAAAATTGATAAAACCAGCTGGTTACATAATATACGAAGCTCTTACGATAAACGAAAAGGTAACAGCCAGAGGGAATATAAACAAGGGATTGCATTTGCAATCCTTTGCGCCTTGCTGTGGGGAATTTTGCCAGTTTATTGGAAAGCTCTTCATCCTATTAACCCGGTTCTAATACTGTTTTATAGAATCGTACTAGCATTTATTTTTTCATTTATTATGGCAATTATTTTTTATCCATGGGAAGCAATTCTAAAACCATTAAAAAATAAGTCTGCTATTAGAACGTTTTTTCTTGCAGGTTCTTTGATTACTCTTAATTGGGGAATCTATATATGGGCGGTGAGCAACGAGCAAATTATTCAGACAAGCATTGGATATTACATTGAACCTTTGATTGTTTGTGTATTTGGAATTCTGTTTTTTAGAGAAAAACTGAATAGATATAAGCTAATTGCGGTATTTTTTGCAAGCTTGGGAGTTGCAGTTATACTTATTTATCACGGCGAAATACCGGGGATTGCTCTAGGCTTAGCATTTACCTTCGGTACCTATGCTGCGATAAAGAAAAAGCACAGGGTAGATGCAGTTTTAGCTTTGCTATATGAAACGTTATTTCTAGTTCCTGTTGCATTACCGGTTATTTTCTATTTTGAATTGACAGGCAGAGGAGCTTATGCAAATGCTGAACCTGTACAATGGGCATTATTGGCTTTAGCCGGAATTATAACCGGCACTCCGCTGATGCTTTTTGCAATGGCAGCTAATAGAATTAACTTAATTACTCTTGGGATTATAGAATACATTTCACCTTCTATAGCATTGATATTGGGGATTTTCGTTTACCGAGAACCCTTTGATATGGTACAATTAATTACCTTTGGTTTCATATGGATAGGACTTGTGATTTTTACTATTGGTGAAGTAATGGAAAATCAAATCATTGCCGAAAAGGAAAGAGAACAGGAAGAAAAAGAGATACAAGGAAGTGAAAATGGTGATGAATGATGGATTTAATACGAAAAAAAGATTTGAATTTACAGATATAACAGATAAATTGCTCAGAGTATCGGCAGGCTCTGGGGGAGAACCCATATTAATTATGGGATCTGAAAAAACAGCCTTGATGGATTGTGGAATGGCTTATTGCGGAGAAGGACTCGTAAATAACATAAAAAAAGAACTGGGAGATAGAAAGCTGGATTATGTGATCCTTTCACACACCCATTACGACCACGTAGGAGCACTTCCCTATTTAAGGAAGGCTTGGCCAGATATAGTCTCTTTTGGAGCAGTATATGCTAAAGAGGTACTGGAAAAAGAATCTGCATTAAAACGAATCGAAAAGATGTCTGAGGCTGCATGGATTTATTATTTAAAGCCAGAGTCAAAACCCAAGATACTGATGGACGGGCTTAAGGTAGACCGGACAATATCTGAAAATGATGTAATTTCTCTGGGGGACGAGGAACTAATTGTATACGAAACACCGGGGCATACAGACTGTTCTTTGACCCTTCTCTTGAAGCCGGAGCAGATTCTATTTGCAAGCGAGTCAACGGGAGTCTATATAAGAAACAGCGAAATGATAATCGGTATGCTGAAAAGTTATTCTGATACTATGGCTTCAATAAAAAAATGCAGGAAGATAAATGCAAAATATGTAATATCTCCACACTATGGACTAGTCCCTGAAAAAGCGGCAGAATTATATTGGGACTATGCAGAAAATACCACTAATCTGCATAAGGACTTTATCTTTGAAAGAATAAACAAAGGTGCATCCTTTGAAGAAATAATGAAAGATTATAAGAAGGAATTCTATAGTGAAATAGTAGCAGATGAGCAGCCGGTAGAAGCATTTTTATTAAATGCCCAGCACATGGTACAAAACCTAATAAAGGAATTTAAAGAATTATAAATATAGTTAAAAAATGACAAAAAAATAGTGTCGCGTACGACACTATTTTCTTTATCTCCTTCTTGGTCTGCGATGGTTGTCATCATCACAGATGTCACAGATATCATCGCATCTATCGTCGGTATCACTTCTCGTTTCTGGGCAAAGTTCCAAAGTGTCACTTTCTTTAATCTGATTCGGGAAGAGCGATGGGAATGTAGTGCAGATTGCTGAAACCTGAGGAGCCAATTGAACAAATCCTGTTGATAAGACACAAATCTGTACTGGTACGACGATTTTTTTCTCACATGTAACACATAAGGCTATAATTAAATTTGCCTTTATTGTTCCGTCCGGGCATAATACAATATCTCTTCCTATGTTGTTTGTAGCCAGCCTGGTTTCACAAGCCGGATTACAGAATTCACTGAAACGCGGTAGGAATGCACTGTTTTGCGTAGAGGGCATGCATAATTCAAAGAAGTTAGTCAGCACTAATGGAGAACTGGGTTCTGCTATGTTTACATTTGCACTGACTGTG
Source organism: Clostridiales bacterium (assembly GCA_012838265.1). Lineage (GTDB taxonomy): Bacteria > Bacillota > Clostridia > Peptostreptococcales > Anaerovoracaceae > Anoxybacterium. Next base: position 6,551 of record DUPP01000141.1, read on the forward strand.
AAAATGACTTCATGGTCGCATCTGTCACAGAGCAGTAAATCTAAAGTAACCAGTACGTCTCCAGTGATGGCAATATTCTGGGTTCCGAAAATAGGAGTACCTTTGCACTTCTCATCGCAATCTTCTGTATCTACATACAGCACCTTTTCGCTAAATGTACCATCCGGACCCACAACCCTTATTGGATCACACTGTGCATCCTGAATAAATGTTGCACCTGATATAGTGGTATCTACATCCAATGTGAGGTTTCGTGGATCTTCTACGTTCAGTGGATTAAAGAACCTCTTGCAGCGAATGTCTATGACTCTCTTCAGCCTGTGTCCCTTAGGAATTGCAGGTGAAAAGCATTGACCTGTCACAGTTTTCAGCCCTTGCAGATTAAAAAGAACAGCATCATATACCTTTTGAACGAAAATAGGTTCTGTTACTACATCTCTTAGATTTCCGCTAAATTCACAGAGCTGATTTGCATTGCAGCATTTTTGAAAGAGGTCCGGCGATATGTTGCCACCGAAACAACTCATATATTTCCCTCCTTTAACCGGTCTTTCATTATTTCTTTTCATGGTCATTATATTCAGACTTAAATGTATGTGTTACTTTGCAGTTAAAAATAACGCACCGTTGAGAAATTCGTTAACACCAAAATAATTTATTGGGAAAAATAGTTAAAATCCTCTGTTATGTTGTAGCAGCTAATATATATTGATATAATATTTTATAGATTCATATAAGCAATTGTCTGTATTGGCATATGTTTTATAGATTAATAAAGTAATTGTTTGGGAATCCCGGTAATTAATCCTGATTAAAGATGAGATTTAATGAGATTTAAATTATGAGATTTTAAAAATGGTAAAAGTTAAAGAAATCAATCTTGAATTCGGTCGACCTTTAGCCGAAGATGCAGTAAGGAATATGGTAAACCAGCTTGGAACCTGCAAAAGACAGGGATACAAGGCAGTTATTCTTGTGCATGGATATGGTTCATCAGGAACAGGTGGAGCAATAAAGGCTGCAGTAAGAAGCAAACTGAAAGAAAGAAGTTTAAGCGGAATTGTAAGAGCTTATTGTGGTGGTGAGAATTGGCTGGCAAAGAAAAAGGAACTGCTTGGAATGTGCAGTTCGCTTTCCGATTATCAGAGGAGAATTGATGGCAATTCAGGAGTTACTGTCATTATTTTAAAATAAGTATATGAACTGTAGTTTTTTTAATTAGGCAAATAAATACATAAAAAATAAATGTATATATTAAATAAATATAAATAAATGAATGAGATCTGGACAAAAGTATAAAAACCATATACCTTTTACTATTATTAGTATATGAAATTCATCAATATATTAAGTGAGTACGTAATTAAAAATAAATAAAAGAGCAGATTATAAGTAAGAAAGGGTGCAGTTAAAATGGGTATAAAAATTGTTAGAGGTGACATTACTAAACTTGAGGTAGATGCCATAGTTAATGCAGCAAACGAGACTCTTCTCGGCGGAGGTGGAGTGGATGGTGCAATCCACAGAGTAGCAGGTCCGGAATTGTTGGAGGAATGTAGGAAATTGAACGGATGTAAAACCGGGCAGGCAAAAATTACAAAAGGCTACAAGCTTCCGGCAAAACATGTGATTCATACTGTAGGACCGATATGGCGAGGAGGAGATAAAGGAGAACCGGAGCTGCTTGCAAGTTGTTATAAAAACAGTTTGAAGCTGGCAGTTGAAAACGGAATAAAATCTATTGCTTTTCCTGCAATATCAACAGGGGTATACGGTTATCCAAAGAAGGAGGCGGCTCATATTGCAGTCAACAATGTAAAGGAATTTTTGAAGGAGCAAGATTTAGAGGTTATTTTAGTTGCCTTTTCCGATATAGATGAACAATTATATAAACAGAAAGTGGATGAAATATGAATTATAATATAAAGAGGGAATGGCCCTTATTAATAATACTAGTTATACCTTTTATAGTTGGAGCCATCTTATATCCTCATTTGCCTGAACAGATCCCGATTCATTGGAATGTACACGGCGAGGTGGATGGCTATGGATCAAAGCTAATTGGTACTTTTGGCCTTCCGTTGCTGAATGCTGGGATGTACGTCTTATTTATAGTGCTTCCAAAAATCGACCCTAGACGTGATAATTACATGAAATTTAATAATGCATATATAGCTATTCGATATACTTTTCATCTATTTTTCGTTCTTCTATTTGCGCTTACTATATCAGCATCTTTCGGATACCAAGTACAAATAGGAAAATGGATTACAATAGCTGCAGCTGTTATGTTCATTATATTTGGATTTAACATGAGAAATGTAAGGCATAATTATTTTGTGGGATTTAAATATCCATGGACATTGGCAAGTGAAGAGGTGTGGATAAAAACTCACAAGCTAGGTTCATACTTAATGGTTGCAGGCGGGCTTGCCGCATTGCTGGGAGCAATATTTACAGATGGATACGTGATGTTCATAATTTTAATGGCTGGTATTTTAATACCAACTATTGTTACTGCTGTTTATTCCTACATTATTTATAGAAATATAATGTAACGAAAATAGTCGCAGTTTAGAAATAATCACAATATCAATCAAAGACCTTTAGAACGGAAAACAAACATAGTCCGTGAACCAGTGTTTTCCTAAATGACATAAGTGTCATTTGCTAAAGGTCTATTTTTTTCAATTGGATTATTTAAACTAAACTGCTCCGATATTTTCTTATCCATTATATTTCTATTAATAACTATTATTATAGTTACTCATTGGCTTATTCTTTTTAAGCATACCGTCGAAGACTTCCCATATGCTATCCTCTGCCTGCGAAAGCTGCCAGCACGCAGAACCTGCTAAATTATACTTTGAAATCAGATTTAGCCTGTTGGATATAGAGCGGGAGTCCTCTATCCAAATCTTGCTCGTGTTTTCACCATTAGCATATTCAACATAGTATTGCTTTTCTCTATCCAGCCAAGTGGGTTTTAAACCTTTTTCTGAAACTATATTCCGAACTGCTTGCATAGTTGCTGAAGGGTTAGATATGACTTTTCCTGTATCATCAACAGTCCAGATTCTCGTATAAAGAGGAACACCAATTAATAGTTTTGAAGCGGGAACATCCTTCAGTGTTGCCTTTATTGCTTCTTCCGTCCATGGAAGAGAAGAGATAGAACCTGCATTAGGACTGCCTGCATAGTGTTCATCATAGGTCATGACAGCAAGGTAATCTACATATTTTGCCAGTGAAGCTCTGTCATATTCAATAGTCCATGGTCTTGGTATCAGAGTATCTATAGAAAGCACCAGCCCTTGACGCTCTGTGTAGTTTCTTAGCAATGCAGTAAATGCAACAAGTCCTGCCGCATCACTATCCGCCACATCTTCGTAATCGATATTAATACCATCTACATCATAAAGGCAGGAGTAGAATATATACTGCGCAACAGATCTATTCAGCAAACCACTATTGTTAAAGGTCTTTGTTGTAAATGCGGTGGAGCCCTTAGTTGACATATTATTTGTTATGGTAGCCCAAACCATATATCCTTTAGAATGCGCATCGTCGGTATATCCTTTATCTCCATTATTTTCAACGCTTCCATCTCCATTAACGATCAAGTCAAACCATGTAGGTGACAGTATATCTATTCCATTATGTTTTACTGCAGGTGCTGATGGAGTTATATTACCTACATATTGCCATACAAGGTTAATTTTTCCTCCATTTCTATTAAACTTAACCTTTTTGGGAGCATAAAAGTCTATCTTGGAAAGATCTATCTCCGATACTGTAACATAATCCTTTAACACATATAATGTACTCCCGTCATCACCAGACAGTCGATAGTAATTATCAGTCTGGCCTGTAATAAATACAGTATCATTCTGGTTAAGAATTACTGTATCACCTCTGCCGTCGATAAGAGAAGAAACAGCTTGTACTTCTTTTTGATTAATTTTTGCGATTTTATCAGTACCTGAATAATCGCGCATTTTTATAGTATTTCCGGAAATCGTATAGCTGAGCTTAAAAAACTGATTTGTAGTATTCAAGGGGAAATACAGTTCCTTATCGATTTCTCTCAAAGGTATGTATATGTCACCTGCATAGGTTTTAACGAAATTAGTGGTAGCATCATCAGCCATCAT
>DUPP01000142.1 GCA_012838265.1 Clostridiales bacterium
ATCCCAGTCTTTTATAATGCCCACTCTTAATCCATGAGGGCTTACCTTCTGACCCATTCAATGATCCTCCTGTTCTGAAATACTCTATCTTTCCTTTAAAGTAACGCCTACGTGGCTGCTTCTTTTATAAATCATAGATGCTCTTCCCTGTGCACCAGCTCTCCATCTCTTCATGATAGGACCCTGGTTTGCGTACACTTCGGCAACGTATAGCTTGTCAACGTTCATGTCAAAATTGTTCTCAGCATTTGCTGCTGCTGATTTCACTACTTTTTCAACGATTTCTGCACCCTTACCTGGTGTAAATTTCAATATGGTAAGCGCCTCGTCTAAATTCTTCCCCCTTACCAGATCGGTAACAGGCTTCAGCTTTATAGGAGACATCCTTACATATTTTGCAACTGCTTTTGCTTCCATTTATTAAGATCCTCCTTATCCTATTTTTTCTTGACCTTTGCAGACTTATCGGCCGCATGACCTCTGTAGGTTCTCGTAGGAGCAAACTCTCCAAGTTTGTGACCCACCATGTCTTCAGTGATATATACTGGAACATGTTTTTTGCCGTCATGTACTGCAATTGTGTGCCCCACCATCTGGGGGAATATAGTTGATGGCCTTGACCATGTTTTCAGAACTTTTTTTTCATTGGCTGCGTTCAACTCTTCGATTGCCTTCAACAGCTTTTTATTTACAAAAGGGCCTTTTTTTAATGATCTTCCCATTATTATTTTTTCCTCCCTTCGTTGCTTGTTAGCTTTACGATCTTTATTGCGTAAAATCTCACGTACAACCAAATTTCTCGTTACTTCTATTGTTATTGAACCGCATCATCTCAATTTGTTATCATTATTTTTCTTTACGTTTTTTCACAATGTATTGATCTGATGGCTTATTCTTCTTCCTGGTTTTATATCCAATGGTAGGCTTACCCCAAGGGGTAATTGGGCTTACCCTTCCGATACCAGTCTTACCTTCACCACCGCCATGTGGGTGGTCATTTGGGTTCATTGCAGAACCTCTTACAGTAGGTCTGAAACCCATGTGTCTTTTTCTTCCCGCTTTACCAATCTTTATGTTTTCGTGGTCAATATTTCCAACTTCTCCAATGGTAGCCCTGCATTCGATTCTAACTTTTCTTACTTCTCCAGAAGGAAGCCTTATGGATGCATAGTTACCTTCTTTTGCCATGAGCTGCGCGCTGTTTCCAGCAGAACGTACCATCTGTGCTCCTTTTCCAGCCTTCATCTCAATGTTGTGGATCTCGGTTCCGATAGGGATATTCTTCAAAGGTAAAGCATTTCCTATTTTGATATCAGCATCGGGTCCGGATTCTATTATATCTCCAACCGATAATTTATTCGGTGCTATGATATATCTCTTTTCACCATCTGCGTAAACGATTAGTGCGATATTTGCGCTTCTGTTCGGATCATATTCGATTGTCGCAACTTTCCCCGGTATACCATCTTTATTTCTTTTGAAATCGATGATTCTGTATCTGGTTCTTGTTCCACCGCCTCTATGTCTGACTGTGATCTTTCCTCGAGAATTTCTTCCAGCATTCTTTTTTAGTGTAACTGTCAGTGACTTTTCCGGTGTATCTGTTGTAATTTCTTCAAAAGTTGAAACCGTCATCCCTCTTAATCCAGGAGAGGTCGCATTATATTTTCTGATTCCCATACCTTTCGTCCCTCCTTACAGACCTTGGAAGAATTCGATTTCCTTACTTTTCTCCGTAAGGGTTACGATGGCCTTTTTAGTTGCCGGTCTTCTTCCCACATATCTTCCCATTCTCTTAAGTTTACCTGGAACATTCATTATGTTCACTTTTTTAACTTCTACTCCAAAGATTTCTTCTAGCGCCAGTTTAACCTGAGTCTTGTTAGCGTCAGTTGCAACCTTGAAGGTATATTTCTTATTTGCCGCATCGTCCATGCTTCTTTCGGAGATTACGGGCTTTATTATTACGTCATAAGGGGTTTTCATTATGAATACACCTCCTCAATTTTGTTAATCGCATCCTTTGTAACGATGAAGCTAGTATGATTAATAATTTCATAAACATTCATTTGATTTACTATAGTAGTTTTTACTCCAGGAATGTTTGCTGCAGACTTTATTATATTGTCGTCCTTGTCAGCCATAACGATCAATGCTTTCTTTGCAGCCTTTACGTTTTCAAGTACCTTAATCATTTCTTTTGTCTTAGGCTCTGGCAAGGAAAGAGAGTCTAATACGATGATTTCATTCCCCTCTACCTTTGAGGATAGTGCTGACTTCATTGCAAGTCTTTTAACTTTCTTTGGGACAGTGTATCTATAATCTCTTGGTTTCGGTGCGAATGCAACACCACCGCCAATCTGACTTGGGTCCGTTGAGCTTCCCAATCTATGGCGTCCGGTTCCCTTTTGTCTAAAAGGCTTTTTAGCACCGCCTCTGATTTCGCCTCTATTTTTTGCTGACTGCGTTCCTTGTCTCTGATTAGCAAGATAGTTTTTGACTACTTCATGCACAGCATATTGATTCACTTCTATTCCAAAAATATCATCATTTAATTCGATGCTGCCGGCTTCTTCTCCAGCCATATTCAGCATTGTTACTTTTGTCATTTTATTTCCTCCTTTCTGAAGCCATTATCTATTGTCCTGACCCTTGACTGCATATTGAATACGGAGCAATCCGCCCTTTGGGCCTGGGACCGATCCTTTTACCAGCATCAGGTTTCTTTCTTCAATAACTTTTAATAAAACTACGTTCTGAATGGTGACTGTTTCACGCCCCATCCTTCCTGGTCCCTTATTGCCTTTAAACACTCTGCCAGGAAAAGCTGCTGCTGCTAAAGCTCCAGGTAGCCTCTTATGTTTTGAACCGTGAGACATAGGGCCTCTATGATGTCCGTGTCTTTTTATATTTCCCTGAGTTCCTTTTCCCTTGGAAATGCCTGTAATATCCAGCTTTTTACCAACTTCGAAATCCGATACTGTGATTACTTGATTTGGTTCATAGGTTTCGCCTTCATCCAGTCTGATTTCTGTCAAGTGCTTTTTCAATGGAGCCTGCCACCTTGCAAAATGGCCTTTTTGAGGCTTATTCATTCTGTGCTCTTTTACATCTCCATAACCGATCTGTACTGCATTGTATCCGTCCGTTTCGACGGTTTTGATCTGAGTAACGACTGCCGGACCAGCCTCAATAACAGTAACCGGGATTGCTTCGCCAGATTCGGAAAAAATTTGAGTCATTCCAACTTTTTTTCCTAAAATTGTCTTCATATTAATCCTCCTAATTCTTACAGCGGATTACCCAACCGGGCAATCATACTAAGGGAGTTCCCTTATGCTTTGTTATTATAGTGATTGTAGTGATTGCAGTAATTGTAATTATAA
>DUPP01000143.1 GCA_012838265.1 Clostridiales bacterium
ATGAAGATAGGAGCGCATATTTTCAACCGGCACATTTTGAAAGCCTTCCGGCCAATAATCATTAACCAGTGTATTGATTTCCCTAACGGAGAACTCTTTGCGATATCCATCCCTGTCTTGGATTTGTTCTAATACCATGCAAAACACGATTACCATGTAATGCTGATCAAGATCTAGAGTCCAAATAAACCTATCCCGCATAAAATTACGTGTCCCTTCCCTCATATAGACGTTTTCAACGTCGGACAAAGAAAAGATATAAGGAGGAGCCGGCTTCTTTTTTCGGACTGCACGTATTAATTCAGCACAAAAGTGTTGGATAAGTGCTGGATTATAGTTGGTATAACATAATATTTTTAGAATTGCCTTCTCTGTATCGGGATGAGACATATCAAAACCAATGGCAGTCATTGGCTCGGTGATAAGAGCTCGAGCTGCAGCAGGCTCAAGAGGCCCTACGACGAGTGAATCCACCATCATTTGAGCAAAAGGATGGTTTTGCATGGCTGTATAGCGTTGTACGCTGTGAAGCCCACAGAAAACCACTTTAAAACGGCGCTCAGTTTCATCCATTATACGCCTGAACTTAGTAACCTCTTTGAAATTATTCTTGGCATCCTCTACAAGAAACATATCGGTTTCATCCAGCAGCACCAGCAGTCTCATAGTAGGTGTTCGCTTAATTTTGTCAATAATGACATCGTCTAGATTATCTATTTTTTTGCATTCATCATTGGTTAAGAAACCGACTGAAATCAATCGTTCTCTGAGCAATACCCAAATTTCTCCAATAGAACGATAAGCTTGGGGATCGCCTAATGATTTGATATCTTCATACAGCGCATAATTGCCAATTTCCGGACGATGATTTTCCTTTTCCACCATACGAAGAAGCACTGATTTACCAAATTGCCTGCCTCCATATACTATGCAGCTGCCTTCCGGCTTGCTAAGTTCTTTCAACTCATTGCGTCTGCCTTTAAACAATTCCCTGGGAATAATACCAAACGAGCGATAAGGCATGATATCACTCCAGGCAGAGCCGCATGATATAGCTGCGGGCAGTCGCGAATCAGGCTGAGAGGCCAAGTAATATATCAAAATCTCATCTATGCACATAGCTGTCAAACCATTGCTTTTAAGCAGTTCGCTCCACTCAGTTCTCTGTTTATGCCGCATTCTGCCCATGAAGAAAACTATAGGACATCGATTGAGAACTTTGTAAAAGCTTAGGATCTGGTAAATGGAATGCACGTTGGGACGTCCGTAAATCAGTATCACATCATAACGTTGGTCCCGATCAGAACCGAATGCGGATAGCGGCGATATGTTACCGTCTGACATTCTTACTTCAAAATGGGCAGAAGTATCATCATGTTGAAGCATGCGAATGGCATTTGTGTTTTCAACTATATAGCCCATATATGATAGAATGATATACAAATTCTCAATGTTTTTGTTAAGATTTTTTCCCGGGTTGTTGGACCTTTTTAACTCCAACCACGCTGCGATTCCATTGACTACTTCCTGATGGCGTCTGGGACTCTTGACTCGATCCATACGATAACCATTAATGGGGATCTTATTGTTAAGCATGCGGGACAAGACTATTCTATAATTGGCATTGTTCAACTCCATCTCCAGCATCTTGTCCAGTGAATCCATGGCGGTAGCAAATTCTTTCACATAATTGACTGATGGATAGGATTCCACGGGCTCGATTTCTGACTGTTCACCCTCCATAACAATTCTTTCTGCATAGTGCAAATACTCATCTGCAAGCGCTATTTCATTGAGTTCAAGCTGCTCTCCCGCTTTTTGAATATAACTTTTTGCCTTTTCATAGAGAACTTTATCCATCCCTTTGAATTCACTTTGGAGTGAACGTAATGTATCTTCTATATTTTGTCTAAGTGAAATCTTTCTGGCCTGTGTAATTCGTTCTATATTATTATCGATAGCATCAAGTTGTTCAAAATATTGATACAACCGCTGTGATTGGCCTTCTTCTATTGAAAGGAGACTACCTTCAAAGTTCGACAATTCATCCTCCGACAGAATATGATCTATAGTACACTGCACTAATCTCTGACTTAATGCTTGGATTTTTAATTGGAGTCTTTTGTTGGCTTCAGCCTCCTTCTCAGCATATATCATATTAGCGTAATTGAGATCACTGAAATCATTTGTGTATGCATCCAGCAATAGTCTGGCTGATAAATAATCATCTTGACTAAGATGGTGACTGAAGAGCTCATCTATTGATTTATGAGCGAAAACTATATCATAACAGTGAGCGATGCTTTCATGTAAAATCTTTGCAGATATATAGCCATCATCTCCTATTGGTGGTTTGTTTAAGAGTAGCAACCTATCTCGGAGCATACGCATCCAAGGCTGCATATTTGATTCATCCATAGTTTGTGTTTGGATTATATGATGTGAGTTTACCGTCTCAGCCAAAAAAAGCTCGGAAACGATTCTGTTTATAGCGCAGCAGAAAAGTCTTCTAATCAGACATTCTAAATTTAGGTCATAATTTAAGCTCTCGCCCGATTTAAAGCTGTCTGACCTCAGTTGTTCCGATTCAGCAAGAAAGGCTCTTACAAAACTATTAATACTGGTCTTACTCCAATCTTGAAGCTCCGAATCCATCTGTGAAAGGCCAGCAGTGACAGAGCCAACCCATTTATGTATAAAATCCCTCAACTCCAGCATACGTCTGATTAACACTTCCAAAGGGTTTCCGGAGATAACTGGGATTTTCGGGCCTGAGTGCTTTATGTTCTTTGTAGTGGTGACTATGAATTGATGGATGGTCCGGCGATCAGCCAAATATTGGTTAGCCTTCTCCTCTATATATTTATATTGCTTAAAGTCATTTCTACAAATTAAGGTAATAATTTCACCAATAGGACCCTTTTTATCAAGTAATATCCTTTGTACTTCATTGGCAGGGGCAAAATTTATCCTGCGAAGCTTTATATCATCGTACCATTCCGATATTCCATGCGCTGTTTTTATAGCTGTTTCTTCCCAACTGCGATTTAACTGTATCTGATGAAAGGTGTCTATATTACAGTATATCCCAGTGTTTAAGAATTCTACAGTTAATCGGATAAGCTTATTGGATGCGTCATCCGGGTTGTATAAGTGAGCTGCAGCTTCTTTAAGCCAGTTCAATGCTGTACTCTCAGGTGCAATTAATGCAGGGCGGAGCGAAGCTGCTGCGATTAGCAGCGCTGCTTGCTCTTTTTGACAATCCAAGTGCACAGACAATGTGTCTATTGGCTGTTCATTCTCGGATAATATGTACTGATAAAGCTCTATATCCTCTTGAACCCATTGAGCATGCTGAGATATAAGGTTTGCAAGTATGTACCAATCCGGTATGACTACTGAATGCCCCTGATTCTTGATTTCTCGGCTGATCCAGTAAGCACTTGCTAAATCATTCCGATTAATAGCAACGATTAGATCTTTTTGATATTCATCCATACTGTTTGTAAGAGTAGAAGGAGAGCATTCCATATTTCCAGGATAAATACCTGTTTCGTATGCACTCTCTGTATCCTGGGCAGGCGATATTACAGGCCTTTGTTCTGATTCATCTGCATCTTCCATTGGAGTTTCGTTCTCACGCTTTGGAATATCTTCTAAAATTACGGCCTCTTCATGGTTTTCATCCTCAAACTGTTGGGTTAAATCAGCAGAATAATGTTCTTCCACCTTATCATATTGATCTTGGTTACCCTGACTTGCTTCAGAAGTAATCTGCCTGTGTTCCGACAAATCATCGGATTCTATATTGAGTGTAGGTACGGACAACCTTTCTTCTTTGATATTTTCATGCGACTCCTGAATTCCAAGAACTGTTTGGTAAATGGTTTCTGCCTTCTTAGACAATCCCTGCAGACTTACTATCCTTTTCTCTTCTTCATTCCTGTTTTGTGGGAGGGTTGTTTGGACTTGATTTAAATCACGGCACAAGGTATAAAATGACTGCAAATTTGAAATTAGAGATTGTAATTTCTCCATTTCATATGATGCTGTATCCATTTGACATATCCTGTTCAGGTCCAGTTCCAAATAGGCACATGTTTCTACGACAAAAGGCTCGTTCATTTGCACTTCGATAATCCTATCCAGCTTTGTTTCCATGCGAGTTCTCTCAAGTTTGTTTGTTTTGAATTCGTGCCAT
>DUPP01000144.1 GCA_012838265.1 Clostridiales bacterium
GGAGGGTTATTATGAAAAAGAAATTCGGTTTAACCAGCGTCATCCTAATTGTTGTTTTGCTTGTAACATTGACGGCATGCTCCAGTCAGACCAGCAAACCGGAAGAGCAGGAATTCAAATTTCCAGAAAAACCTATTGAGCTTATTGTAGGCTATGCGGCGGGTGGAGGAACACACCTCGCGGCGGAGTTATTAGTACCTAATGCTCAAAAATATCTTGGGCAGCCAATAAACGTAGTTTGCAAACCCGGTGCCGGCGGTTCGGTAGGTGCCACTTACGTGGCCAAGTCCAAACCGGACGGATATACGCTGCTTTACGCTACGGTGTCATTGCCGACTTCTTTGTATACTACTGATGTTGAATATGAACAGGATGATTTTGTCGGCGTTGCCATGTGCAGTGACATTGCTCCCGTAATAGCAGTAAGGGCAGACGCGCCCTATAGTACCGCCAGTGAAATGGTTGAATGGATAAAAGCGAACCCTGGTCAATTCACATGGGGTTTCCCTGGGGTAGGTTCATCGCTTCATTTAACCGGTGCTAATGCATTAGAAGTTTTGGGGATAAGGGAGCTTACAAAAGAAGTGCCATTTGACGGTACTGCTGAGAGTGTGGCTGCTGTTCTTGGCGGGCACATAAGCGCAGTAAGCTGCTTCCCTACTTCCATAGAAGAGCAGTATAAAGCAGGTGAAATTAAAGTAATTGGATTGCAAGCCAAGGAAAGGTCGGAAATGTACCCTGATTTTCCAACTTTTTTAGAGCAGGGTTATGACGCTACCTTGACAAGCTGGAGAGGAGTATTTGCACCGAAAGATACCCCTAAGGAAGTTTTGGATTATCTTGATAAGGCATTCGCTGAACTGATTGCAAGCGATGAATATTACGAAAGAGCTATGGAATTAGGTGAAGGAAGAGCTTATAAGAACTCGGCAGAATTTACTAAAATATATAATGAACAGTGCCCGGTAATAAAGGAAGTTGTTGAAAAACTAGGACTTTCAAAATAAAGGCTAGAACTTGGATTTTGTATATAAATATGATAACAATTTGGATACATATGAAATCATATGTATCCAAATTGTTGTAAGTTTATTATTTTATGATTGATAAGCAATTCTTATTATGTCGGGCGCGGGGGCGATCAGATTTGAAAGTGGCTGTAGTAGGTAAATATACACAAGGGACAGTAGAGAAAATCCAGGAACTACTCCCAAGTGATTTTAAGGTGTTGGAAATAGACACCAAGGAAAAATTTGATGATTTGACAAGTGCCGACTGTATTGTTTTAAGAGGATTTAGGATGGAAGAAGAAACTATGAATAGGATTTCAAACTTAAGGTTTATTCAAAGATGGGGAGCTGGCTATGATACAGTCGATATTAAAGCTGCAGGTAGAAGAGGAATATATGTATCAAACCTTCCTGGGATTAATGCATACTCAGTTTCAGAAATAGTATTAACGCATATACTTGCACTATATAAGAACTTAATAAATCACCATAATTCAATATGTAAAGGTATTTGGACACGGGATTTATATAATGAAAGAACCTTTACGCTTAAAAACAAAACTGTAGGCCTTATTGGTTTTGGTAATGTGGCAAGGAATGTATGTAAAAGGGTGCAATGTTTTGATACATTTGTTCAGTATTACGATATAACTAGATTGGATTCTTCCGAAGAAAAAAGGCTTAATGTCAAATATGTGACATTGGAGGATTTACTTAGAACATCCGACGTGGTAAGTATACATGTTCCCCTTACAACGGAGACACAAAATCTTATTAATAAGGATAAGTTGGCTTTGATGAAAAAGACGTCTATTATTATCAACACATCAAGGGGCGGCATCGTAAACGAAAAAGATTTATACGATGCATTGGTGAATAATAAAATACTAGGTGCTGGATTGGATTGTTTCAGTACCGAACCTATAAATGATGATAATCCGTTGCTAAAATTAAACAATGTAGTACTAACACCGCATATTGGGGGTGCATCCGTAGACTTATCGGATGAAATGATATCTCACGTTGTAGATAATCTGTTAAGGTTAAGGGATAAAAAAGAACTAAAATATGTAGTGAACAGTGAATATTTATAAGAGCTGTATTAGCAAAATGGTGAAGCAAGGTAAACTTATCATGAAAAGAGGAGACGCTATGCCAGACTATAGTAAAATATATTGTGTAATTATGCGTGGCGGAACGAGTAAAGCATTATTTTTCCATGATAATGATTTGCCAAGGGACGAAAAGGAAAGAGACAAGTTAATACTGAGAGCATTTGGAAGCCCGGATATCAGACAGATTGATGGATTAGGAGGGGCAAATTCCTCAACAAGTAAGGTTGCTATTATTAGCCCAAGTAATAGGGACGATGCGGATATTGATTATGAATTCGGTCAGGTTAGCGTTGATAAGCCGTATATTGGCAGAGCTATGAATTGCGGGAATATATCGTCTGCAGTAGGACCTTTCGCAATTGATGAGGGTCTTGTTAAAGCAGTAGAGCCTGTGACCGTAGTTCGTATATTCAATACCAATACAAAAAAAAGAATTATTGCATACGTTCCAGTAAAAGATGGTAAGACCTTATATAAAGGTAATTATGAGATTAATGGAGTTCCCGGAACCGCGTCCCGTATAGATATTGAGTTCGAAGATCCCGGTGGGGCAGTAAGTGGAAAAACTCTGCCGACAGGGAATGTTCAGGATATTATAAAATTGGATGATGGAAGGGAATATAGGGTATCGATTGTAGATGCAGCGAATCCAGTTATTTTTATAAAAGCAGATGAGTTGGGCTTAAAAGGCACGGAATTACCATGGGAGTATGAAGCACTTCCGAATCATAAGAGCATAAATGAAACTGTAGAAAAAATAAGAAGTTGGGGAGCATATTCAGTTGGATTGGTTGATGACCCCGCCAAGGCAAGCAAAGAAAGTTTAGAACTACCTAAAATTGGTTTCTTCACTAGTCCGGTTGGATATACTGATGCAACGGGCAGAGAAATTGCTCCTCATTCTTATGATATTACGGGCCGGTTATTCTCAATGGGTAAGATTATACATGCATATATGGGGACAGGAGCTGTCTGTACTATTGTAGCAGCAAATATTGCAGGCACTGTGGTCAACGAAATTGTAAAACCAAAACTGGGCAGCAGCATAACCGAGTTGCGTATCGGACACCCCTTTGGGATAATGAGTGTTACTGCAAAGGTTGAAAGCGGCATTGTAAAAAGCGCAACTATTGGAAGAACTGCAAGGCGATTAATGGAAGGATGGGTACATTTATATTAATTTATGTGAAGCAGATAAGAAAACACAATTTTTTATGAGGAGTGGTTCTAATTGGACAAAAAGATATATGGCAAAATTGGTTTCAGATACATAAAAGATATAGAACGAGTCGATCCTGAAGTTGTTAAACAGGCGTACAAGTACTCAGCAGCTAATCTGTCAGACGGTTTAAATAAATTTTATACCATGGATTGTGGTATTAGGCAAATGTTTGCTTCACCGAAAATGGTGGGAACTGCTGTTACAGTTAAAGTTAGGTCGGGAGACAATCTTATGCTGCATAAGGCATTAGAACTAATTAAACCGGGGGACGTGTTAGTAGTAGAAACGCAAGGTGGGTATGGTTATGCGGTAGCAGGGGAGTTAATGGTTAGATGTATGAAAGAATTGGGGCTCGCCGGAATGGTAGTAGATGGTACTGTACGCGACCTTGAAGAATGTGAGAAGATAGGAATGCCTATATTTGCAAGAGGAACCGTATGTGGAGCGGGAGATAAAACAGGGCCTGGGGAAATAAACTTCCCAATAGCATGTGGCGGTGTTGTGGTTATGCCGGGCGATTTAATAGTAGGGGATAAAGATGGTGTTGTAGTTGTGCCTAAAGACGATGTTCAAGATGTATTCCTCGCAGCAGACAAAAAGATAGCAAGTGAAAGAAAACGTCACGAGGAAATTTCTAAGGGGATTTATGTAAGACCAGGTGTAGATGAAGATATGGAGAAATATGGTTTTATTAAGTGATACGGTTGTAATAGGGTGCGTATTATAAAACATTCTAATAGCGAAAAGGCACATATTGGGAGATAATGCCGAATTATTACGGCTATTACATATAATACCTTGCCGCTGAACTAAAAATCAATTATAATGGGTATGATAGCTACAGTATTTATATTGTGGAATATATGTAATATCTCGTTGCTATAGATATTTGGCATTCATTTAATATACCATAAAATGGAATAATAATCGCACTGCCAATAAAACTAGAGTATTCTCGTAAGTAATTTATTAAGAAAAATATGAAAAGGTGAGATATATGTCGGAGAATGGTACAAGCATAAGATCCGTTGAAAGAGCTATTAATATATTAAAGTGCTTTAGTCAAGAAAAACTAGAATTAACGCTGACAGAAATAGCTAA
>DUPP01000145.1 GCA_012838265.1 Clostridiales bacterium
GACCTTGTCTTAGTACTAGTATACTAAGATTGAAGGAGGGTGCTCAGCTCGCATAATAAAATGAAGCGAGCGCCGAAGGAACCATGTGGTTACCTAGCGGAGCGGCGCCAGCCGCCAAGGGGGTTAAAGAATGAATGATTACGCTATAGCTTTTTCCTGATTTTACAGAGCGGTTTATGCTCAGGAAAAGCTACAGGAAAACAAAATTCTGTCAACTTTGAAGAAAATACCGCCTAATCTTCTGCGATCCTGTGGA
This sequence comes from Clostridiales bacterium, assembly GCA_012838265.1. Taxonomy (GTDB): domain Bacteria; phylum Bacillota; class Clostridia; order Peptostreptococcales; family Anaerovoracaceae; genus Anoxybacterium. The sequence continues at coordinate 257 of DUPP01000145.1, forward strand.
TATGCGGTTTATATAAAAACTAATAATATTGACAATGTGTTGGAAATACTTGAAAAAGCTGAGATCATAGCAAGAGGGGTGTATCGTATCGAATATTATAATCAAATACCAAAGTTTATAAAAATTGATTAACAGTGACAGTAGGGACGATCCTTTATTGTTACGTTATGATTGCAGGGGATGTTCCTTGAAAGTCACGTCAGAATGAAGTAACAGTAAGGAACATCCTATTTTGTTTACCGAAGAATATCCCATTTGGACAGCAAGTGAATACCCTCATTTAACATATATTTGACATATTATTTAAGATTACTCGGGTTCAGTGCTTCCAGCTCAGGCAGAACAAAGATTCCATCCTTTCGAATCAGCACATCATCAAACCAGATTTCACCTCCGCCATATTCCGGTCTTTGAATAAATACTAGATCCCAATGTATAGCTGATTTATTGCCGTTAAAGGCTTCCTCATATGCGGCGCCGGGAGTAAGATGGAAGCTGCCTGCTATTTTTTCATCAAATAGTGTATCCTTCATCGGATAAAGAATATATGGATTCACTCCTATTGCAAACTCACCGAAATAACGCGCTCCTTCATCAGTATCTAACAGCTCATTAATTCTTTTGTCATTATTGCATTTTGCATTGACTATTTTCCCGTCCTTCACTTCAAATACGATATTATCATAAGTAAATCCTTGTGTTTCAGACGGAGTATTGTACGATATGATGCCATTCACCGAATCACGCACAGGGGCTGTGTATACTTCGCCGTCAGGAATATTGCGCTCCCCGTCACATTTAATGGCATCGATTCCCTTGATGGAAAAGGTTATATCTGTATTTTTGCCTGTGAGCCTCACTTTATCAGTGCGGTTCATAAGATCTATTAATGGATCCATTGCTTTAGACATTTTCTCGTAGTCCAGCGTACAGACATCAAAATAGAAGTTTTCAAAGGCTTCCAGGCTCATGTTTGCAAGCTGAGCCATCGCATTGTTGGGATATCTTAAGACGACCCACTTTGTATGATTCACCCGATAATCAAGAACCGGACGCAGTATTTTATTATACATATTCAGCTTTTCTGATGGGACGTCTGAGAGCTCGGAAGTGTTGTCACTGGCTCGAATGGCGATATAAGCATCCATTCCCTTCATCTGAGCGAGTTGGTACTCATTCATAAAGGATATCTGCTCTTCATTGCAGCCTAACAAAATTTCCCGGGTAATCGAAGAATCCCGTATTTCCACATAAGGAAGTCCCCCGCTGGCATAAACTTCTTTAACTAATTGCTTTACAAGAGATTTTGTACTGTCACCTTCATAAGAAATCAGCACTTTTTCTCCATTTTGAACATTACAGGAATAATGAACCAATACATCTGCTAATTTTTTTATTCTGGAATCCATATTTATTCTCCTTTTCTAATATAGGAAATATCGCATTCAGCGATTATCGACGATAATACAGACAATATTATACCCCAAAACAAGGAAATTTAAAATAGAACATAGCAGCGTACAAACCTGCAGAACAGC
>DUPP01000146.1 GCA_012838265.1 Clostridiales bacterium
CTTTTCTTTAAATGTATCGGTATTAGATAATGCTGTTAATTCTGTATCAAACCATTCGGGGAGTTTTGGATTTTCAGCATATGCAATGTAAAAGACTGCATCGGTTATCGACTCACGTACAGATAACTCCGGTTCTTTAGCTGCAGGAACCATCTGGCCATTTTCCAGCATATTTTCCTCTATAAGCAATTTTTCAAGTCGGTCAACCTGTGAAGCGACAGGTAATGCATGATACCCTACCAAAGGTAGTACAGAGATTACCGCGGCAACACATATCATTGCAGTAATTGGAATATGAGATTTCGCTCTTAATACTAATAATAAAATAGCGGATATGACTGCAACGACCCAAACCAGCGCAAAGCTGTATTCAGCAAATTTCACGCCAAATTTATTAATTTGTGAAACTAATGCACCAGCCTCAAAGGCTAAAATGATTAGTGCAGCAAATGGATAAAACCTCCTATAGAATTTAGCAAGTCCAGATTTATGATGGGTAACCATAATATGAAGCCATAATCCAGCAAAGGAATACGATGTTGCTATTCCGGCAAGGCGGACAAAGGATGGCCACGTTCCTGTAAAAATAGTCCTACCTGCCCAAAGAAAGAGAACGATCGTCAATGCCAACATTATTGGTATCATAATATAAACAAACAGAACCTCGATATATCTTGGTTGTTTCTGCGCTGTTTCCCTATGATCATCATTAATCCCCTTTTTAAATTCAGGAAAATACCCCAGAAAAATGGTAAACGCTAGAAATCCAGTCAGGGTTGCAATATACATATAAACCTTTTCGCTCATTTCATTATATAGAAGCGCCTGAACTGCACCTGCAACACCAGATACACCAGCCATAATCACAATCCCATAAATTATTGCTATAAAGAAAGCCTTATGAGTCATAAAAAATGAGCGTGAAAAATCAGATTTATCCCTTGGATAACCGGCTGCAATAACAAATAACAAAAAAGAAATTAGTATGGCAGCACTCACACGCGCAGCAGCCAGATTAGAGATGACTGAATAACGTGTTTCGCCATTTCCTGTTTGTAATTCTCCGAAGAAGTATAGAATCAATAAAGTTATAACTGCAATTGCAACACCCAGAATATTTGCCGTAATAAAGGCTCTATTATTTTTATAACGGCTTTGAGCGAAGACTATCAGTGCCATACTTACTATTGCCCCTAAAGCAAATGACCAGTGCAAACAATTAAACAGAAAATTATACGCTTCCTGTTGAGGCCAATCAAGCTGTATCCTAATCATGGTTACTATTGCAAAAGCAAAGGCATTAAGTATAGCGGCTGGGAAAGTCCCAGTCGCTTTAATTGCTCCATTGAAGGCATCCATGATAGACTGCGTAAAAGAATTCATATAGCTCACCACTTTTCAATAAATTATTTAGATACTGTATTTGTAACCGTTATTTCATACTATACTCAGTTTTAATAAATTTATTTTTGAGCCTCTATGATAATTAACAAAAAGTATCCAATGTTTGGAGTTTTTTAAATGATTTTTACCTTATCCAAATTTTTCTGTTAGTAAAGACGCCAAATTCTCTGCTAGTTTTGTTATCTGTTCGATATCCTTTCCTTCTATCATGACGCGAACCATCGGTTCTGTACCAGAGGGACGAATAAGCACGCGGCCCTCTCCGGCCATTGCCTCTTCCAGCTTCCGTATTTCATCTACAATATCTGGATCTGACATATATTTTGTCTTATTTTCATTTTTTACTTTAGCATTTTTTAGAACCTGAGGGTAAATCGTTACCTCATCTGCTAATAACGACAGATTTGATCCTGAGTCCCTTACAGCTTTTATCAATTGAAGTGCGGATAAGATGCCATCGCCTGTAGTAGAGCAGTTTAAGAAAATTATGTGACCAGACTGTTCTCCACCTATAGCGCAACCAGTTTTAAGCATGCTTTCTAAAACATATCTGTCACCCACCTGGGTCAATTCTAACTTACAGC
>DUPP01000147.1 GCA_012838265.1 Clostridiales bacterium
AGCAGGAGTTGTGGGTGATACAGTAGGAGACCCATTTAAAGATACTGCAGGCCCTTCTATCAATATTCTAATTAAATTAATGACAATAGTAGCTCTTGTATTTGCACCGATTTTCGTTTCAATAGGCGGATTAGTCTGATAATAAATAATTGTACAAAAAACACAAATAAAGTCCCTGTTTTTTTGGGGCTTTTGTTATGACAACCAGAACTATAGATTTTGTCTTTTTCACACAAAGAAAAATCCAATATATTGTTGACAATAACATAAAAAAACATTAAGATTAATCATTATTATGAGAAGGTGGTGTATTACACGAAATGAAGAAAACTTTAGTATTATTGCTGGCTTTGATTCTGGTAGTCGGTTCATTTACTGCATGTGGTGGTGGCAATGACACTGGCGGAGCAGATGCAACCGAAGTAAAAATCGGTGTAAACTATGAACTGACAGGTGCTGTAGCTACATACGGAGAAGCATCTACCGACGGTATTTTGATGGCATTTGAAGAAATTAATGCCGCAGGTGGAATCAATGGGCTTACGATTGTTCCAGTAACAGTTGATAATAAGTCCGATGCTGCGGAAGCAACTTCCTTAGCTACAAGACTGATGACGCAAGAGGGAGTAGTTGCTTGTCTTGGACCTGCCACATCAGGAAACTTTCAGGCTACCATTCCTGTAGCAATGGGAAATGGAATTCCAATTATTTCAGCTTCTGCTACAGCTGATGAAGGTGTAACTGTTGATGCAAATGGAAATGTTAACGATTATGTTTTCAGACTTTGCTTTAACGATTCCTTCCAAGGAGTAACTATGGCAAACTTCGCATCATCAAACCTAGGAGCAAAGACTGCAGTAATCATTCAGGATAATTCCAGTGATTATGCAAAAGGTCTTGCTAAAAACTTTAAGTCAACCTTTACTGAAGCTGGAGGTACAATTGTAGCTGAAGAAGGTTATCTTGCAAAGGATAAAGACTTTAATGCAATCCTAACAAGTATTAGAGGTAAGGATTTTGACGTAATATTCCTTCCAGGATACTATCAAGAAGCAGGTTTAATCATTAAGCAAGCGCGTGATTTAGGAATTACTGCTCCGATACTTGGCGCAGATGGATTTGATTCACCAGTTTTACTGGAACTTGCAGGACCTGAGGCTTTGAATAACGTTTACTTCTCAAACCACTATTCCTCGCTTGACCAAGATCCTCTCGTACAAGATTTTATCGCAGCGTTCAAAGATAAATACGGTACAGAGCCAAATGCATTCCATGCTCTTGGATACGACCTTGGAAAATTTATTGCTGACGCAATCGAACGTGCCGGGTCAACGGATCCTGATGCTATTAGGGATGCCCTTGCAGGAACAACCAACTTTGTCGGTGTAACCGGTACTTTCAGTATGGGTGAAGATCACAACCCAATTAAGTCTATCGTTGTAATAGGACTTGAAGATGGCGTTCAGGCTACAAGCGTGAAGGTAGATCCAAATTAAAATAATTTCAAAAACATATTTCCAGGAACATACTGGAGACAGACTTGGAAAAGTATATATAGTTATTTGTAATGATAGTATCTAGGCGAAATGCGCCTTTCTAAATAATTGACTTATGAACGAACAGTAGTTATAATAATTAAGTTAGAGTGCATGCTCTAACTTAATTATTGTTTAAATTCGGTGCAGATTTATTAAAACAACGAAATAACGATGCGGAGGTGCCAAAACCTTGGATCAATTCTTACAACAGATCGTAAACGGCGTTTCCCTTGGCAGTATTTATGCCCTTATTGCCTTAGGATATACAATGATTTATGGGATAATTAAATTAATAAACTTTGCTCATGGCGATATATACATGATTGGTGCTTACATCGGGTTTGCGGTCACCACATATACAAATCTCGGTTTTTTCCCTGCACTTATTATTGCTATGACTGGCTGTACAGTTTTGGGCGTTATCATTGAAAAAGTGGCATATAAGCCACTGAGAAACTCCTCCAGAATTGCTGTCTTAATTACGGCTATTGGTGTATCTTTTTTCCTTGAATATACCATGATGTTCTTTGTCGGTGCAGAAGTACGGTCGTATCCGTCATTATTTACAAAGAGAGCATTCAATTTTGGGGACATTGTTATTAACATGCAGCAGATATATATAGTTCTTACTGCAGTAGCACTTATGATATTACTTCAATTTATTGTGCATAAAACTAAGACCGGTAAAGCTATGCGTGCTGTTTCTGTGGACAAGGATGCAGCTCAGCTGATGGGTATAAATGTAAACACTACAATTTCATTTACATTTGCAATTGGTTCAGCTTTTGCAGGCGCTGCCGGGGTACTGGTTGGAATATACTATAACTCGATAGATCCTCTTATGGGAATGATGCCTGGGTTAAAAGCTTTTGTAGCCGCAGTTTTCGGAGGTATAGGAAACATTCCGGGAGCAATGATAGGCGGACTAGGTATAGGCATTATGGAGACACTTGTTTCAGGTTACGGTAATTCAATGTATAGAGATGCCGCAGTATTTGCGCTGCTGATTATTATATTGATAGTTAAGCCAACAGGTCTTCTCGGCAAGAATACAAGAGAGAAGGTGTAATAGATGAGAGCATTGACGAAAAAGAATTTAATGATTCTAGGTTCAATTTTATTGACCTTTATAATTGTTCAGGCATTATTGTTGGTAGGTATTCTTGATAGTTTCCATGAAATAACAATATCAACGATTTGTATTAATATAATTTTGGCTGTAAGCCTGAATCTGGTAACAGGATTCACTGGCCAGTTGTCACTTGGACATGCTGGATTTATGTCGATCGGAGCCTATGTATGTGCTCTTATTTCGATGCGCATGATGTCAACCCAAGGATTCTTGATTGGAGTTTTAACTGGAGCTCTTGTTGCAGCATTTATCGGCATACTGATTGGTATACCTACATTAAGGTTAAAAGGCGATTATCTGGCTATTGCTACTCTTGGAATGGCGGAAATCATTCGAGTGGTATTTTTAAATTTGGAAATCACAAATGGTGCTGCAGGATTAAATGGTATCCCCAGGTTTACAAATTGGCTTTGGTTATACTTTTTTACTGTAACAGCAGTTGTATTGATAAATAACTTTATTAAATCCTCTCACGGACGTGCATGTATCGCTATACGCGAAGACGAGATAGCTGCAGAATCAATGGGGATAAACACCACAAAATATAAGGTCATTGTTTTCGCAATTTCAGCTTTTTTTGGTGGATTGGCAGGAGGATTATATTCATCATATTTCTACTTCCTGAAACCCGATTTATTCGGATTTATGAAGTCAGTTGATATTTTGGTAATCGTTGTTTTGGGTGGTCTTGGAAGTGTTACAGGTTCAATAATAGCAGCAATATTATTAGGCTTGATAACTACTTTTCTTCAGTCATTTACGGCAGTGCGGATGATCGTCTATGCAGTACTACTTGTCTTGATTATGATATTCAGACCATCTGGAATCATGGGATCCAAAGAAATAAATGACCTATTTAAATTTAGATTTGGAAAAAAAGAAGAGAGAATTGAGTAAAGGAGGTGCCTATAGTGCCATTATTAAAAGTTGAAAAATTAACAAAATCCTTTGGCGGACTTACCGCTGTGTCAAATGTCAGCTGTTATATTAATAAGGGGGAGCTAGTTGGATTGATTGGCCCTAATGGTGCCGGTAAAACGACTTTTTTCAATCTTCTTACTGGTGTATATGTACCCACATCTGGAACCATTTTACTGAAGAAAGAAGGCGAGACTATAAGGCTTGATGGCAAAAAACCTTTTCAAGTGACTAAGGTTGGTTTAGCCAGAACCTTTCAGAACATACGGCTTTTCAAAGATCTAACAGTCCTTGATAATGTGAGGATTGCTATGCATCAAAATGTAAGATATCGACTGGGCTCTGCATTTTTGCATTTCAATAAATATCATAATGAAGAAGACGTGCTGAAGGCAGAAGCTGACCGGCTTCTTGAAATTTTCAAACTTTCTAATAAGAAATACGAACTTGCAAAAAATCTACCTTATGGGGAACAACGTCATCTGGAGATTGCCAGAGCGTTGGCTACAAAACCCTCCCTATTGCTTTTGGATGAGCCTGCAGCAGGGATGAATCCCTTTGAAACGGCAGCATTGACAGAAATTATCGGTTGGATACGTAAGGAATTCGATCTCACCATATTGTTGATTGAACACGATATGTCACTCGTCATGAAAATTTGCGAGCGAATTTATGTTTTGGATTACGGTATGCTAATAGCTTCAGGAGAGCCAGATGAAATTAGGAAAAACAAGAGAGTAATTGAGGCGTATTTAGGGGAGGATGTTAGCAATGCTTGAGATAAATAATCTTAATGTACATTATGGTGTTATTCATGCCTTAAAGAATATTACTCTGAAGGTAGATGCAGGGGAGATTGTAACGCTTATAGGAGCTAACGGAGCAGGTAAAACGACGACACTTCGTACTATATCAGGTTTGATCAAAGCTACTAGCGGCAATATACTCCTTGAAGGAAAAGATCTCACAGTTCTTCCGGCTCCTAGCAGGGTGGAGTTAGGAATCTCTCAGGTACCGGAAGGAAGAAGGATTTTTCCGGATATGAGCGTATATGAAAACTTGGAGTTGGGCGCTTTTCTTAGAAAAGATAAAGCAAGTATTAAAAAGGACATTGATGAAATCTTTGAGCAATTTCCTATTCTTGGTGATCGGAGAAAACAGATGGCTGGGACCCTGTCAGGAGGAGAGCAGCAAATGCTTGCTATAGGGAGAGGTCTCATGTCAAAGCCAAGGATACTCTTGCTTGATGAACCGTCTATGGGGCTTGCCCCTCTGCTGGTACGTGAAATATTTAATATCATTCAGGAGATTAACCGTGCAGGAACTACGATCCTATTGGTAGAACAGAATGCCAGCATGGCATTATCGATTGCACATCGGGCTTATGTAATTGAAACCGGTTCGATCGTTTTGAGCGGAACAGGAGAGGAGCTTTCAAAAAGTAGCGAAATTCAGAAAGCTTATTTAGGAGGGGAATAGTATGTATGTAAAAAACAGAATGACTATGAATCCATACACTATAGCTTTTGACGCACCGATTACTGATGTAATTGAATTGATGCGAGAAAAAAACCTAAAGAGAGTTCCAGTTGTTAATGGAGAAAAAGTTGTTGGAATGTTGACACGCAGTGATATTCAAAAGGTTTCTCCGACAAAAGCTACAACACTAAGCATCTATGAAATTAATTATCTATTAGCAAAGACTAAAGTAAGTGATGCCATGACTAAAGAGGTTATAACCATATCTCCGGATGCTCTATTGGAAGAAGCTGCCGTGCTAATGCGTGATAGCAGGGTTGGCACGTTAGTGGTAGTAAAGGATGATAAGCTCATTGGAATAATAACAGAAAGTGATATTTTCGAAGCATTTATTGATTTGCTCGGATTTCGAGAAGCGGGAAGCAGAATTACGATTCAGGCACAAGATGTCCCAGGTATTTTAGCTGATATTGCTGAAATCTTCAAAGACCTTAATTTTAATATCACACACATAGCCGTATATCGAGGAAATTCCGGTTACAGTGACATTGTTATCAGAACCAGCTCTATAAACACCGACGCACTAGAAGAAAAGTTGAATGAGCATGGATACAAGATTGAAAGTATTATTCGCAATGAAGACTAATTTTAAATAAAAATTGATTCAGCTGTTATAAAATTTTAAATATCAAACAAAATAAAGAGGAAAGTTCAAATCAGAACTTTCCTTTTTTATCTAGCGTAAAAAATTAAATACTGTAAATAATAATGTTGAGAAAGAGAGGAGATGAAAAAATGAAAAATGGGAAAACTTTTCTCATGCTTTTATTGATTTGTACTTTGTTGACATTTTCCGCTTGCGCCACCAATGATAATGTAGTCCCAGACGTACCAGATGTTGATGTTACAGATGAAGGAGTCAGAGATGGATATGGCGGAGGAAATAATAACGGCGCCGGAAATACGAACAATGGTGGAAATACCAATGACGGTGTCAATGGAGGAATGAATGATCCAAGATCAACAACTAATGGCGGAATCGCGGACTAAAGAATCAATAAAAGGCTAAGAGCATAGAGGTAATGCCTTTGTGCTTGATATTAGGGTAGGCCAAAGGCCGAGAGATGATGGATAGGAGGTCAGGCTGACCGGAGAATATGCAGGTACCATCTCTCGGTCTTTTGCATTTTTCAGTAGCTTGTATATCCAATTTATAGTAGAATAGCTTTGGTGATAAATATGAAAATAATTAAAAAAAAGAAAAGGAAAGAAGATATTTTAAAAAAAACAAAAAAATCAGAAATTGTTAAAGGGACGCTTTCAAAACATAAAAGGGGCTTTGGTTTTGTAATACCTGAATCGGAATCGAGAGAGAAAGAAGACATTTTCATATCACCTGATGGCATTAACGGCGCTATGGATGGAGATTATGTTGCAGTAAGACTGCTGTCATCCAGTGTCGCGGGAGCAACTAGGGAAGGTATAATAGAACATATCTTGAAAAGAGCTACGACAGAAGTTGTCGGGACCTTTGAAAAAAGCAAGCGTTTCGGCTTTGTTGTACCCTATGATAAACGATTAAATGACGATATTTTCATACTTAAGAAGGATTTTAACGGCGCACAATCCGGGGATATGGTGGTAGCTAAGATAAATAAGTATCCGGACAAGCATAACAGTGCAGAAGGGAAAATAACGGAAATAATAAGTAAACGTGGAGAAGCCGGGGGAGATATTAAGGCATTAATTCGACAATTTAATTTGAAGCAGGAATTTCCCTCAAAGGTAGAGGCTGAGGCGAAGAAAATACCGCTGAAAATAACTCAAGAAGAGATCAATAGAAGAGTTGACTTACGGTATAAGACTATCATTACAATGGACGGTGCTGATGCTAAGGATTTGGACGATGCAGTTTCAGTAGAAATGCTGGAAAATGGAAACTTTTTACTTGGTGTTCATATTGCTGATGTAAGTCATTATGTTATTGAGGGAAGCCATATAGATAAAGAAGCATTAAAAAGAGGAAATAGTGTATATTTAATCGATCAAGTCATTCCAATGCTTCCTAAAATATTATCTAACGGAATCTGTAGCCTTAATCCGAATGCAGATAGGTTGACGCTGTCTATAAGCATGGAAATCAATAAAAACGGCAAGGTAGTAAATCATGAAATTTATGAGAGTATTATCCATTCGAAAGCCAGGATGATCTATAGTGAAGTTTCCGATATGCTGGAGAACAATGATGAGGAGTTAATTGAAAAGTACAAAGAAATATACGATAGCATCCTGCTTATGAACGAATTAGCGGCGATCCTGCGCAAGTCTAGAGATGAAAGGGGAAGCCTTGATTTTGATATTGACGAAGCATACATCACGCTAAATGAGCAGGGGATCCCAATCAATGTGGAAACTGCTGAAAGGCGAGTAGCAAACCGCATTATTGAAGAATTCATGCTAATTGCAAACGAAACCATTGCAGAGCATTTTTATTGGATGGGAATTCCTTTTGTTTTTCGTGTTCATGTAGTTCCCAATGTGGAAAAAATCGAGGTGTTCAAGAGATTCATACAAAGCTTTGGGCTTAATTTAAAAGGAAACACAGAAAATATTCACCCAAAGGCTCTAAATGAGATAATTAAAAGTGTAAAAGGAAAACCTGAGGAACACGTGGTAAATACTGTAATGCTTCGTTCAATGAAAAAAGCGTTTTATGGAACAGAATGTGAGGGTCATTTTTGTTTGGGAGTAAAATTTTACTGCCATTTCACTTCACCTATTAGAAGGTATCCGGATTTAATTATACATCGTATCATTAAAGAAGTGCTTCATGGGAAATTAGATATTAAGAGAATCAGATCACTTAGGAGAAAAACTGAAAAGGCAGCCTCGATAGCATCTGAAACAGAACGACAGGCTCTTTTACTTGAAAGAGAAGTAGAAAAACTCAAAAAAGCCGAATATATGACATATCATGTAGGAGAAATATATGACGGTATAATCAGTGGTGTTGCCAGCTTTGGTTTCTTCGTAACAATAGAGAATACTATAGAGGGAATGGTAAAGATTGATTCCCTGGAAGACGATTATTACGATTTCGAAAACACGAAATACAGGCTTATAGGCAGGAGAACAAATAAAATTTATACTTTAGGTGACAGGGTAACGATACGTGTACAATCAGTTGACCTTGAACAAAGGGAAATAAATTTTGTAATCATATAAAAATATAATGTAAATCAGTAGTTTACATTATATTTTTATAGCGGAATTATAGCGAAATTATAGTGGAATTATGGTTTTATAGAAATTATATTAGTTTAATGTGCTTTGTTTTGAAATTGCAGAAAGTGCATCCCCAGCTTCATCCACATAGATTGGTTTACGGGCGATATCAGCCATAGCCAGCATACCTACGATTTTATTATTTTCTAATACTGGGAGCCTTCTCACCTGATATTTTGCCATGAGCAAAGCAGCTTCATGAGTATCCATATTCGGTTCTGCGCAGATCAAGTTCTTTGTCATTATATCCTTGGCCGTTTTCTTTTCGTTTGAATTATTTGAAACAGAGCGAATAACGATATCCCTATCTGTTATGATCCCCAGGGCTTCACCGCGGTCGTTGCAAACCGGAATAGAACCGATATTTTCTTGTTTCATTTGTTTAGCAACCTGCTCAATTGATGTTTCGGGTCTCACGCAGGTTACCGTTGTAGACATTAAATCCTTTACACGCATATAGTCCTCCTATTAATTAGTATTTTACCCAAAGAATATAGTCCTGTTCTTAGATTTCCCTTTTTCCCTATAAATATGTTTGATACAATTGTTTTTATTTCAAATATTTTTTTTGTTCAAATTATTCGGCCTTCCAAAATGAAGGTGACAGTAACATAATTACTGCAAACAGTTCCAAACGACCTGCTATCATCAAGAAGGACAAATATAGCCTGGAAGCCTCAGAAAATATCCTGAAATTTCCATCATGACCTATAACCCCAAGTCCTATGCCAGTATTCGACATTGTACTTGCCACTGCACTTATGGTTGTTAATAAGTCATGGTTTTCCAGCGATAACAATATGGAACTAAAAACAAGAACGGTAAAATATAAAATTGTAAAGGAGCTGACTTTGGATACGATTTCAGAATGAATGACTTTAGTTCCTATTTTGACACCGACTACGGCGTTTGGATGCAGTCTTTTGTACATTCCTCTAACTATAAGCTTAAATACTATCATTATTCGGATAACTTTCATTGATCCTGCAGTAGAAACTGAGCAGCCTCCGATTAACATAAGACATAAGAGAATCATTTGACTAAAACTTGGCCACATTGTGAAATCAGATGTAGCATTGCCAGCGGTAGATATAAAGGAAGCGCTCTGAAAAAAGGCATGCCTGATAGATGAAGCAAGATCTTCATAGCTGTTTGAAAACCATAAATTAAATGATATTAGGACTGTAGCAACTGACAATATAGCGATAAATGTGCGAAGTTCGTAATCTTTAATAAATTCTTTCCACTTTCCTTTAAACAGCTTATAGAATAAAACAAAATTTATTGAAGCTATAATATGGAATAAGCTTATAACGATTTCTACATAAATACTGTTGAAATGCTGTATTCCATTTGCATAAATAAGCGTGCCGCCAGTGCTGATACTTGTAAATGTATGAGTAAAAGCATCAAAATAGCTTAAACCTCCCATCTTTAAAAGAGTAACTTCTATCAAAGTGAATGTTATATAAACCCAATAAAGCATTTTTGCTGAATCAGAAATACGCGCCTTCGTTTTTTCGACGGTTGGCCCAGGTGATTCCACCCTGGCAATCATCAGACCTCCAATGCCCAATGCAGGCAGCAGGGATATGGCGAGAACCAGTATTCCCATAGCACCGAGCCAATGGCTAAGTGAACGCCAGAATATAACAGCTTTAGGTATTTCCTGATAATTATTTATAATGGTTGTCCCTGTAGTAGTAAATCCTGATACAGATTCAAAAAAAGCGTCCAAATATGATTGCGATACTCCGGAAAAAAGAAAAGGAAATGCACCAAGTGCTGATGCAACAAACCAGCTTATAGCAGCTATCAAGAATCCATCCCGTATTTTTATTTGTGAAGTAGTAGGAAATACTGAAAGCCTAATGATTATGCCAATGGAAATAGCCAGCAGGATAGACTTAATAAATGCTGCCACAGCTTCTTTTTCGCCATAATAAAAAGCTAATATTAATGATGGAATCATTGCAATTCCAATTATAATAGCAATCATACCGACTATCTTAATTATTATCTTATAATTAAAATACATAAAAATACCTCACCTATCGGGATTCCAGAACTGCCTTGTAAACAGCAGGATCATAGTAAATAATTCTAAACGCCCAACTAGCATCACAAAGGATAACAATAGTGTGGAAAAATCTGAGAAGAAGCTATAATTTAATTCTGGACCAACTAGATTGAAACCAGGTCCAACATTTCCAAGGCAGGTAGCCACAGCGCTTGCAGTGGTAATCAGGTCGAAATTATCTAAGGATAGCAGCAGAGTTCCGGCAAAGAAAACTCCTATATAAAGGAATACAAAATTTATCACAGCAGAAATGGTATCTGCTGATACAGGTCTTTCATTTATTTTTATTGAAACAATCGCTCTTGGATGAAGACGTACAGATATACTTTTTTTTAAGTACTTAAACAAAACTAGTGCTCTAACTATTTTAATACCTCCACTTGTTGAAGAAGAACAGCCTCCAAAGAACATCAATATAAACAAAATCATTTTACTAAAGGTTGGCCATAAATCATAATTGGCTGTAGTGAAGCCAGTAGTTGTTACGATAGAGATAGATTGAAAAAAAGAATAACGGAGGGATTTACCAATTGAGTCATAATAATTGCTGAACCAAAGATTTAATGTGATTAATAAGATTGCTGTGAAAATTATAAGCAGATAATATCGCAGTTCACTGTCAGAAAAAAAAATTTTCCAACGTTCCCTTAGTACATAATAATACAGAGTAAAGTTTATTCCAGCTAGAAACATAGATATTGCAATGACTATTTCGAAATATAGACTATCATAGTGAGCGATACCAGTATTATAATTAGTAAAACCTCCTGTCCCCAATGATCCAAAGGTGTTGATCATGGCATCAAAAGGGCGCATTCCTCCAAATATTAAAAGAAGGAACTCAATAAATGTAATACCTATGTAAATTAGGTAGAGGATTTGTAACGAATGTGATATCTGCAGTGTGATTATTCCAATGGATGGTCCGGCAGAATCTGCTATTGTAATCCTTTGTCCATTAATGCCAAGAGCAGGCATCAAAGCTATGGCAAATATTAATATTCCCATGCCGCCTATCCAATGAGTAAAGGAGCGCCAGAATAATAAACCATTAGGTAATAATTCAACATTGGTAAGAATCGAGCATCCCGTAGTAGTAAAGCCCGAAACGGTTTCGAAGAATGCATCAATATAGTTGGGAATATAACCAGAGATTACAAAAGGAAAAGCACCTAGAGCTGAACTCAAAGTCCAGCATAGAGTTGCCATAGCGAACCCGTCTCGTATTCTTAATGATTTAAAGTTGGCTTTAACAGTCAGAGTAATGATGCTGCCAATAACCAGCATCGGAATGATGGTGAACCAAAAAGCATTTACGGCATCTGCCTCATTATAAATATATGAACATAAAAGAGATGGAAACATTAATCCGGCCATTACTGTAAAAATGATACCAATTAGTTTTATAATAGCCTTATAATTCAATACCATGATACTATTAACTACCTCATTTTATGATACTTCAATACTGATGATTGGCCTGTATTCTCAAGTCTATTTTATTGTCAATATAAGAAAAAAGATTTTCTGTTAAGCGAAAAGACCGGTTCTGCCAGGACGAATAAACCTTTCCAGTTCTGTAACAGAGGATAGCAAACTAATAATAATTACCTTATCGTTCTTCTGTATTACAGTTAATCCATCGGGAATGATAACATTATTGCCCCGATGGATAGCCGCGATAACCACACCATCAGGAAGCCCGATTTGAACCAGTGGCTTATTTGCAATACGCATATGATCGTCAGCTATAATTTCAACCATTTCAGCCTGACCTTGAATCAGTTGTGAGAATAAAACCCGCTTCGAGCCCTGGATGAATCGGAGGATATGACTGGAAGCCATATCCAGAGGGTTAAGTGCCATATTGATTCCAATACTTTCAATTAGCGTGGTATAACTTTCTCTGCTTACTTTGGCAATAACATCTTCCACACCATGCTGTTTAGCTATTAAAGCTAGGAGTAAATTTTCTTCATCAAAGCCCGTTGCAGTTACAACGGCATCCATTTCATCAAGATTCTCTTCCTCCAGCAGAGTTATGTCAGTCGCGTCGCCATGAAGGATTAGCACATTGTCCAGGCGATCCGACAAATATTGACAGCGAGCCTTGTCTTTTTCAATTATTTTAACTGATATACCAAATTCAGAAAGCTTTTGAGAAAGGTAAAGGCCGGTTTTTCCTCCTCCTAAGATCATCACCTTTTGCAAACGATTATATTTTTCTGTATCGTGAACACGATCGCAAAGTTTCACTATACGACTTTTTTCTCCTACTACGTAAAGGAAATCATCCTTATAAACATCTGTCGTTTTCCTTGGTATTATTACTTTCCCATTTCGCGAGATTGCAACCACATGCATATTACCCAAGGCTTCGTTTACGTAATGAACATTTTTATCAATGAATTCAGGTGTTTTCCCAATAAAAAATTCAGCTAAAGCAATTTTGCCGCTGGAAAATATACCGTTGCTTAATGAATATTTTTCAATTAAGAATTTATATATTTCCATAGTGATAGAAAGATCAGGGTTTACGATGAAATCAATATTCATAGTATTTTTAATAAAATCTAACTGATTCATATGTTCAGGGTCTCTGACTCTGGCAATAACCTTCCTGCAGCCCAGTGTCTTGGCAAATGTACATATAACTATGTTCTTTTCATCGGAATTAGTTGCAGCTATTAAATAATCATACGTACCGATTTCGATATTCTCAAGAAGGCTGATCTGCTTTGCGTTACCAGTTACCGTCATGAGATCATAGTGTGAGCTGAGTTTTTGAAGCAATGTCTCATTTTTATCTATTATGGTTACAGAATGATCTCCACCCAGAAGAGCTTCTGTAATTTTTATGCCCAGTTTACCGGCACCGACAATAGCTATTTTCATGTACAAACCTTCTTTCCGTACTAAAATCAAAGCTTGACATATATTAGTTTATCAATTGAGGATAAGCTATATTGTACCACTATTATTATTGAAATCAATATTTATTTGTCATTTATATTCTTATCAGCTAAAATATATATAATAAGCTAAACAAAAAATTCTCTGTCAGTTATCTGTTTCTGAATGGAACAGACATTAGGTAATATTAGAGATGAGGGGAATATTTATGAAATTCAAAAGATTAGTAGGAGGAATTCTGGAGAGCAACGGTTATATAATTTATGACAAGGAGCAGGGAGAATGCTTTATAATTGATCCAGGCTATGATGGAGAAAAGTTTATAAAGATTGTAGAAGAATTAGGGCTGAATTTGAAAGGGATTCTATTGACTCATCACCATCATGACCATGTAGGCGGAGTAGATATAATAAAAGAAGCCACTGGTTGTACCGTCTATATCCACAAGGCAGATGGCAATAGTTATAAAAAGGAAGCTGAACTGCTCGAGTCTGGGGATACATTGTATCTAGGAAATGAAAAGATCAAGGTAATAAATACACCTGGTCACACTAAGGGCAGTGTCTGTTATTACTCAGAGAAAAGCAAAGTCGCATTTACCGGCGATACTATTTTTGACGTTGACCTTGGACGAACTGATTTAGCAGGTGGCTCTCCTCAGGAAATGGAGAACTCGATACTCAATATAATAAGTCTATGGAGTGATGAAATAACGATTTATCCAGGCCATGGAGATTCTTGCAGTATGAAATTCGTCAGAGAGAATAACCATGAGTATCTTGATATTGTGAATCAAAAAATGCTGACTGGACATTTAGAATAGGTAATTATTAATAGGTATTTTATTAGGTATTTAATAAGTCAAACAATTAAGTAAACTATGCACCTTACGGGAGTACATCTTAATTCCTAGGGTGCGTTTATTTTGTTTGACATAAATAATAGTATATGGTAATATATGTAAAATAAGATAAATAAAGGTGATTAAATGTCTATAGGCAGCTATGGAGAAGATTTAGCGGAACGTTTTCTAATTAATAAGGGTTATAAAATTCTTGAAAGGAATTTTCGCTGTAGGCTGGGAGAGATTGATATTATTGCAATGGATGGGACTGTTCTCGTATTCATAGAAGTAAAAACAAGAAGAAATCAAAAATTTGGACTACCCTGTGAAGCAATCACTTCAGAAAAATTCAGGCACTTAAAAAAGGCAGCTACATACTATGCAATGGTTTCCTCTATGGAAACATATGATATGCGAATAGATGTAATTGAAATACTTATAAAAGGTGGTAAGCATTATCTTCATCATCTTGAAAATGCACAAAGGTAAACATTATGTATTCACAAATTATAAGCGGATCTTTATATGGCTTGATTTCCGAGCAGGTTATTGTAGAAACGGATCTATCTCCGGGGCTTCCTGCATTTAATGTTGTTGGCTTACCAGACACAACAGTTAAAGAATCAAAGGAAAGAATCCGTGCGGCAATTGTTAATTCGGGCTATAAGTTCCCGGCAAAAAGAATCATAATAAATTTGTCGCCAGCCAGCACCAGAAAAGAAGGAACTCATTTTGATCTTCCTATCGCATTAGGAGTTATGGCTGCTGTCGGCTATATCGCAAAGGAAAAGGTAAGTGAATTTGCGTTCCTTGGCGAGCTTTCCTTGGATGGAAGAGTTAACAGAATAGATGGTGCCTTACCTTTAGTGATTGGTTTAAGAAACCAGGGAATAGAGAAAATTATTTTGCCTATGGATAATGCGGAAGAAGCTGCAGCGATAGTTGATGTAAAGCTATACCCGGTTTGTCATTTAAATGAGATTACCGCGTTTTTTGAAAATAGAATGAAGATATCTCCTTTTAAAAAGAGGAGATCTGATACAAAAAAGAAAAATCTGATAAACCTGGATTTCAGAGATGTTGCCGGACATGAGAATGTAAAAAGGGCTCTGCAAATAAGTGCCGCTGCATCACACAATCTGCTGATGATTGGTCCACCGGGCTCTGGAAAAACAATGATGGCTAAACGAATGCCGGGTATTCTGCCCGACTTAACATATAATGAAAAGCTTGAGATCACTAAGATTTATAGCATCGCCGGAAAACTCACACCTGACTGCCCCATTATCGAAGAAAGACCATTTCGTTCTCCTCATCATACTATATCCGGACCCGCCTTGGTGGGAGGTGGAGCAAGCCCGAAGCCAGGGGAAGTGTCATTGGCACACTTCGGAGTCCTGTTCTTGGATGAGCTCCCTGAATTCAACCGAAATATTTTGGAGATGTTAAGGCAGCCTATTGAGGATGAAAGGGTTGATATAAACAGAAATAAAGGGAGTGTTTCATACCCGGCAAAATTTATGCTTTTAGCTTCTATGAATCCGTGCCCTTGCGGATATTATGGAGATTCTACACATGAGTGCACCTGTTCACATATTCAGATACGAAATTACCTGTCTAAGATTTCCGGACCTCTTATAGATCGTTTTGATATGCACATCGAGATAATGCCAGTAAAATATCGGGACTTGGAATACATGAAGCTTTTAGAGCCGGAAAATTCGGAATTGGGGTGTTTATCAGAGAAAGCAGTAAATTCGTTATATAAGGACTCTGCAACGATGAAGAGCGAGATTGAATTGGCAAGACAGATTCAGCTTGAGCGCTATAAAAGTGAAAATATATCATATAATTCCCAGTTAAGTCCTAGCCATATAAAAAAATACTGTACTTTGGACAAAGAGACGAAAAAAATGCTTGAAGATGCGTTTACGCGATTATCATTGAGTGCACGAGCGTATTACAAGATTATAAAGATGGGAAGAACCATAGCCGACTTGGAGGGTGCTGAAAGAATCAAAGTTATGCATATCGCTGAAGCAATCCAGTACAGAAACTTAGATAAGATGTACAGAGGACTCTAGCTATTTATGGAGGTTGTTATGAATACTGTGAAACAGGTAAAGATCGGCGATAAGGAGTATCCAGAACTATTGAAATATATCAGTAATCCTCCAAAAATTATATATTATATGGGAAATATCCAGATTGCCAGCATGCCTTCTATAGCAGTTGTAGGGGCAAGAAAGGCTACTTCTTATGGAAAATGGGCTGCTTTTGAATTTGCTAAAAAGCTGTCACAATATGGTATAGTTGTTGTCAGTGGAATGGCATACGGAATAGATTCATTTGCTCATAAAGGAGCTGTAGAGAACAATGGAAAAACTATTGCAGTTTTGGGCTGCGGAATCGATATATGTTATCCTGCGCAAAATAAAGGTCTTAGAGAAAGAATACTAAAGGAAGATGGTTTGATTATGTCAGAGTATGAACCTGGTACACCTCCATTACCTTTTCGATTTCCACTAAGGAATCGTATCATCAGTGGAATTTCTATAGGAACTATTGTTATTGAGGCGGGAATAAGCAGCGGTTCTCTAATTACAGCAGAATATGCAGCTGAACAAGGTAGGAATATTTATACATTACCAGGGAATATAAATAGTATGTGCAGTCTTGGGACAAATAAGCTTATTAAAGATGGGGCTATTCCATTAATCACTCTTGATGATATAATAGATGAATTGGGTATAGCTAGATCGGCTGATATAGATTTAACAGGGATTAATCTAGGGAAGGACGAAAAAGAAGTATATGAGCATATTCTTCATGCAGGAGAAACCACAATAGATTTAATATGCAGGAGCATTGGAAAACTTCCTTCTGAGGTCAATGCAATCATTACAATCTTGGAGATGAAAGGACTTCTGCATACTGCCATGGGAAAAGTTTTTGTTGCAAATTGAAACATTTGGAAATATAATCTATTCTTATAAAGCACTATCGAAGGGAGAAGATAATGACAGAAAAAAAATTAGTAATAGTGGAATCTCCATCGAAAGCAAAAACGATTAGCAAATTCCTTGGAAGTAAATATAAAGTTATCGCTTCGGTAGGTCATGTAAGAGATCTGCCGAAAAGTAAGCTTGGGATTAATATTGAGAACAACTTTGAACCTGAATATATAAACATAAGAGGAAAAGGCGATGTAATCAAAGCAATGAAAAAGGAAGCTAAAGATGCCAGTAAAATATACCTGGCAACCGACCCTGACCGGGAAGGTGAGGCAATTTCCTGGCACATTGCTTATTTGCTAGGCATCGATGAAGATGAGCCAAGTAGAATCGTATTTAATGAAATCACTAAGAAAGCTGTTCAAAATGCGGTTAAAAATCCGAGACGAATAGATAAAAAATTGGTAGATTCTCAGCAGGCAAGGCGAGTGTTAGATCGTCTGGTGGGATATAAAATCAGTCCTTTACTTTGGAGAAAGATAAGAAGGGGATTAAGTGCCGGCAGGGTTCAGTCAGCTGCGTTAAAAATAATATGCGACAGAGAAAAGATTATTCAGGCATTTGTACCTGAGGAGTACTGGAATATCACAGCCGTATTAAAGAATTCAAGTAAAGAAAAACAGAAACAGTTTACTGCAAAATTGTCTGGATTTAAAGGGAAAAAGCTTACGGTATCGAATAAAGAAGAAGCCGATCATATCAAATCCTCGCTTGATCCGAAAGGATTTATAGTACAGAAGGTCGAGGAGAAGGAAAGAATAAGAAAACCAAACCCTCCATTTACGACAAGCAGTCTTCAGCAGGAAGCATCAAATAAGCTTGGTTTTTATACGAAGAAAACGATGATCGTCGCTCAGCAGCTTTACGAAGGAGTCGAAATAAAAGGGCATGGTACAATAGGCTTGGTTACCTATATCCGTACCGACTCAGTCAGGGTTTCGGATGAAGCCCAGCAGTCAGTCATTGAATATATTAAAAACACCTATTCACCAGAGTATATAGGAAACAATGTTTATTCCAATAAAAAGAAGGACGTTCAGGATGCCCACGAAGCAATAAGGCCAAGCATTGTAACGCTTCATCCTGATGATATCAAAGAATCGCTTACAAGGGACCAGTATAAGCTTTATCAGCTTATTTGGTCTCGGTTTGTGGCAAGTCGTATGGCTCCGGCAGTTTATGACAGCGTAAGTGCGGAAATAAGCAACGGAGATTATTTATTTAAAGCATCAGGATCAAAATTAAAATTTGACGGCTATTTAAGAGTATATAATAATAGCGGTGATGAAGATAAAGAAAAGATGCTCCCACATATTGAAGTTGGAGATGCGCTTGATTTGGTCGAGCTTTTAAGTGAGCAGAATTTTACTCAGCCACCTCCAAGATTCAGTGAAGCCACACTTGTAAAGGATCTTGAGGAAAAGAATATAGGCAGACCAAGTACTTATTCACCGATAATCGCAACGCTTATAGAACGTAAATATGTAACGAGAGAAAATAAAGCTCTTAAACCTACTGAGCTTGGATTTATCGTAACAGAATTAATGGAAAAATATTTTAAAGAGATCGTGGATGTAGGTTTTACAGCAGAACTGGAAGATAAGCTTGATGATATTGAGATTAAAAATATAGAATGGAAGACTGTAGTATCTGACTTTTATAAAACTCTGGAGCAGGAGCTTAAAGTAGCAGAAGAAACAATAGAGAAAGTCACGATAGAGGATGAATTAACTGATGAACTTTGTGAAAACTGTGGGAAGCAGATGGTAATCAAGCATGGCAGATTTGGAGAATTTCTTGCATGCTCAGGATATCCCGACTGTAAAAACACAAAGCCTATCATCAATAAAATTGATGTCAAGTGTCCAGATTGCGGCAAAGATATAGTTACAAGAAAAAGTAAAAAAGGCAGGGTGTTTTACGGATGCAGCGGTTTTCCTGAATGCAATAAGCTGTACTGGAATAAACCAGTAAATAGAAAATGCCCAGAGTGTTCGTCCTTGCTTATGGAAAAAAAGTCAAAGACATCAAATTTTATATGTTCTAATCCAGAATGCGGGTATAAAGAATAGTAAGGATTAATTTAATAGGGAGGTACATTGAATGGGAGAATTTCATGCGACTACAATTGTAGCTGTTAGAAGAAGTGAGAATGACGTTTGTATCGGTGGTGACGGTCAAGTAACCATGGGTCAAAGCTCTATAATGAAACAGACTGCAAAAAAGGTCAGAAAAATATATAAAAATTCAGTATTAACAGGGTTTGCAGGATCTGTGGCAGATGCATTCACGCTTACAGACAAGTTCGAAAAGAAGCTAGAAGAGCATGCGGGCAATCTGAAGCGTGCAGCAGTAGCACTTGCTCAGACATGGAGGTCAGATAAGATAATGAGAAATCTGGAAGCCCTGATGGTGGCTGCAGACAGGGAGAGTTTGCTTGTCATTTCTGGAAACGGTGAAGTCATTGAACCAGATGAAAACTTTGTAGCGATAGGCTCAGGCGGCAATTTTGCCTATGCAGCAGCAAATGCGCTGTATAAGCATACAGATATGAACGCAGAGGAAATTGTAAGGGAAGCTTTAAAAATTGCTTCTTCTATATGCGTGTATACGAATGACAATATTTCCGTAGAAAAGCTGGTAAGGGAGGAAAAATAATGAATACATTATATAAAATGACTCCAAAAGAAATTGTTAAAGAACTCGATAAATATATTATTGGCCAGGATAGTGCTAAGAAATCGGTTGCAGTAGCACTTCGCAACAGGTACCGCAGGAGCCTATTGCCTGAAGAAATGAGAGAGGAAATCACTCCGAAAAACATTCTCATGATGGGACCTACCGGAGTAGGTAAAACTGAAATAGCGCGCAGGCTGGCAAAGCTGATGGATGCACCATTTGTAAAGGTAGAAGCCACGAAATTTACAGAAGTAGGTTATGTGGGGCGTGATGTTGATTCTATGGTTAGAGATTTAGTGGAAGCATCTATACGTATCACTAAGCAAATGAGGCTCCAGGAAAAGTATTCAATTGCAGAGGAGATTGCTAACGAAAAGATTATCGAAGCGATTATCCCCAGCAAGAAAAAGTCTACGCAAAGCTCGGGAGGTGTTAGGGGACCGTTTGACTTTATTCTGGGTGGCGGTTTTCAATCTAACCAACATCAACAGCAAAAGTCTGAATCTAGCACAAACGAAGAACCAGAAAAAGTTGATGTTGAATTGGCAAGAGAACAGGTGCGCCAGCAGTTAAAAGATGGACTGCTGGAAGAACAATATATTGAAATCGAAGTCAATGAAAGCCCAAAAGGAGGCAGCCTGGACCTCGGGAATGAATCGATGAGCATAAATATCGGAAACATATTCGGGGATATGATGCCGCAAAAAAAGAAAAAGAAAAAGGTTCGTGTTAAGGATGCTCGAAAAATACTCATAGAGCAGGAAGCACAAAATCTTATTGATATGGACCAAGTAACAGCAGAAGCTTTGGAAAATGCAGAACAGAACGGCATAATATTCATTGATGAAATCGATAAAATCGCTTCAGGTGGGGGTTATCGCTCAGGAGTGGATGTATCCAGAGAAGGAGTCCAAAGAGATATTCTGCCTATAGTAGAGGGAAGTGTTGTTAACACAAAATATGGACCTGTAAAAACAGACCATATTCTATTTATTGGTGCAGGGGCATTTCATATTGCAAAGCCAACAGATTTGATACCTGAGCTTCAGGGGAGATTCCCAATTCGTGTTGAGCTTGAAAATCTCACAAAAGAAGCCTTTGTTCAAATATTGACCGTTCCTGAAAATGCATTGATAAAACAGCATAAGATGTTGCTTGAGACTGAAGGAATCAACGTAACTTTTACGGACGATGCTGTAGAAGAAATAGCTACAATGGCATATTTGGCAAATGAACAGACTGAAAATATAGGAGCCAGAAGACTTCATACAATTATGGAAAAGTTACTGGAAGACATTTCGTTCAATATTCCTGATATGGATGAAGAAGAAATAATAATAGATAAAGAATATGTAAAAGAGAAGTTTGCCGATAGGATACATGCTGATGATATAGACAGATATATATTGTAAATAACGCTTGCATTATGCTCAACTAAATAAGAGAATATTATTTCGCAAGGGGCTTACAAAACAGGCTTGCAGACTGTGACGTAAGCCTTGAATTGTTTTAAGTATATATATTGAATAATTTTAAAGTAATTTTTTGAAAAGTCAAAAAATTATTTTACTTTCGAACAATTTAAGTTATAATAATATAGTCAGGGTTAATTTTATTGTACCATAAGATGGAGGAGCCAAATGGGAAACGACATTTTGAATAAAGTAAGAAAGTTGAATTGGTTATTGCAGGAAAGTGCATCAGGTGTATTCTCTTTTGATGATCTATGCGAAATTTTAAGCGACCTGCTAGATGCAAACGTTTATATCGCAAACACTAAGGGTAAGGTAATAGGGGTTCATTATAAGATTAAGACTGACAGCACTACAATAACCGATCCTGAAACCGGTAGGGAAAAATTCCCTAACGAATACAATGAAGGATTTATGCGGGTGGAGGAAACGGAAGCCAACTTAACGGGAGAAGCATCGATGGAAATTTTTAAGTACGATTATGACACCTATGATAAGCTGCTTACTATCGTTCCG
The DNA here is from genome assembly GCA_012838265.1 of Clostridiales bacterium. Lineage (GTDB taxonomy): Bacteria > Bacillota > Clostridia > Peptostreptococcales > Anaerovoracaceae > Anoxybacterium. The sequence goes on from DUPP01000147.1 coordinate 21,871, forward strand.
ATTTTAGGAGGAGGTAAGCGGTGGGGTACCATGCTCCTCGCAAGGTACAAGCCTGAATTTGATGATGAGGATCTGGTTCTGGCAGAGTATGGTGCAACTGTTGTAGGGCTAGAAATTCAGCGACGAAAAAATTTAGAGCGTGAAGAAGAAGAAAGAAAGCGAGCCATAGTTCAAATGGCTATCGGTACCTTGTCCTACTCGGAAATTGAGGCTGTACAGCGTATTTTTGCTGAGCTGAATGGTTCAGAAGGTCTTTTGGTTGCCAGTAAAATTGCAGACAAATCCGGTATTACCAGATCAGTTATCGTAAATGCTCTTAGAAAACTTGAGAGCGCTGGGATAATAGAATCTCGTTCTTTAGGTATGAAGGGCACACACTTAAAAATTTTAAACCCAAAATTTCTTGAAGAGCTCAACAAACTAGAGGTATATTAAACCCAAAACAATAAATTTAAGCCTTAAATCGTAGTAATTGATCAAAAAGTGTAACAATAATCCCCTAAGCAGCATATGCTAAATTGCTTGGGGGTTTTTTTATGAGATTAAAGCATAAAAGAAACGGGCATGCGGGAAAATGGTTTATTAGCTTAGTGCTG
>DUPP01000148.1 GCA_012838265.1 Clostridiales bacterium
GGTTTTATTCACTTGGGAAACCTTTATGGTGCATTTGTGGATGAACGCCTTGCACATCAAAGCGGCGGCATATTTTATTTAAGAATAGAGGATACAGATGATAAAAGACAGGTGGAAGGAGCAGTAGAAGCAATCATTTCCTCCTTAGAGTATTTTGGGGTAACCTTTGATGAAGGTGTTACAAAAGATGGTGAAAAAGGAGATTATGGTCCTTATTACCAAAGTCAACGTTCGGAGATTTATCAGACATATGTTAAGCAGATGATTAGCCGCGGACAGGCTTATCCCTGTTTTTGCACCGAGGAAGAGTTGAATGAAATCAGAGAAAAGCAAGAACGCCTTAAGGAGAATTCTGGCTATTATGGAAAATGGGCTAAGCATAGGAACCTATCTTTTGAGGAAATCCAAAGTAGGCTTAATAATAATGAACCCTTTGTTATAAGATTGAAATCTCAAGGAACACATGAATGTAAGGACGAGGATATAAAAATAATAACTGTCGAAGATGGAATAAGGGGTACCCTTGTGATGCCTGAAAATAATCAAGATGTAGTATTGCTTAAAGCAAATGGTATTCCTACCTACCACTTTGCACATGTAGTTGATGATCATTTAATGAGAACTACTCATGTTGTTAGAGGTGCAGAATGGCTGCCTTCACTCCCAATTCATGTGGAATTGTTCAATGCACTTGGATGGCCGTTGCCTGTTTACTGTCATACAGCACAATTGATGAAAATGGAAAATGGAAATAGGCGCAAGCTTTCAAAGAGGAAAGACCCTGAACTTTCTTTAGATTATTATAGAAGTGAAGGTTATCATCCAAAGGCAGTAAGAGAATATCTGCTTACGATTCTTAATTCCAATTATGAGGAATGGCGTATGGAAAACCCAAACGCTCCTTTGGAATCATTTGAATTTACTGTTGAAAAAATGAGCAACTCGGGAACTCTGTTCGACCTGGATAAGCTCAATGACATCAGTAAAGATGTTCTAGTGAATATTCCCGGAACAGAACTGAGTCGGTTTTTGATAGATTGGTCGAAATCGTACAGACCTGAGATAACGGACATCCTTGAAAAAGACAAAGACTATCTCATTAAGATACTTGATTTAGGGAGAAGTGGTAATAAACCGCGAAAAGATTTCGTGTTTGCACGCCAGATGTTTGAGTTTATCAGCTACTTTTACGATGATTATTTTAAGGTGGAAGATCCTTACCCTGAAAATGTCAGTAACAGTGACATAAAATCAATTCTATCTGCATACTTGGAAAGCTATAATCATCAGGACGATCAGACTCAGTGGTTCGAAAAAATTCGCCAAATTGCATCGGACGAGGGATATGCCGCAAAGCCAAAAGACTATAAAAAAAATCCTGAGCTTTATAAAGGCCATGTGGGAGATGTCAGTACTGTGATACGCATTGCTCTGATGGGTCGGGCTTCATCTCCTGATCTTTGGGAAATACAACAAATACTAGGTGAAGAAAAAACAAAGGAAAGAATAAAAAATGCACTTCGCTTATTAAATGAATAGGAAGTTTTGTAACACATTCAATCGCCGCTTCATAAATTATATTAAAAATTATTATTTTTATAGGAGCAGGTGATTAAAAAATGTCAGAAAGATGTGGACTCCTTGGTGGAGAAGGAATTGATACCAGCTTACTCTTTTTCTTCCTATTGCTGGTAATCATATTCTGCAACTGTTACACAAGATAGAAAAGTTTGCCTGAGGGCAAACTTTTTACTGTACCAACATACTATTTAAAGAAAGCTTTAAGTGTGTACAATTAATAGCGGCACTATATTCATTCTGACAAATACTCTCGTATTATCTTTCCAAGAATAGTAATTCCTTTTTCGATCTCGTCATGAGACATGTTAGAAAAATTTAATCTAAATTCATTGTTCTTAACGCCGCTTGGATAAAAAGAACCGCCCGGCATAAAAACAACTTTTTCAACAAGTGCTCTTCTGAGCAGAATTCTGGAATCTTTGTTTTCGGGCAGTTCTATCCAAATAAAAAGACCGCCTCGGGGAACTGAATATCGAGTTTCCTGAGGAAATTCCCGATCAATTACTTCCATCATATGATCACGCCGTTCCTTGTAGCGACCCACTATCCACTTAATATGGTTATCTAGATCATAGTTCTGTAGATAATATGCCATCTGCCTTTGAGCTATGGCTGAAGATGATAGATCTGCCGCATTTTTCAAAATCAAATATTTTTCCATCAAATCCTTTCTGGCACAAAGCCATGCAACTCTAAGGCCAGGGCAGAATATTTTGGAAAATGTTCCAACGTATACTACCTGTCCTTTTTTATCGTAAAAACTTAAAGGGCTTTCCAATTTATTTTCAAAAGACAATTCTGAATACGCTGCATCCTCTATTACAGGTACATCATATGCAGAGATAAATTCAATAAACTCCGTTCTTCTGGCGACAGACCAACTTCTGCCTGTAGGATTCTGGAAATCAGGAATAACATAAATTAGCTTAACCCGTTCACCGTATCGATCCATTGCTTGCTTTAAGGAGTCCATTGTTAGACCGTTTTCATCGGTAGGCAAAGCAACCAGCTCAGCCTCATAGGCCCTTAATGCATTGACAGCTCCTAAATACGATGGGGTTTCAAACAGTACCACATCATCTTTATTAATAAACAGCATGCCGCTCATATCTAAAGCCTGTTGTGAACCGCTTGTAATTACAATCTCTTCTGTTTTAAAATCTAGTTTAAATCGATCTTGCATTCTTTTTGCTAGCAATTTTCTTAATTTGATGTGACCGCTTGTGGAACAATAGCTCAACGCTTCCTTGCCCTCCAGTTCAAGAACCTGGATAAAAGAGTTTTTGATTGCTTCAACTGGATAAGTATCAGACGAAGGAAACCCAGCAGCAAATGAAATCATATCTTCCGTTTCAGTCAGCTCCATAGCGTTTAACAATGCTTTATCCTGAAGTCGCTCCAATCGGCTTGCAAATTTCATATGATTCTTTATAGACTCCCTTCTACATAATATTTAATAATTATATTTAAACATTCCAGCTTGCCAAGTATTTTTCCTGATCTTCAGTTAGCTTATCTATCTCTATGCCCCAGGCTTCCAGCTTTTTCCTTGCAACTATTTCATCTATTTCTGCCGGAACACTGATGACCTTATTCTCCAGCTTGCCGCGATTTTTAAGAATATAAAGAGCCGACATACACTGAACTGCAAAGCTCATATCCATAATTTCAGCAGGATGACCGTCTGCAGCAGCAATATTAACTAACCTGCCTTCTCCAATTACATTAACCCATTTTCCGTTAGGGAGCTTATACCCCATGATATTATTGCGGACTTCTTTTTTTTCTACTGCTGCCTTTTCAAGACCTGATATATCTACCTCAACATTGAAATGACCTGCATTAGTCAAAATTGCCCTGTCCTTCATAGTAAGCATATGTTCCACTGTAATTACATGCTCGCAGCCAGTAGCCGCTACAAAGATATCCCCATTAGGAGCGGCAGATTTCATGGTCATTACATCATAACCATCCATTTTTGCTTCAATCGCCTTAACAGGATCTATTTCAGTAATTATCACCTTTGCGCCTAATGCTGCTGCCCTCAAAGCTATGCCTCTGCTGCACCAGCCATAACCGGCAACAACAACAGTTTTTCCGGCAATAATCAGATTTGTATTTCTCATAATGCTGTCCCAGACTGACTGTCCAGTGCCATAGCGATTGTCAAACATATGCTTGCACTTAGCATCATTAACTGCAATCATTGGGAATTTCAGGATTCCCTCTCTTTCCATAGATTTAAGACGAATAACCCCGGTAGTAGTCTCTTCGCAGCCACCCCAAACCTCTTTCCCCAGATCAGGTCTCGAACTATGAATGAGGCCTACCAAATCCCCGCCATCATCGATGATGATGTTTGGCTTGTGAGTCAACGTCATTTCAATATGTCTGTTATATTCCTCAATTGTTGCCCCATGGTATGCGTATACCTTCATTCCGGTTTCCGCAAGAGCTGCCGCCACATCATCCTGAGTTGACAGAATATTGCTTCCTGTTACCGCCATCTCCGCACCGCCAGCTGCAAGAACCTCACAAAGATATGCTGTCTTCGCTTCTAAGTGTACGGAAAGTGAGATCCTCACTCCCTGAAATGGCTTTTCGCATAAAAACTGTTCCTCAAGTCCATTCAAAAGGGGCATGTTGTTTTTAACCCATTCTATTTTTTGCCTGCCAGAAGGAGCAAGGCTAATATCCCTGATTTCATTCTGCTTCATATGTTTCCTCCATTATTCGAAGTATGTAACAAAATCACTTTCCCATATATAACATAATTAATTAATAAAGTAAAGACATCCTCAAAAGTGGATGTCTCTAATATCTTTAATGCTCACGTTTTAATATTAAAAGCTTGAATATTAAAGCTTTACTATCTCTAAACTGTACTGAAAATCCCTTAGTCTTTTTCTTCTTTCCTTGTAATCTGGCATTGTCTCTTCTACGATAGCCCAAAAATTTGCGGAATGATTCATTTCTTTTATATGAGTAAGCTCATGCACCACAACATAATCGATTAGGTCTTCAGGTGCGAAAATAAGTCTATAAGAAAAGTTTATATCCCCCTTGCTGTTGCAGGAGCCCCATCGAGTCCTGGCGCCGTTAATCTTTATAGTACCATATTGGATCCCCATGATTCGGGAGAATAATTGACATTTCAGCTGCAAGTGTTCCTTTGCCTTCATTTTATATAGAGCTTCTTCCTTAGAAGACAATTCGATAGTTTGACTGTTAGCCTTCATGGTCAAAATCTTTTTCTGAGTATTTTGTATCCAATTCTGTTTCCTGTTAATAAAGCAATTTATATATTCGATACTTGCTGTAAGTGGTGCTTTTACCACAATGCTTCCATCTCGTCTGATATGGAGTGAAAGCGTCTTTCTCATTGAACGAATTAATTCATATTTAACCATATCCGATTACTCATCAAATACATCTTTGGTAAATGGGGACGATGCATCAATATGTCCCATTAGACTTTCAGCGACCTCACCATCGATCACAAATTGTACCTGTTGAACCTCTGCAAATGTATTTATTAGGGTATTGACTACTTGCCCAATCAAATAGGCCTCTTCCAACGAACCTCCGTTGAGTCCGTTGCTATCAAGGTCTACATAAACCGTATCTCCTGCCATATATATATCGTTAAATTTTATCTTATCGGTGATCGACGTACTGTATCCCTCTTCGGGTGGGTTTCTTAGCATCTCAACGGCATAGAAATATGCATCACCCGGCATTGCACTAAATTCTCTTTCATACACCAAGTATTTTTCCAGCGATTCATCACCAATCGCTACATATTCTTCATTTGAGAAAAATAGTGTTGCATTGTAGGTTTGTTCATCTAATTCGCCTCCTGGTTCAAGTGCACCGTTATCCGTCCCGCAGCCGGTTAACCCGAACATACTCAAAACAAGAACCAAACTTAAGAGAACAATCCATCTCCTCTTACATTTCATTATAATACCTCCTAAATTAGTAATCATATTTTTTAGACGGTTTCATACTAATTTTGTTCCATAACCACATTTGCCGAGCATTTCTAAACCGTATACCCATTCTATCATTTTTACTGTATTTGTGCGAATTATTTTTTTCTATTTATTTCCTAAGTAAATGTATATTTAAAAAAGAGAATGAGGTTATCGTCACTTTTAATGATTATGACTATAACCTCATTCTCTTTTAGATTTTTTACTCATATAATTAGCAGCGCTATCTATTTCGTTCAAAAAATATACTCGCCAATGCATCGGCTGCATCGACCATAAGTATTGCATTTCGGATCGTTGATGAGTACTGTTGCCTCCTAATAGATTCATCCAGATTTTCTAATACACGTTCCATGTAATCAATATCCTCGCTATTTGCAGCATCAAGCTCCGGCTTTATCCTATTCCACACGTTAAGGGCTCTGTCATAGTTGTTTCTCGCTTCGCCCCAATCATTTTGTTCAATATTAATTATTATCTGTCTAGCAAAATAAGCTAATCTACGAACATCCGGCGGAATTATTATCTTAAAAAAATCTAATGCATCTGCAACGAAACGTGTAATTTGATTTGCCTGTGACATTGCCGGAAACAGTCTTTCTTGAATTGTATATCTTTCTAAGTTCCTTATGGCTTGGTTAAGTTCGTTTATAATATTCTCTTGTACAAATGCCTGCCGCAGCTGTGGGAGTACGTCTTGCATATTCATTTTAATTACTTCTATCTTATTCCGAACGGTTTGTATGTCTCTTGCATATAGATCGTCTATGATTTCCTCCGCATTAGTTTCAATTACCAACAATTGGTTTGGTATTGGTATTAAATCTGGTATTATTATGGTTTGCCCCGGGTGGATAACATTTGGATTTGTTATATGCGGATTGGCGTTGATCAGTTGAGCCAGCGGAACATTAAATTCTTTTGCGATTAAAAACAATGTATCATTCGGCCTTACGATATATTGCTGCATATTACTCTACCTCCTGTACTTACGTTATTTGGTTCATAATATGTAACAATAAAATTTATTGCTACTATAAATGCAATTTTACACTTTTCTTTGCATTTTTTATCAAATCAAAGCGCAGATTTGCATTTCGGACATCTTGCTTTAATTTTTCCTACCTTGGTTGGTACTCGTACTGATGTGTTACAATTTATACACTTTACTATACGATGATCCACCAGCTCAAGCACCTTAGCCTTATCTAATCCTACAACTACATCTTTTCCTATTATAAACGCAGGTATGCCGGTAATATTTCTACTCGTCATTTCATAGCGTGCCTGCGCATCCACATTTACATCTTTCTCGATAAAGTGGATTTTATTTTGCACTAAAAAATCCTTTGCCATTTTACAGTATGGACAAGTACTCGTAGTTAGAAGTGTCACATTCTTCATATTTTCTACCTCCAAATCATCCAAAATGCACATTAAATGCCTAGTAAACTCTACTGACTTATTATCAATTAAGCGTCTTTTCTAGTTTTTCAAACAAATCACGCTGCTCAGCGGTGAGATTTGTTGGTATCTTCACCAGAACTTTTACATAGAGGTCTCCGATCTTATTGCTCTTTAAGTCCTTTATACCCTTTCCCTTTAGTCTAAATAACGTGTTAGGCTGTGTCCCCGCTGGGACGTTATATGAGACCTTATCCTTTAGTGTTGGAACAATGATTTTCGTCCCCAGAACAGCCTGAGTAAGCGTTATCGGCACATCTATATAAATGTCTGAACCTTTCCTTATAAACTTGCTGTGTGGCCTCACATTAATCTCTACTATTAAATTGCCGTTAGCCCCTCCATTCTTGCCTGGCTGCCCTTGCCCCTTCAGCGAGATTTTTGAGCCGTTATCTACACCTTCAGGAATTGTAACAGAAATTGTTTTATCATTAAGTCTAATCTTTTTCTTCGTTCCAAAGGCAGCTTCTTCAAATGTAATCGTTAAATTTGTCTTAAGGTCGGCTCCTTTTCTCGGCATATTCCTTCTTTGCGCGCCGCCAAATCCACTGCCAAAAATAGAACTCAATATATCATCAAAATCGCTGCTAGAAATATCTTGATACGTGCCATATTGTGCTCCATCAAAATTACCATATGTGTATTGAAAACCACCCTGACCTCCAAATCCAGAAAACCCGCCAAACCCTGTGCCTTGAGCCCGTCCATGTCCATATGCTGCATTCGGATCTATACCAGCAAAACCAAATCGGTCATATTTTTCTCTTTTATCTGAATCTGATAGTACTTCATATGCTTCATTAACCTCTTTGAATTTTTCTTCTGCCACCTTATCGCCTGGGTTTTTATCCGGATGATACTGCATGGCCTTTTTTCGAAACGCCTTCTTTATATCATCAATAGAAGCATCCTTTTTTAGGCCAAGCACTTCATATAGGTCTCGTTTCTCTGCCATGGCAATCCCTCCTTTTTTAAATCATAAGGTTTGGCATGACTGCACAAATCATGTTATCCTTACTCTCATATCTTCGGTATTTAGCACTCCTTGCACTCGAGTGCTAAATTGTCGGTTAAAATATAGCACTGCCGAGTTATTACTTCAACAGTGCTGACAAAACCTTTACTTATATTTTACCACATATAACATTTCGTAAACTAAAATATTCTTAAATACTTAAGTTTATTATGACTGCTTTTGCAGACAAAATACCAACGCTTATAAAGAGAGTTCCCGCTGTTTTTCTTTAAAATATAACATATTCATATTAAGCCAATAGTTGATTTTATCCGTCCTAGGATCTAAATTGATATCCACATTATTAAAGACGATTAGTACTGAAACTTCTTCATTCTCTAGTTTAACGCTCATATCATCAAGATTCGCCTCTATTAACCCCGTCTTGCTGCTTGGAGGGTACTTGACAGATATCCGATTAATGTAATCATTCATATCATGTTCAAGAATAACTCTGCCATCTAATTTTATCCTTAGTGATGGTACCCCATCTGCAGAAGAGAGCACCCATTCTATTTCATATACTCCATTTTCCCCCGTAACTTTAGCTGATTTAATTTCTTTCCCTCCATATTCCAATATATTTATCATCCAGTCATAATCACTGACATTAATGGGCTGAGTTTTTAAATACAGGAAGGTTCCAAGATAATCTGTTCCTCCATAAAATCCGTCGTCTGTTTTTGGCCAAACAGGCTCAAAGCCCAACTTTTCTTTAAATGTATCGGTATTAGATAATGCTGTTAATTCTGTATCAAACCATTCGGGGAGTTTTGGATTTTCAGCATATGCAATGTAAAAGACTGCATCGGTTATCGACTCACGTACAGATAAC
>DUPP01000149.1 GCA_012838265.1 Clostridiales bacterium
ATTATGTAGTTCTATATACATTATAAATCTGGCATAAAAAGGAGAAGAAAGGAATGAAAAAGAAATACGTATACCTGTTTACAGAAGGAAACGGCTCCATGCGTGAGTTGCTGGGCGGAAAAGGTGCAAATCTTGCAGAGATGACAAATCTGGGCATGCCTGTGCCTCAGGGTTTTACTATTACTACTGAAGCGTGCACACAGTATTATAATGATGGAGAAATTATCAATGATGAGATAAAATCTGAAATCATGCATTATATAGCTGAAATGGAAAAAATCACAGGTAAGAAATTCGGTGATATAGACAATCCGTTGCTTGTATCCGTACGTTCAGGCTCAAGAGCTTCCATGCCTGGCATGATGGATACGATATTGAATCTTGGTTTAAATGAACAGGTTGTTGAAAGTTTTGCTAAGAAAACGAACAACCCGCGTTTTGCTTATGACTCCTACCGCCGCTTTATTCAAATGTACTCTGATGTTGTAATGGATGTCGGAAAATCTTATTTTGAAAAACTGATAGATGAGATGAAAGAAAAGAAGGGTGTCAAGCATGATACTGAGTTGGATGCAGACGACCACAAAGAACTGGCAAGATTATTCAAAGAAGAGTATAAAAACAAGACTGGTAAAGATTTCCCCAGTGACCCCATAGAACAGCTCTTCGGAGCAATTAAGGCTGTTTTCCGTTCGTGGAATAATCCTCGTGCTATTTATTACAGGAGAATGAATGATATACCTTCATCATGGGGGACAGCAGTAAATGTTCAGGAGATGGTATTTGGCAACATGGGGGATTCCTCTGGTACAGGCGTAGCATTCTCCAGAAATCCTGCTACTGGGGAAGCTAAGCTTTATGGTGAATTCCTTATGAATGCTCAGGGTGAGGACGTAGTGGCAGGTGTCAGAACTCCTCATACCTTAGATTACTTAAAAGAAAATAATCCTGCAGTTTATGAACAATTTTCTAATATTGCAAGTACTTTGGAAAAACATTATAAAGATATGCAGGATATGGAATTTACTATTGAACAGGGAAAGCTATACATGCTTCAGACGAGAAACGGAAAGAGAACAGCTGCCGCAGCATTGAAGATTGCATGTGATTTTGTAAAAGAAGGATTAATAACTGAAAAAGAAGCAATAATGATGCTAGAGCCGAAACAATTGGATGCCTTATTGCACCCGCAATTTGATGCGGAAGCTATTAAGGCAGCGGAACCAATCGGAAGCGGGCTTCCGGCTTCTCCCGGCGCAGCATGCGGACAGGTTGTCTTTACCGCAGATGATGCTAAGGAATGGTCCGTAAATAAGGGCGCAAGAGTTATACTGGTTCGTCTTGAAACCTCCCCGGAAGATATTGAAGGGATGTATTGTGCAGAAGGAATTCTGACCGGCAGAGGTGGAATGACTTCTCATGCAGCAGTTGTAGCAAGAGGTATGGGTACCTGCTGCATATCAGGGTGCAGTGAGCTTAAGATAAACGAAGAAGCAAAGGAATTTATTCTCGGAGGCAGAACAATCAAAGAAGGAGACTGGATATCCCTGGATGGTTCAACCGGAAAAATCTACGGGGAAGCAATTAAAACTGTTGAAGCCTCTCTTTCGGGTGATTTAAATACAATTATGAAATGGGCTGATCAGTTCAGAACTATGAATGTGAGAACCAATGCAGATACTCCTAAGGATGCAGAACAGGCAATCAGGTTCGGTGCTGAAGGAATCGGACTTTGCCGAACTGAGCACATGTTCTTTGAACCTACGAGGATTATTGCAATGAGAGAAATGATTGTTTCAAAGACAGAAGAACAGAGAAGAGCTGCATTAAATAAACTGCTGCCGATGCAGAGAAGCGACTTTGAAGGAATCTATGAAGCGATGCAGGGATATCCCGTAACTATCCGTCTTCTGGATCCCCCGCTGCATGAATTCCTTCCAAAAGATGAAAAGGATATTATAGAATTGGCAAAGGAAATGAAGATTGAAGTCGCAGAATTAAAGGGGATTATTCATTCATTGCACGAATTTAATCCTATGATGGGACACAGAGGCTGCCGCCTGGTCATCTCATATCCGGAAATTGCCGAAATGCAGGCAACAGCGATAATAGAAGCGGCAATAAATATACAGAAAAAGCATCCTGAATGGAATTTGGTTCCTGAAATAATGATTCCATTGGTTGGAGATGTAAGAGAATTAAAATATGTGAAGAATATCATAGTAAAGACTGCCGATGCAATTATTGAAAAATCAGGTATTAACCTAAAATACATGGTTGGTACGATGATTGAGATCCCAAGAGCTTGTTTAATAGCAGATGAGATAGCTAAAGAAGCTGAATTTTTCTCATTTGGAACGAATGACCTTACTCAGATGACTTTTGGTTTTAGCCGTGACGATGCAGGCGCCTTCTTAGATGCTTATTATGCAAAAAATATATATGAAAACGATCCATTCTCACGACTGGATCAAAATGGTGTTGGCAAGCTTGTGAAGATGGCAGTTGAGCGGGGAAAAGAAGAACGTCCGAATATTAAACTGGGAATTTGCGGTGAACATGGCGGAGATCCTTCTTCAATTGAATTCTTCCAGAAAGTTGGTCTTAACTATGTTTCCTGCTCTCCATTCAGAGTTCCGATTGCAAGACTTGCAGCGGCTCAAGCGGCGATTAAAAGCAATATCTGACAATGACCAATCAAATTTAGGCTAGAAATAGGTTAATTCCGGAATCATATACACAAACAATTAAACACTGTGCCAATTGAAATTATGGGTATTGCCTCTAAGCAATTCTTGGGGCAATACCTTTTTCTTAGTCCATGCAAGACTCTATTAGGAATGTCAAAAATCTTTAGTTACTAGGGATTCGATATTTTTTGTATCAAAAAAGTCGAGCATTTTAATAGTCGCTTTAGTATTATTAGATATGAAAGGAGGGAGATAATGTTAGCCGAA
>DUPP01000150.1 GCA_012838265.1 Clostridiales bacterium
ATGCGGCATAGTGTTTGTAACGTCCTCCGACAACCATTATCAGTTCAAAGCTGTGCAGCCATTAAAGGTAATTGCCAAGCCTGTGTCTATGGAAACAATAAGCGAGGTATTGAACGCGATAACAAAATCTTTTGTTAAATCTTCATCATGAAAAGAGATAATAAATACCTGGCGGATTTACTTTTCTATTGATTGTTAATGTATCAATGTATTTATTTTAACAGTTATGGGTTAAATTGAAAAATCCGATATAATTAATAAGAAATATCATTCCTGATAATAATTCACGTATATAATACTTGTATGAACCATAATGTTTAGTAAACATATTATAATTTGTTAAATAAAGGTTGAATTAGAAAACAAGGAGTGATAAACTTATGGCAAAGATATATAATATAGCTGATTTCAAGGGGGAATTATCGATGAAGGAAATCAGTGTATTGGACGTTGCTAAAACGTTTCTTAGCTTCCAATCGATGACGCACAAAAAATTACAAAAGATTTGCTATTATGCGCAGGCATGGCACTTAGCGTTAGAAGGCGGACCGTTATTCCATGAGAGGTTTGAAGCATGGATTCATGGTCCAGTTTGCCCCGAATTATATGACTATTACAAAATCTACGGTTGGACAAACATTCCTATGGAAAAAGAAATCCCCAAAAATATAATTAAGGAAATTTATAACTTTGTAAAAGAAATTTTCAGGGTAACACCAAAAAGCCTCAATTAAGAATCTTAAACCGATAAAAAATGTTGATCAAGCACAACCCCTTAATATTAGTAAGCTATTTCTAAGGAATGTTGAACAGCTTAAAGAAATGGGTCGAGAACCATTAGCATTTACTTTTGAAGATTTAGATAGAGAACATGATTATTTTAACTTATCAAGAGTTGGCAGAGAGTGGTTTATACATTTTCTTGACACGCTACAGAAATTATCTAAGAAAACATGGCCGGAAATACAACAAGATAATTATTACAATGTTCATCCTCACGATTGGAATAAAACAACAACACGTTTTCGGAAAGAGAAGTATGAACAATATGAGGGTGTACAATTTTCTTTAGGGTCTAACTATGGAAGAGTTCATGGTTATATTATCGGCAATCTATTTTTTATAGTTTGGTTAGATAAATATCATAATTTGTATGATATGGAGGGACATACACCCGCGAAAAGTAAAGTTAAAATAATGAAGGATTATCCTAGTGTTAGTTGTTTACAAATACATAATGCTGAAATAAAAATTTTGGCAGACAAGATATCAAAGTTAGAGGAACAAAATAAAAAGCTAAAAAATGATATAGAATTATATGAAAATTATAACTCTGAGCTTGAACAGGAAATAAAAAACCTAAGAAATGAAAATACTAATCTGAAAAATTCAATAGACAATAAGAAAAAGAAGCAACAAGTATATAATGAAAAAATAAAAAGGAGAAAAAATCGTAAAAAAAAATAAAATTGTATTAGTGTACTCGATAATTATGCTCATGCTTGGCACGCATTCGCACGCTATGTTTAAATCAAAAAAGTTACAGTTGGTAAACTAAGTAGTTTTATTCGAGATCAAACCACGGGAAAACGTTAAAAAGAAAGTTCTGCAACCTGAATGTGCGGCACAGGCATGAAAAAAGGGCTTCAATTTTCTTGAAACCCCTGGTACGCCCGACACGATTCGAACGTGCGACACCAAGTTTAGGAAACTTGTGCTCTATCCTGCTGAGCTACGGGCGCATGTCACGTAGATTATTTTACTATAGGTTTTTGTATGTGTCAACGAAGTTTCGTTACCATAAATTGTATCAATGCTCTTAACGGCTCCTTTTGTTCCTGTACAATTGCTTCAGTTGTTTTAAACAGAAAGCAGTATTCCTTAACCTAAAACGGTATTTTAGTGTAGGTGTTTTTTGTCATGCCTTTATTA
>DUPP01000151.1 GCA_012838265.1 Clostridiales bacterium
CTACTGCTCCTTCCACCTGTCTTTTATCATCTGTATCCTCTATTCTTAAATAAAATATGCCGCCGCTTTGATGTGCAAGGCGTTCATCCACAAATGCACCATAAAGGTTTCCCAAGTGAATAAAACCTGTGGGACTTGGGCCCAATCGAGTCACCTTAGCACCGACAGGCAATGTTCTTTGAGGATAAATCTCTTCGTATTCCAGAGGGTTCTTTTTTATATGCGGAAAAAGCAAATTAGCTAATTTAACATAATCCATAATTTTGAATCCTTTCTTGTTTTATAGCAGTTGCCTGACGCCTAAGTATATAATACTATCAGGTAATTTAGGCGATTCCATAACATTAGGCAATCTCATAAACATTATGCATTCCCATAAAAGCCAATATAACATAGTATTTTCTTCTCGTTTTGATCAATATCAGATATAACAGCGTGTATAGGCTCATTCTTATTTAACCACTCGTGTATCATATCACGGGTTTTACCTTTTTCAACATAGCCTAATTGCATATCCTCAAGCATTACTTTAATCGCCGCATTATCATCTTTATTATCGGGTTCGGGGACAAATTTAAGCTTACTAAATTTTTTTATTTTACTAAGGTCAGGCGTATCAGTTAAAATAACCTTACTATCCTTAATACCCTTAGTCAGTATATATTTACCAATTTTATTTGGTATATACTCCTCGACTCTTTTTTCCAATGGTTTTATTTTCCTAATTAGATTAGGTTCTTTGCCTTGCCCCTTTTTATAAAGTATGAAGCCCAAATACAGTATAATTAAGCCAATAATAAGAGGGACACTGTTTACTTGCTCAAATCTTGTAGCGATAACACCGATTACTACAAAAATTGCTATTAAGATTACAGATGATTTATCCTTCATTTGCATTTGCCTCCTTATAAACACACTAAACTTAGATTAAATCGCCAGTAAACGTGTATGTTACAACTAATAACTGAGTATCAAAATATGAATTAAGAACAGAATACATTAAATAAGGGAAAAAGTGAACACCAAAATTACAAAGAACGTAATTCGATCACTTTTGAGCGCTATAAATCCAACTTAAATATATCGGCTTGACCAATTATTGAGTTCATGATAACATAGTTAAATCCCCAAAGACTAATTCTCAAATAATGCGAATCGATCATTAAAAAAAGCTCTTGAATCATCTGAAATAGTAAGTTCAAAAGCTTCAATGATTGGTAACCCGTAGGGGAGTCGAACCCCTGACTCCGCCGTGAGAGGGCGACGTCTTGACCACTTGACCAACGGGTCTCACAATATCTTATGATAAAGCTAAAGACGCAAAAATGCAATAGTTTTATGGGGATTTTTTAATTTTAAGCTTCGCATCAACCGATAGTTTTAGAGCCGTTAAACAATTCAACATTGAATTAATTATTCGAAATTGCATTAAAAAAGCCAGTTAACATATGGCTGAAAAAAATAAGGCATTACATATAAATTGCATAATAAATTAGTCTAATGGGGGCTTGAACTCAAGGTTTCTTGTAATTATTCCATCTCAACATTATGCCTTGGTATGTAATTTGCGTATATGAATAAAAATATAATAAAATCATATTCCTTGAGGAATAAAAATCGTTGGAGCGAAAATCACTTAAGGAATAAAAATAGTTGGAGTGCAAATCGAATTATTCGGTTTGAATATTTAATTAAGGAGGATTTCTATGAATTTTGATTTTAATGAAAAACAACTAATGGTTATTAAAAATGCTAAAGAGTATACCGAAAAATACCTTGCTCCTGGTGTAATTGAAAGGGATGAAACAAGTACTTACCCAATTGATGCATACAGAAAATTAGGTGAGCTAGGATTCGTTGGTCTGCCTTATTCATCAGAATATGGTGGCTCTGATGCAGGATACCTGGAATATGTTCTTGCAGTCGAAGAGATTGCCAAGGTAGACGCTTCGATGGCAATTTCATATTCGGTAGCAACATCTTTGTATGCAGGTCCGATAGCAGGTTTCGGTACAGAAGAGCAAAAGAAAAAGTATTTGCCACCAGTGTTGTCAGGAAAATCTCTGGGTGCATTTAACTTAACAGAGCCTAATGCAGGTTCAGACGCTGCCGGCGTAATTACAAGGGCAGAGAAAAAAGGTGATCGTTATATTCTTAATGGATTAAAATGCTTTTCAACAAATGGACCTTTGGCAGATTATTTCTTCGTAGTGGCTAGCACGAATCCTGAACTGAAAACCAAAGGACTTTCAGGGTTTATTGTTGAAAAGGCATTCCCGGGAGTATCTATTGGCAAGATAGAAAATAAGATGGGAATTCGTTCAGCTCAGGTTTCAGAAGTAATATTTGATAATGTAGAAGTACCTGCTGAGAACTTGATCCTTGAAGAAGGAAAAGGCTTTATGCTCGCTATGAAGACACTTGACAGTGGAAGAATGGGTGTTGCAGCGCAGGGACTTGGCATAGCAGAGGGAGCATTTGAAATCGCCAAAAATTACCTAAAGACCAGGGAACAATTCGGAAAGCCATTATATAAAAACCAGTACTTAGCATTTAAAATGGCTGAGTTAGAAATGCAGATCGAACAGGCTAAATTATTACTGTATAAGGCAGCTTGCGATAAGGATACGGGTAAACCTTACACAATATCAGCCGCTAAGGCAAAATACGCTTGTACAAATGCTGCAATGGATGTAACTACGGCAGCCGTACAAATGTTAGGTGGCAATGGCTATATGAGAGAATACCATGTAGAAAGAATGATGAGGGACGCAAAAATTACCCAAATCTATGAAGGCACCAATGAAATACAAAAACTAGTAATAAGCGGTGGTTTATTCAGATAGGTAAAAGATTTGGAGTGTAGGTCATTGGGATTTACACTCCATTTTTATTATGCAGAGAAAATATTGCCTATAGGCAAATTGACATAAGGGTGAGGAGCGACATGATAAGGAGCAACATGAGAATAATAGTATGCATCAAGCAAGTACCCGATACTAATGAATTTAAAATAGATTTAGAGACAGGGATAATGATCAGAGAAGGTTTACCGTGCGTAATGAACCCGGATGATAAGAATGCACTGGAGGAAGCTCTGAGGCTTAAAGATGAATATAATGCTGAGGTAATAGCTTTGACGATGGGACCGTTACAGGCAAAAGATGTTTTGAAAGAGGCAATGGCTATGGGAGCTGATGAGGTTATTCTTATTAATGATCTTTCTTTTGCAGGTTCCGATTCATTGGCTACCGCTGCAATTCTTGCAGCTGCAATAGAAAGAATCGGCCACTATGATATGATCCTTTGTGGTATGCAGGCAATGGATGGAAATACCGGCCAAACCGGTCCGCAGTTGGCTGAGTTGCTAAATATACCTCAGATAACGTATCTAAAGGAATTAAACATTATTGATAATACAGTTACAGCTACCAAATGGACTGAATCCGAGAAGTATACATTTAAGCTGAACATGCCTGTCTTATTGACAGTAAATAATGAATTGAACGATCCGAGAATCCCTACGATGATGGGTGTTATGAAAGCTTACGATGAAGCAGGAGAGAAGAAAATCAAGGTTTGGGGAGCTAATGATCTTGATATTGATATAGAGCAAGTTGGGATAAAAGGCTCTGTAACTAACATTTACGAATCATGCCTGACGCATATTAACAGGGTATCAACAATAATAGAGGGTGAGGATGAAAAGGAAATGGCAAAGTCCTTGGCAATGAAATTATCCGAACTAAACCTTATTTAGAGAATCGACGAGCAAAGAAAGGACGAGAATTGGTGAAGAGTGTAAAAGTCAATCAAAACAATTTAAATGATTATAGTGACATTTGGGTTATTGGTGAGCTTAACGACGGAAAAATCCATCCTGTAACAGTTGAATTGATAGGTAAAGGCAAAGAACTTATTAATAACTTGACTGGTAAGAAGCTGAATGTGATAATAATAGGGTATGGCGTACAAAACAGTGCGGAAAAATTGCTTCATTATGGAGTTGACAAGGTTTTATATGTTGAGCATAATTTGCTTAAAAGTTTTAACACAGATTATTATGTTAAAGCAATTACTGACCTGATTGAGGATAGAAAACCTGAAATTGTTATGATGGGATCGACATATACTATGAAAGATATTGGACCCCGAATCGCTGCCAGATTAGGTACTGGGTTGATCTCAGACTGCACTGAACTTGAAATAGACAGTTCTGACGGGAAGCTGATACAAACGAAAGTGTCATTTGGGGGCAATCTACTATCAAGTGCAATTTGCCCTAATAACAGACCACAAATGGTAACTGTTAAGCCGGGGGTTATGAATAAGGCTGAGCGCAGTGAAGAAGCATCAGGTAAAATTGAACTGGTAATACCAAAGTTGTCTGAGAATGATACCAGGCTCAATCTTATTCTTAAAGAAGTTTTAGAAAAAAAGCAAGTAAATCTAGATAAGGCAAAAATCGTAGTGTCCGGCGGAAGAGGCCTAAAAGAAGCGGCAGGATTCGATTTAATAAGGGAATTGGCAGAGGTACTGAATGGTGAGGTCGGAGCTTCAAGGGTTCCAATTGAAGCGGGATGGATCGATAGTAGCCATCAGGTTGGGCAGACAGGAGTTACGGTTAAGCCGGATTTATACATCGCTTGTGGCATATCAGGTGCAATTCAGCATCAAGCTGGTATGTATCAATCAAAATATATAGTTGCTATTAACAAGGACCCAAATGCACCTATATTTAAAATATGTGATTATGGCATTGTTGGAGATTTATATGAAGTAATCCCGCAGCTAATAGAAAGCATCAAAGAGAAACGTATGTTTTAAATTCTGATAATCGGAAAGGAAGTTTCAGATGAGGTATAAAAGTACAAGAGGAAGTAATGATTTTAAGAGTGCAGCGCAAGCAATCATTCAAGGAATGGCTCATGATAAGGGTCTTTTCGTTCCTGAAAGCATACCATCTTTGCCTTTTTTACTAGACGAACTCAAGGGTAAGACTTATCAGGAAATTGCATTTGCAGTGATTCAAAGCTTTTTCGCAGACTTCTCTGAAGAGGAGATTCGTCATTGTGTGAACGGTGCTTATGATGATAAATTTGAAACTTCTGAAATTGTTCCGTTAGTGGAGGCGGGAGATGCATATTTCCTAGAGCTGTATCATGGAAAAACAGCTGCATTTAAAGATATGGCACTTTCTATATTGCCATACTTGATGACTATCGCAATGAAAAAGGAAAAAGAAGATAAAAAAATTGTAATATTAACTGCAACTTCAGGGGATACAGGAAAAGCAGCACTTGAGGGATTTGCAGATGTTCCGAATACCGAAATCATAGTATTTTATCCAAAAGAAGGTGTAAGCCAAGTACAAGAAAGACAGATGATAACCCAGGAAGGTAAGAACACTCATGTATTTGCTATTTACGGAAACTTTGACGATGCACAAACCGGTGTGAAAAAGATATTTAACGACAGGGATTTTGCCGATGAGTTAGCAAAACAAGGCTGTAAACTGTCATCAGCTAATTCGATTAACATTGGAAGACTCGTTCCACAGGTAGCATATTATATTTATGCTTATGGAAAGCTGCTGGATAAGGGAGAAATCTGGCCTGGCGATAAAATCAATATTGTTGTGCCAACCGGAAACTTTGGAAACATTTTAGCTGCATATTATGCACAACAGATGGGTATCCCGGTAGGTAAATTGATTTGTGCTTCCAACGAAAATAAAGTTCTTACTGATTTTATCAATACGGGATTTTATGATATAAAGCGCAAGTTTTATGTGACTAA
Source organism: Clostridiales bacterium (assembly GCA_012838265.1). Classification (GTDB taxonomy): domain Bacteria; phylum Bacillota; class Clostridia; order Peptostreptococcales; family Anaerovoracaceae; genus Anoxybacterium. Next base: position 5,800 of record DUPP01000151.1, read on the forward strand.
TTCCCCATCAATGGATATACTTATTTCAAGCAATCTTGAAAGACTCCTTTATCATCTTAACGGAAATAACGGGGAAGAGATATCCGAATTGATGGATAGTCTTGATAAAAACAAGGAATATAAGGTAAGTGATAAGATTAAGAATGGACTTTATGGATTCTGGGCAGGATTTGCCAATATGGAAGAAACTAATTCTACTATAGGCAAAATGTACACAGAAAACGGTTATCTTATCGATACACATACTGCTGTGGCATATAAAGTATATGAAGAATATAAAAAATCTACTGGTGACGAAACCGTTACAGTCATTGCATCTACGGCAAGCCCATATAAATTTGCTGACAGTGTAGCAGCTTCAATAGACTTATCCGTAGCGGATGATGGGTTTGAGAATGTACGTTTATTATATAAAGAAACAGGTGTAAAGATTCCTTCGGGATTAAAAGATCTGGAAACGAAAGAAATCAGGCATAAGGGGGTTATTCACAAGGAAGATATGAAAGCTGCAGTCCGAAATGCATTGAAATAAAGCGTTCAAGTTACAATCCGTGTGTCGATTTTTTTACTTGCATTTTCAGCTAACATATGTTACATTATATGATGTGTCTAACACAGATTAAGGAGAGTTGACCGAGTTGGCTAAGGAGCTCGCCTGGAAAGCGAGTAAGGCGTAACAGCCCCGTGGGTTCGAGTCCCATGCTCTCCGCCAAAATTAATACCACCAAAGACGGTGGTATTTTTATTTTTTGCCCATAGTAGATATGGGAGTGAATCTTTTTACTTAGTAAGCATAGAATTCCATCTATAGGGAAAATCTAAATGTTGCAATGAAATATACGGTTTATATTGCTTGATTAAGTACCTTAAAGGCTTCATAAATTTTTGTTCCCACATGGTAACATCAGGGCACATCATTTTCAGCATATATAATTGGGCAAATAACCTCCGAGTTGGCGTGTATTTAATATTTTCTGGCATTTTAGGAATTGCAGGGAATATCCAATAATACAATCTTGAATAGTGAGCACATTTATTGCGTAAGTCAGTAATACAGCGCATCCAACTTTCTAAATGCTGGTAATTTATATCTTTATATATTGTATGTACTATTCTTTTTTTATCATATGTTTTAAAACTTCTATAAAAATATGATAACATTCCGATTGAAAAAAATTCAATAATAACCCATAAAGGGAACTTTCCATCATACTTTTCCATGTGGTGCCTTACTAGCAGAGTATTTCGGTTTTCATTAATACAGCTATTTACATGTTCAATAAACGAAATATGATCATGCCGATGATTGTATGTTTTTGGCGACATATATCCAAGCTCCCCGTAAGTATGAGAATGATAATAGGCAAACTGTGTTCTAAGGTAAACTTCAATATCTTCTATTATGTCTATGATTAGAGAGCTCAAGTGCTGATCAAACTCATATATCATTTGGAGCTTTCGAAATGTAGTATTTTCAAAGCATTTTCCATCAGGCGCCTTGAACGGTAAATAGTATGCCGAAAATCGATAGTAATTTACATGCCTTAAAAACTCCTGACATTCAGCATGATTTTCAACAACAATATTCTTTTCTTTCAGTTTTTCTACTTGTTCTTTAAAACTGATCGGCTTTTTAAGTTTAATAAAACTTCTTGTAAAAAAAGTGCTCCCCTGGGACACATCGTTGAGAGGGCCCCCAAATTCAATTTGTCAATCAAGTTTTATTTGTAAAAGATGTATAAAGTTGAAATTAACACGTAAGGCTATAAAATTATAAAGCCCATATAGCCAGGAACACTATTTATTAATATTATTACCACAAATCACAATATTTTACAACTCTCAAAATATTACGACATATACCGAGGATAGGTAAAATGGTATACACTTATTTTACAAAAAGGATTAGTAATTGGTTTATTGCATAAATATGCTTGAGCAGGTCATTCTAATATCTAAGGAGGTGTAAATCGTGTATACAAACAATTTAGATTTAGGAGAGATGAAGTCAAGAGATGTAGGAAATTTGATTTCAAAGACGCTTGTGGACATTGGAAAAGAAGTCGTAGATAATTCCAATCCAACATATGATTATGGGGATTTGCCATCAAGAGCATTACCAGAACTAGGTAAACAAGCATTTGCCAATCATGTAAAAAATCAAAGCACAAAATAGCATATTATAAAATATAATATACAAAAAATTTATTAATGAGGACTTTCGGGTCCTCATTTTATTATATACATTAAAAATACACCAAAATGTAAACAGTCAAAAACGACTAATTACAACTGATTGTTAAATACAAAACGATATATTAGTTTTATCTTATGCATTGAAATTCCAAACATAGTAAGTAAACCATAGGGAATATGGTAAGACCTGCGTAAGCTCTGGAATTTCAATGCAAGATAATTTTACCATAACAAGCGGCATAATTACATAGGAATAATTTGCCAATATATTGGAATAAATTGGGAACAAGAGGATATGTAGAGCTTGCTATTATTGTGTAGTTAAATAAATGAAAATAAAATGTTTAAGATTTAACATTATCCTATAAATATGGCACAGTGTGTTGGAAAAATGTATAATACTATAAAACAATAGACTAATATTGAACGCATTATATTTTATGTTAGAGAAAATTGATATTTAATAATAAAGTCCTATTTAAATTAAAGTGGGGTGGGTAGGTAATAAGTATGATTGTAGGAAAGATTAAAATCAAGATTCATATCCCCTGGTCTCATTCCCTAAAAGAAAAGCGCATGGTTGTAAAAAGTATCTGTGCTAAGATTCGCAATAGATTCAACGTTTCTATAGCAGAGGTTGAAGAACAAGATACTCACAAGATAATAGTTTTGGGGGTTTCCTATGTAACTACTGATAATGCTCAGGCAGACAGTATAGCTGATCATGTTGTTAACTTTATAGAGAGTAATACAGAAGGCGATATATTTAATATTGAGAGGGAAATAGTATAGACTATTTTTTTAATTACCTTAGCGTTGATTCCTTGGGAAAGCAAGGATAGAAGAGTGTAATAAGAGCAGATTTACAAAATGGATAGATAGAAAAATATATTTTTAATATACTAATATACTAATATACCAATATACCAATATACTTTTTATTGGAGGTGTTATATGGAAAAGGTTTATCAGTATACAATTACTGATCAAGAGATATTTGAGAATGTTTTTAAGCATGAAAAGCTTCTTATGAATCATGTTATTCTTCCACCAGGAAAAGTATTTCCAAAGCATCCAACCGATGCAATTGTATATATACTTATTATTAAAGGACAGTTAAGCGCAGAAATTGAAAATAATACGCTTAAAACTTATAGGGCAGGCCAATTGGTCAACATTCCAAAAGGTGTTAGCACTCAATTAAGCAATAGAGGCAATGAATCTTTAGAGTTATTTGTTGTAAAATATGAATATGATTAAACTTTAGCAATAAAATCAATAAATGGACAATAAAAAAGCACCTCTCTTTTTGTAATAGTTAGCATTACATTGAACAAGAGGGTGCTTTATTAAATTTATAAGTAGATTAGCAAGGTAGCAAAGAACAATCAGATGTGAAAGTCCCGCTCTACACTCTATTAGTAAAAGATCTACAACCTACTCAAGAGGTATCGCAGCATCAGGCATCGGTGTCAGTGTCATCACCTGTGACAGATATTCGTTGTAATCTATAACCTTTGCTCCTTCTGGTAGGGTCAGATCAGGAGCCTTTGTGGTTTGGGTAATCTTAGAATCCGCTTCAATACTCATTTCCATTATATCTTTTACTATTAGATTCATGGTAATCAAGGAGTTTAGATTATTTCCAGTAAGTTCAAGGTTTAAAGAATGCCCATCATAAGAGCCAGAACCCTTAAGAGAATAATCGTAAAGAACTCCACCTTTTTCTCGTATTACTATATTTCCAGAAAGGTCCATAGCCTCTATGAAGGCAGATATGTCTTTCAAATCCGCAGAATCAGTCGGGATGCCTTCCGATAAAGCGGTCTTTACTATAGCTGCCAAGATTTGTGTTTGACTAAGCGTAAGTTTATGTGTTTTTATAGTTCCAGACATTGTTGTATTAAAGGCTTCATCTCCCAGTAAATTTTTTAAGAGTGCATAGCTTATTTTTATATTGTTATATGTATCGATATTCCAGGCACCCGTATCCACAAAGAATAAAGGTAGTAGTTCTGAAATCTTGATTTCGGACTGACTCATTTCCATCATTGGTCTAATGTCTATTCCCATAGCATCATATAGTTCATACATGTTCATTTTAAACCAGTTATCTGCAGTCAGAGTTGGGTCCGTGATGGTGAACATAGGAGAATTCATATACATATCTCCGCTTTCTCC
>DUPP01000152.1 GCA_012838265.1 Clostridiales bacterium
GAAGCCAGCATGTCTATTACAGAGGCATTGGCAAAAAAGCATAACTTGATTCCCATAAAAAAGGAAGGAAAAGTACTTACGGTTGTAATGTCAGACCCTTTAAACTTTTATGCGATAGATGATGTGAAAAATGCGACAGGTATGGAAATAAGTGTAGCAATAGCTCCTCAAAAAGATATAAACTATGCTATTGACAGATACTATGGAAGTGAAATTGCTGAAAAGGCTTTTGAAGATCTGCAAAAGGAATATGGCAAGCTGAGTATGACCAGCCTTAGCGAAGTAACTGAAAGTGAAGTTGCCAACGCACCTGTAGTACGTTTGATTAATTCACTTTTGCAGCATGCCATTAAATCATCAGCAAGTGATACATATTGAGCCAACCGCTACTGATTTAAAGATACGTTTTAGAATAGACGGTCAGCTTCAGGAGGTCATGACCTCTTCAATGTCTGCACATCCTGCCATTACAACGAGAATCAAAATAATGAGTGGCATGGATATTGCTGAAAAACGAGTACCTCAGGATGGACGTGTAGAAACCACAGTGGACGGCATGGATGTTGACCTTCGTGTATCCCTGCTGCCCACAGTTTATGGAGAAAAGATCGTAATCCGTGTCCTTGGAGGTCAGACTGTCATTTTAGACAGAAATCAGTTAGGCATTTCTGAATATAACATGAAAATGTTTGATAAAATCGTTAAAAGCCCAAATGGTATCATTTTGGTATCCGGCCCTACTGGTTCCGGTAAAACTACTACTTTATATGCTTTGCTGAAGGAGTTTAACAGACCTGAAGTTAATATTATTACCGTTGAAGATCCAGTAGAATACAAGCTGCCCGGGATAAATCAAGTGCAGGTTAATGTTAAGGCAGGATTGACTTTTGCTAATGGTTTACGCTCTATCCTTCGCCAAGACCCGGACATTATCATGATCGGTGAAATTCGCGACGTGGAAACCGCGGGTATTGCTATACGAGCATCTATCACAGGCCATCTGGTACTAAGCACTATTCATACAAATGACTCAGCGTCATCTGTTGCCCGTCTTGTTGATATGGGGATTGAGCCTTATCTTGTATCCTCATCTCTAATAGGAGTAGTGGCACAGCGTTTGGTGAGAAATATTTGTCCTAGATGCAAATCAGCTTACAGACCAACTCACGATGAAATGCTGATGCTAAAGATGAAGGAACCTAGGCCTTTATATAAGGGGAACGGATGCCCGTATTGCAACTTTACAGGTTATAAGGGAAGAACTGGTATTCATGAAGTTCTTGTAGTCACAAAGGAAATAAGAGAGCTTATAAACCGTAGAGCTTCCACTGACCAAATTAGTCAGATGGCTACACGACAGGGAACAATTACTTTAAATCAAAGCTGCAGCGAGCTTGTTTTAAGCGGTGTAACGACTATAGATGAGCTTATTAAGGTTACTTATAGTGTTGATTAGATTATAATAAAACATTTGAAATAATGCAGAATTGTTAAATATGCCCTAATATAATGTTGAAGTGGTAGAAAAGGAAGTGATACTATGAAATATGATTTGATGGAAATTCTACAGAAGGCTATTGAATTAAAGGCATCAGATATTCATTTTACAGTAGCTAAGCCGCCTATACTGCGTGTAAGAGGAGACTTGATTTCTTACGGAGAGGAAGCTTTGACCCCTGAAGATACAAAAGAAATTTGTTATTTCTTAATGAATGAAGAAAAGGTAAAAATTTTCGAAGAAAAAGGGGAAATTGACTTTTCCTGGGCTTTAGCAAATACTAGTCGCTACAGAGTGAATGTTTTTCTGCAAAGAGGTAGTCATGCAGCTGCTCTGAGGATTATTAATAACAGGATTCCTACTGTTGAAGAACTGAAACTTCCGTCTGTATTAAACAGCATGGCTCTAAAGCCAAGAGGTATGTTTTTGGTCACCGGACCCACAGGTTCTGGAAAATCTACAACCTTGGCTGCCATGGTAGGGCATATTAACAACAATCGCAAATGCCATGTACTAACTATTGAAGACCCTATAGAATACATGCATAAGCACAATAAGAGCATGGTAAACCAAAGAGAGGTCGGCTCCGATACCAAGTCCTTCGCCAATGCATTAAGAGCTGCTTTAAGAGAAGACCCCGATGTCATATTGGTTGGTGAAATGAGAGACTTTGAAACAATTTCTACTGCTATATCCGCTGCAGAAACAGGGCATTTTGTAATGTCTACACTTCACACCACTACAGCAGCGCAAACCGTAGATCGCATCATCGATACCTTTCCACCGCACCAGCACCCGCAGATACGTACACAGCTGGCCGCAATACTTCAGGGAATCGTCTGTCAGCAGCTTATCAAATCAGCTGATGGCGAGATGGTCGTCCCAGCAATGGAGGTTCTGATAGTTAACGATGCTGTCAGAAATCTTATTCGTGAGGGTAAGAACCACCAGATTGACACAGTACTGCAGACCAACATAAAAAATGACATGATGCCTATGGATTATTCTCTTGCAAAGCTTGTAAAATCAAAAATTATCACGGCTCAGGATGCTTATATAAGATGTGTGGATCCAGAAGTATTTAAGCGTTACATGTCAATGCTGTAATAATTTTTTGAGGAGGTTTGGAATGAAAAGAATATTTTTTGCAGCATGTTTAATAATATTATTATTACTGACAGGCTGTGGTCAAGGCGATGTGGTTACAATAACGGCAGAACCAGACTCATATTCTCCGTCAATGTCTTCTGTAAGGGGCATTACAATGACACCAAACTTCATAACAGATAACAGCTATGAAAATATCGTATATCACTGGAAAACTTCAGTAGGAGAATTTATCGGTGTGGGTAAAGAAGCTATAAATCAGGGAGA
>DUPP01000013.1 GCA_012838265.1 Clostridiales bacterium
GAGATGATCTTCTGGAACAAGGCTGTCTGCTGAGACAAACTGAATCTGATTTCTTTGATTTCCGGCATTTTTTATCATCATTCGTCGTCACCTCGCTATGATTTAATTATATCATAAAAATGCCGTACATGTTTAAATTTCAACATTTTTAAGGTTATTTGAATAAGAAAAGCCGCAGAAAAAATCCGTTTTCTTCTGCGACTTTGTCTACAGTCTGACTTCCCTCTATAGAGGGAAGCCTCTTTTTACCTATAAATTTTTCCAATATCCCCTTTTTAAACAAACACCTGCTCATCAACATTAATCCAAAATATTTAATAATCTATAGTAATCTCTTCACCGTCACGTACTTCTCCCTTAATAATTTTTGATGCTATTTCTGTTTCAATGTGTTTTTGCAGATATCTCTTAATAGGTCTTGCACCGTAAGCCGGTGAATATGCCTCCTTAGCTATAAACCTCTTAGTTGAATCGGTAAGTCTTAAAGTTATGTTTCGATCTTTCAACTTCTCTTGTATGTGCCCCATTGAAATGTCGATTATCTTCATTATTTGCTCTTCAGTCAACGGTGAGAATATAACTATATCGTCAATACGATTCAAGAACTCAGGCCGGAAGTAACGTTTCATTTCGTTTTCAACTGTTTCTTTTACATCATCTGAGATTTTCCCATCCTGAGAGATGTTTTCAATGAGGTATGGACTTCCAATATTGGAGGTCATGATTACAATTGTGTTTTTAAAATCCACAGTCCTTCCCTGGTTGTCGGTTAGTCTGCCGTCATCTAATAGTTGCAGCAGTATATTGAATACGTCTGGATGTGCTTTTTCGATCTCATCAAATAAAATCACGCTGTATGGACGTCTTCTCACTGCTTCTGTTAGCTGACCGCCCTCATCGTAACCTACGTAACCTGGAGGAGCACCTATCAGTCTTGAAACAGCATGCTTTTCCATATATTCAGACATGTCTATGCGTATCATATTTTTTTCTGTATCAAACAATGCCTCAGAAAGTGCTTTAGCAAGTTCCGTCTTCCCTACGCCTGTAGGCCCTAAGAATATAAAAGATCCTATTGGCCTGTTAACATCCTTTAAACCAGCTCTTGCCCTCAAAACAGCTTCAGATACTGCAGTTACAGCATCATCTTGTCCAACTACCCTCTGATGCAGTATTTCACCCAATCTAAGAAGCTTTTCTTTTTCTGATTCCACAAGTCTGCTGACAGGAATTCCCGTCCACTTGGATACTACCTCTGCAATTTCCTCCTCTGTAACCTCTTCCTTAAGCAGACGTTTTTCCCTGGATTTTTCATTCATCTCCATACTTGCTTGCAATTTCTTTTCCAATTCAGGCAGAATTCCATATTTCAACTGTGCCAGCTTTTCCAAATCATATTTTCTTTCTGCATCTTCTATTTGAAGCTTTGCATCTTCAATTTGCTGTTTCGTAGCTTTTAGATCAGTTATTGCCTTCTTTTCATTCTCCCATTGAGCCCTCATGGATGCATTTTCTTCTTTAAGCTCTGCAAGCTCCTTCTCTATATTTTCAAGCCTTGCTTGTGAGCTGCTGTCAGTTTCTTTGCTTAATGCCTGCTTTTCTATTTCCAGCTGCATAATTTTTCTGGCGATCTCATCAAGCTCTGCAGGCATACTATCAATTTCAGTACGAATCTTTGAAGCCGCCTCATCCATCAAATCAATCGCCTTATCAGGCAAGAAACGATCGCTTATATATCTATCTGAAAGAGTCGCGCATGCAATTAATGCATTGTCTGTAATCCTTACTCCATGATGTATTTCAAAACGCTCCTTTAAGCCTCTTAAAATAGAAATCGTGTCTTCTACAGAGGGTTGATCCACCAAGATTTTTTGGAACCTTCTCTCAAGGGCAGCATCCTTCTCTATATATTTACGGTATTCGTCCAGGGTTGTTGCACCAATACAATGAAGCTCTCCTCTAGCCAGCATAGGTTTTAAAAGGTTGCCAGCATCCATAGAACCTTCAGCTTTTCCCGCACCTACAATGTTATGAATCTCATCGATAAAAAGTATTATTCTACCTTCTGATTTTTCGATTTCATTTAATACAGCTTTTAAGCGTTCTTCAAATTCACCTCTAAATTTTGCACCTGCAATCAGTGCGCCCATATCTAAAGCATAGATTGTCTTGTCTTTTAGGCCCTCCGGAACATCCCCATTTAAGATTCTTTGAGCAAGGCCTTCAACTACCGCGGTTTTCCCTACTCCTGGTTCTCCAATCAATACGGGATTATTTTTTGTTCTTCTTGATAGAATCTGTATGGTATGCCGAATTTCAGAATCTCTTCCAATAACCGGATCAAGCTTACCCTGTCTTGCTAAATCAACTAGATCCCGACCATACTTATTGAGGGCGTCGTAATTATCCTCAGGGTTTTGACTAGTTATCCTCTGATTGCCCCTAACCTTAGATAGTTCCTGCAAAAATGCTTCCTTTGTTATGTTATATTTTTTAAATATCCTGCCAGAAGGTGTGCTTTTTTCCTCTAGAAGCGCTAAATATAGATGCTCAACACTAATATATTCATCCTTAAATTCTGACGCAATCCTGTCAGCATCGATCAAGAGCTGATTAAAACGCCTCGTTGTATAAATATTGTTATTACCGCCCATCACCTTGCTAAACTTTCCAATTTCAGCACGTAAATCTTCAATGATTCTCTCTGGAGAAATACCCATATTATTGATAAGCTTTGGAATTAATCCATTTTGCTGAATCATAAGTGCAAGATGCAGATGTTCGCCTTCAAGTTGTTGGTGTCCTTCCTGCACTGCTATGTTTTGACAGTCCATAATTACTGACTGCGCATTTTGTGTTAATTTTTCAAAATTCATATATACACCCCCTCTTGAGTTCAATATATATATTTTAATTCAATTTTTATATTTGACATTTACATGCATTGCTTTCCCAGTTCAGAACAGACCATTGTAACCTTAATATAGTTTAGCTTTGTTCGGAAAACCTATACTATTATATACCACTTCGTAAATCGTTTAAACACAAAATTAGCACTCTAATCCTTAGAGTGCTAAAAAATTATTGCTGCATCTCATATCAACTATTTTGGGTGTTAGTTTGATATCAGATTGTTACCTCTATAATTTGTAAACTGTCACCTTTTGGGGGTTACAACGTATTTACTAGAAAAAAATGCCCATAACAAGACTGTAAACGAATTCCACTGCCGGCACTAATACCAAGCCTGTGATATTAAAAATTAACAATAGCAGCAGAATCACAAAACCTTTATCATAAATTTGATAATAAAATTCCTTTTCTCGTAGATTAAAGATTTCAGTTAGAATTCCAAACCCATCTAATGGTGGTATGGGAAGTAAATTAAAAATCATTAAAACGATATTAATGGTAATAATTGCAAAAATCATCTGAGTCACAAGACTGCCCAAAGAAGTGCTAAGAAAATCGTATTGATAAACAACCAGCAAGCGTAGGACACCTGCAAATATGATTGATAAAATCAGGTTTACTGTAACTCCTGCCACATCTACAATCAAGCTGTCTCGCCTTATATTTTTAAAATTATTAGGATTAATCTCGACCGGCTTCCCCCAACCAAATCCAATAAATATTAGTGCTAAGAAACCAAAAATATCGATATGCGCTATAGGGTTTAATGTAACTCTTTTCTGAAACTTTGGCGTAGGATCCCCTAACCGAACTGCCGCATAAGCGTGAGCAAATTCGTGGAATGATAATCCTATCAGAATCGCTGGCAGAATAATCACTTTTTCCATGATCCAACTAATCGGATCATTCATTTGACCTCTCGTGACTGCTTGATAAGCCATAAATAATAGAAATGCAACAGCCAATGGGTTGTTTCTAATAAATCTCAATACAAATCTCCTTTTGATAAATTTAAATAAATATTAATCCGAATCATTAACGATATAAGTGCCTAACATTCATTATATTTACATGAGTTCTCCTTTTTCAACCATAATTTTTGAATGAATGTAATTAATAAATTGTCTGGCACTTCTTCCAGAACGGCCTTTTTGTCTAACGTCCCACATTAAAGCCTCTTCTATTAGATGGCTTTCCTCAATTTCAATTTTTTCACGCATGGCTATTCCTTTAACGATTTTAAGAAAGTTCTCCTTATCAGGCGCAGAAAATGTAATAGTCAGTCCAAAACGGTCTGCCAGTGACAGCCTTTCCTGCATCCCCTCCCTGCTATGTACTTCAGCACCGTCTTCCCTATCCTTCCAGGTTTCTTTAATAATGTTTCTTCTATTAGATGTAACGTAAATCAGAACATTAGCTGGTTGCGCCTCAATTCCTCCTTCAAGAACGGATTTGAATTGTTTGTATTCGGTTTCAGTATCTTCAAAGGAAAGATCATCAATATATATGATGTATTTACATCCACGGTTTGCAATAATATTTATAATATGATTAAGCTGATCGATATGGTTTTTATTCAGCGATATCATTCTTAACTTACTATTATGAAATTTGTTAAGTAATGCCTTTACACAGGATGATTTCCCAGTGCCTCTATCTCCATGCAGCAATACATTGTTTGCACTATATCCCTTAAGAAAAAATTCTGTATTCTCGATTAGAGCAGCTTTCTGTCTTTCGTATCCAATCAAATGATCAAATGTAACTTTGTCGTAATTTCGCACACCCACAAGCTTCCCATCCCATGTGAAGGCTTGATATTGTTCAAATATGCCGCAGCCATGCTCTTCATAATAGTTCATAAGCATTTCCGCAGTACTTTCATCAGAATCTGATTCCATTGCATTTCTTACCTTATTGCGATATCCTATACATGCAGAATTGTCTTGCAGTCTCATAGAATAAACAGATGTTTCGGCATTCCCAAAAATCTCGTCTATCCTACTCCAATCCAAATTATAAAGTATTTTTAGTTCTTTAATTTCTCGCAAAGCAATTTTATAAATATTCTTATCATCCATCTCGCCCTTCTCACTCATAAGGCTAAAGCGATTTTCGCTTTCTGAGATCAGCTTACAGATATAGTTCTGCCAATATGTCCCTTCAATACACGTATCAATTGCTGCTTCCAATAGGCTTTCCTGAATTCTGTAGTAGTCTGCTTGCATATAAGATATATATTCATGATAATCAAATTCATTATATATCTTAGTTGCTAAATTTATAGTCTCATCCTCTCTTATATTGCTATATAAGATAAGGACGTCCAAATTTATCTTGCTCAATGCCTTGCTCCTTTCAAAATAAGCATTTAATAACCTCTGCATTCGCATGTCCCTAATTGTGTTATTTTATCACATAATTCAATTACTTTAAATAATATGATAGTAAAATTTAAACGAGAGGTGATTGATTAATTATGGGTCAAAATAATTGTATGAGCCCTGGATTCCCACGCCCTCCAATTAACCCATCAGAAGAATATGTATGCACTGATGTATATACTGTCAGATCAGGAGATACGCTTTATTCGATTTCTCAAAAATATAACGTATCAGTATCTATGCTAATGGAGGCTAATCGGATACTTAACCCATACAATCTAAGATATGGCCAGAAGATCTGTATACCCGGGAAAAAATCTGATTGTATGAAACCCGAGCATTATCCTTACGAAAAAAAAACCGATACGATGGGAACCAGAATGTCCCCCTGAACCAGTTCCGGCCCGACCGCCAACTCCAGCACCACCACCAGCACCACCACCAGCACCAACCCCGCCGCCAATTCCAGCACCACCACCAGCACCACCACCAGCACCAACCCCGCCGCCAATTCCAGCACCACCACCAGCA
>DUPP01000153.1 GCA_012838265.1 Clostridiales bacterium
GGTCGTATTGACAGGAGCTGGGATCTCCACCGAGAGCGGCGTGCCGGATTTCAGATCCGAGGATGGATGGTGGAGAAAAATCAATCCTTTGGAAGTGGCAACTCCTGATGCTTTTGAAAACAACTATGATTTATTCAGAGAGTTTTATAAGTACAGAATTAACCTTTTGAAAAGCTGTCATTTTAATACTGGGCATAAGATATTAGCTGACTGGGAAAAAGAAGGATTGATTAAAGCTGTCGTAACACAAAATGTAGATGGCTTTCATAAAGAGGCAGGTAGTGAAAAAGTTTATGAGCTTCATGGCTCAATCAGCGATATAATGTGTCCTTCATGCGGTAAAGGGAATCAAGTAGAAAACCTAATGAATGATAAGCTATGCGAAGAATGTGGAGGAAAATTAAGACCTGGAGTTGTTCTATTCGGTGAAAGCCTTCCAACTAGTATATGGGAGAAATCATACGAAGAAATAGCTAAATCAGATCTTTTAGTGGTTATAGGCACAAGTCTGAATGTAAGTCCAGTAAATAGCTTGCCTTTTGCAGCAAAAGGTAAAAAGGTTTTGATAAACAAGGATAAAACTCCATTTGATAATATTTTTGATCTTGTTATAAATGGAAGCAGCGGTGCTGTTCTTAATGCAGTTAATGATGTCGTAAGCCAGTAATAAAATCGTTCGAGATTGTCGCCTATTTTGACACGTGATAGTGACAGTATGATAATTACAATATGATAATTAAGGAACGTCCTTGCACGTAACGTAGAAAGGATTGATTATTATAGATTTTTCGAATGTAATATTTGCATTTTTATTAACACTATTTGCAGGTCTTTCTACAGGTATAGGAAGTACACTTGCTTTACTTACAAGGAAAACCAGTACTAAATTTCTTTCTATGGCATTAGGATTTTCGGCTGGTGTAATGATGTATGTTTCGTTTACTGAGATACTTGTAGAAGCGAATAATACTCTAATGTCTGCTCTTGGAGATAAACCCGGTGCATGGGCGACTGCTGGTGGTTTTTTCTTTGGAATACTCTTTATGGGCATTATTGACAAAGTGATACCCTCGGAAGAAAATCCTCATCAAGTGCATATCGTTGAAGAAATGGATGGTAGTGGTGAAATACACAATGAAAAGCTAATGCGTATGGGAGTGTTTACAGCATTTGCAATAGCGATACATAACTTCCCAGAAGGCTTGGCGACGTTTACAGCGGCATTTAGCGATCCGAAGTTAGGGATTCCTATAGCTGTGGCTGTTGCACTCCATAATATACCGGAAGGGATTGCGGTTGCTGTACCCATATTTTATGCGTCGGGCAGCCGAAAAAAAGCATTCAAGTTATCCTTTTTGTCTGGATTGGCGGAGCCCGCTGGTGCGTTAGTAGGTTTCTTACTATTATATAGATTCCTAAATGATGTTACGTTTGGAATTATTTTTGCCGCAGTAGCTGGGATAATGATTTATATTAGCCTTGATGAATTATTGCCGGCATCCGAAGAATACGGAGAGCATCACCTTTCCATTTACGGATTAGTTGCTGGTATGGCAGTAATGGCGGTGAGCCTGTTGCTGTTTATCTAATATACTTTTAATTATATTCTAAATATCGGTTGCGATAATATCATAACTAACCCCCTGCATGTTGCACATTAAAAACGGCAGGGGGTTTTCTATTGTTCTGATGTGGTCATTATGACAGTCTGTTTCCTATAATAAACATCACTTTTATGCCAATATATGGGATTATTTTACTTAACTTCAATATGAATTAAGAAATCTAGTTCTTAAGTATGAGAAAATACTGAATATTCAGACAAAAATCATCCGCTGGATGGATTTATTCACGAAAATCGCAGGCATATACTTAACATAGAAGGCGCTAGGGGTAATAATCCAGACTAATTAAAACAACATTTGACGGCAATGTTTTATCCCAAAATTATTAATATCTTTATATCAAAAATAAGATAGGAGGGTAAAGTTTTATGGAAAGAATGATATTTACTTTCATTGGAGTAGCGGTGTTCATTGCTATTTGTTGGGCACTGGCAATCTACTATTCGAAGAAAACCACGAATCTTGATCAATACCTGGTATCCGGTCGCGCCGTCGGTTTCTGGGTTTTAATTGGTTCTTGGATAGGCGGGTTTATTGGGGGCTCATCTATAGCTGGATTTATGGGCTATGGATGGGAGTGGGGTATGATGAGATACTTCGCAATCATGCCTGCGAGCGTATTTTTACTTATCTTCGTACTTTTGTTTGCAAGGCGGTTATCTATTCTTGGTTCAAAATATCACTTGGTTTCCATCCCTGATTTTCTGGCGCTTCGTTTTGGCGATGCGATTCGTGTTCCCGCAGTACTTTTCGTATTTTTTAGGATGGGATTTATCGTAGGATTGCAGATCATGGCACTTGGACTCATTTTTAAAACTGGATTTGGGATCTCATTGCAATCAGGTATGGCAATTGGATTTGTTATCCTCGTTGGCTATGTGGCCATCGGAGGAATGATGGCTTCCATCGTCGTCGAATGGTTCCAGTCATTGCTTCAAAGCATTATACTTGTAGCTATCGCATTGATTGGTATGTATATAGCCTCTGACGGGCACATTTTCCAGGCTTATGCTATCGCCCAGCAGACGATGGCAACTACAGAGGGTTTCAGTTTCAATCCTTTCGATCTTCCAGTCAATATGATTATAAATTACTTCATTGCTATGGGCTTTTACTATCTGGCTGACCAATGGGCATTCCAGAGAGTTTTTGCTGCATCAAAACCTGATGTTGCATTTAAGTGCTTAACTTGGGGTAATGTAATTGCTGTTTTCTTTGTAACCCTACCTTTCTTGGCTGGTATTATGCTTCGTACAGCTGCAGAGCTTGGACGCCTTCCTATTCCGTTGGATACGCCTCGTGACTCCGTATTCTTCTACTTTGTGATTGAGGTTATGCCTTTGGGCATAGGCGTATTTTTCCTGGTATGTTATATGGCAGCGGTTTTATCCTGTGGATCTGCATTCTTGATGGGCGGTGCACCGCTGGTCGTACGAGACGTCTATCAATCCTTCATCAATAAAAATGCTGACCAAAAACAACTGGTTAGGGTAGGCAGATTAGGCGTAGTCATCGTTGCCGTATTCGGTATTATCGGTGCGTACTTCATTCCTGACCTGGTTGTTCTATTCAACATGGGCAACGTATTTACTGCATGTGGGGTTCTTGTCCCAGTTTTGGCAGCTTTCTTCTGGAAGAGGGCAACCAGCCGCGGCGGAATAATGGCATGCTGGATTGGAGGTTTAACAGGTCTGCTTACATGTATATGGTCTCTGAATAATGGCGGTGACCATATGATATTGCCGAATGGCTTCCCTGTCGTTTTGGTTGGTCTGCTGGCTTCGTTTGCTGCTTTGGTAGTGTTTAGCTTAACTCAAAAGCCGGATCCGGAGGAAGTAATCAATGTTACGCATTACACTAAGCTAAATACGACAGAATTGGATGAAGCATAGAAATAGAATAAAAGGCTTATTCCCTTATTCTGTAAAGGAGGATGTATCATGTTCATGTTGATTGTGTTTTATATAGCATTGGCTGTTACGATAGCAACGATATTAATTGTTGGTATCAGGGGTTTTCAGGAATTGATGGCGCCTATAAAGGCGGCCAAGAGGGATGCTGAGTTAGCACAGAAAAATGCTGGTAAATAGCTAAGCTCATATATGATTACAAAATAACTGTATTTGGAAGGAGGAAATTTCCATGAAAGGTCAAACTGTTCAGGTAGCAGAAATCATAAGGCCATATTTTACTGAGGAGCAGGCAAAAGAAAGTGTAGAAAAGAAAAAGAGGTTTTCATTTTCTAAAAAGGAGATCCGATGGATTTCCTCCATTCCAATGTATCTCCCGTTTTGGCTGGTAAATGTTGAGATGCAGTTGCGAGATATACGTCACAACAGCCAGGTAACTAGGGTCTATACCACAATGATAAATGGATTGAATAATAAAGGATTGACATTAAAAGGAGAACTGATCACTGATATAGAGAAGACCCGAGGGATCTTTCTTAATACAGAGACACCCCTTAAAGATGTCAAGGAAGCAGGGCGCTGGGAGGCGCTTGCCGGTAGTAAGCGCTTGATCAATCCCCCTCCCCACAGAGTCTTGGACGATATGAGGCTTGTTTACTATCCGCTTTCCCTAGTGAAGCTTTCTGTTAATGGTGAAGAAGAAATTCAGGTTTTTGATCATTATCGGGGCGGGATTGATAAGTATATGATGCGTTATTTAAGGCTTCTTGAAAAAATGGAAGACAAAAAAGCTAAGCTTCCTCAACAAGCAGTTAACACAAATTAAAAAGTCTCGCATTTTGGAGTGGAGGAGTAGTGATGCGTTTAACACAAAAGGAGTTAGAACGTTTAATTATCTTCGAGATCGCAGAGATATCAAGACGAAGGCTGAAACGTAAAATTAAACTTAACTATATTGAAGCAGAAGCAATCATTTGTGATGAGCTTCTGGAAAGAGCCCGGGAGGGTAAACACACGATTTCTCAATTGGTGGAACTGGGAGGCAAAATAATATCTAAGGAAGATGTATTGGAAGGAACTCCTCAACTCTTACCGATGATACAGCTGGAGGCCCTTTTCCCCGATGGAAACAAACTAATAACTATACACAATCCGATTCGCTTGGAAACAAGAGCGGAAACTGTAAAAGAATTAGTTTCATTTCCTTCGAATAAGGAGGGATGGTTATGAAGGAACAAGATATAGGCTTTTTTAGATTAAAAGACCAGCCCGTTACACTTAACAAAGGGCGGAAATACTGCGAACTAGAGGTTACGAATGAGGGGGAACGAACTATACAGATTGGCTCTCACTTTCATTTCTTTGAGGTCAACAAGTCTCTTGTGTTCGAACGAGAAAGTGCGTTTGGAATGCACCTTGATATCCCTTCCGGCACGGCTGCACGTTTTGAACCCGGCAAAACAGTCAAGGTAAGGCTGACGGAGTATGGCGGGGATCAAATTATTCTTGGATTCAATGGATTGACAAATGGATGTATAAAAGATGAGTCAGTCAAGGAAGCCTCATTAAATAAGGCTATTCGGTTGGGATACATAAAGGAGGTGAAGTCATGAGCTTTGATTTAAGCCGACTTGAATACTATAAGCTTTATGGGCCTACCGAAGGAGACCAGATAGCTTTAGCTGATACTGGTTTGATAATTGAAATCGAAAAAGATTTCTGTGCAAACAGTTACGGAGATGAATGTGTTTCAGGAGGCGGGAAATGTGCAAGAGATGGTATGGGTCTCACTTCTGGTTTAACACCTGAGGCAGGTGCGCTTGATGTAGTACTAACGAATATGATTATCATGGACCCAATTATTGGAATCGTAAAAGGGGACTTAGGTATTAAAGACGGCAAGATAGTAGGAATTGGAAAAGCCGGTAACCCTAATACGATGGATATTACTCCAGGTTTGATCGTATCTGCCGCAACTGAAATAATATCTGGCGGAGGCGGAATGATTGTAACTCCAGGAGGCGTTGACTGCCATATTCACTTTCAAGATCCCGAACAGGCATGGGAGTCATTGGCTAATGGAGTGACTACAATGATTGGTGGTGGATCGGGAGCAAAAACCTTATCTGTTGAAACAACGATATCAGGTTTGAAACATATGATTGAATCTCATGAAGAAATTCCAGTTAATGTAGGTTTTTATGGTCGAGGAGCATCATGTTTACCCGAGGTAATTGAAAAAGCAGTGCATTCCGGAATCATAGGCATCAAGCTACATGAAGACTGGGGCTGTACGCCAGAGACGATACGTACATGTTTAAATATTGCAGATAAGTATGGCTGCCAGGTACAAATCCATACAGATACATTGAATGAAGCAGGTAATTTGGAAGATACCCTGGAAGCTATAGGAGGACGTACAATTCATGCTTTTCATGTTGAAGGCGCAGGAGGCGGCCATTCACCTGATGTTCTTGAATTATGTTCATACAAAAATGTAATTCCTTCATCAACAAACCCGACCAACCCGTACACTATAAACACTGTGGCGGAGCACCTGGATATGATAATTACGGTCCATCATCTAAATAGGAATTTAAAAGAGGACATAGAGTTTGCAGAAAGCAGGATACGTGCCTCAACAATTGCTGCTGAGGATGTATTACATGATATGGGTGCTATTAGCATTATTAGTTCAGATTCGCAAGGTATGGGTCGTGCAGGAGAAACAGTTCTTAACACATGGCAATTAGCATCCAAGATGAAACAGCAAAGAGGTCCGTTGCCAGGAGAAATTAATGGAAATGACAATCAGAGAGTCTTGCGGTACTTGGCAAAACATACGATAAATCCGGCTATTGTGTTAGGGATCGACGATTATGTCGGTTCTTTCAAACCCGGGTCTTTAGCAGACATTGTAATTTGGAAAAAGGAATTTTTTGGAGCAAAGCCTGAGTTTATATTAAAGCAAGGATTTATGGTAATGAGTGCTGTCGGAGATGCGAATGCGAGTACAAAAGCATCCGAGCCAATGATATATAGGAAACAATTCGGAGCGTATGGTGGGGCAATTAATAGTCTTTGTCGTGTTTTTGTTATGAAAGAAGCCTTAGAAGATGGGTTGGAAGAAAAAATTCCTACTTCAAGAGGAAAGTTTCTCCCAATTAAAAACACAAGAAATTTAAGTAAGAATGATATGGTCAGAAATAATCTGTGTCCAGTCGTTAAGGTAGATAAAAAAACATATGAAGTGGAAATTGATGGGAAAAAGGTAAGCTGTCCCCCTGCAGAAGTATTGTCATTAGCGCAGAAATATTATTTTAGATGAATTTATAGATGAAGCTGTTAAAGAATTTTGAAGTTCAGAAGTTTATAATATGAAAGTTCTTTGATAGCTATGAATTGCCTTAGGGAGGTAAAACTATGTTTTATGCAGAGAAAGTTTTCATAAATGGAAATATCATTACAATGAATCCGGCTCAACCGAGAGCAGAAGCGGTTGCAGTCTTTGGAGATAGAATAATAGCAGTAGGCAGCAATAGTGACATGCAAACTATAATAAATGCTGATACCAAAGTGATTAATTTAGAAGGGAAGACCATGATCCCCGGTTTAAATGAAGGGCATGCTCATCTGCTTCAGTTTGGTCTAGACAGCCTCAACCTTGATGTTGGTCCGGAACAGTGTCCTAATCTTCATGTGATGAAGAAAAAGATAGCAGAAAGAGCAGCAACATTAGAGCCAGGTGTTTGGATTCAGGGCTGGGGCTGGGACGAGGTGCGAATGGAAGAAGGTCGAGCTCCCTCTGTTGAGGATTTAACAGAAGCTGCGCCTAATAATCCCGTTATACTAATACGTACTTGTTACCATATGGTAGCAGTTAATCAGATGGCTCTTGATATGGCTGGTATTACAGATAACACACCTGATCCAGAAGGCGGTAAAATTGTACGCGGAGCTAATGGGAAGGCAACAGGACTTCTTCAGGATACTGCTCAGGATTATGTGAGAGCTGTAATACCTCCTCCAGGCAAAGATCAGCTCAAGAAGGCTATGGCACAAGCTGCCAAGATTTACAACAGCCAGGGGATTACCAGCACCACTGACGCAGGTATGTTAACTGAAGTCAGGGATGAGATACCGGCTTGGTGTGAGGCTAGCAAGGAAGGGCTACTTACAGTGAGGACCACAACCCTTATGTTACCTGACATCGTTTCTAAGGTTAGGGAACTTGGACTGCCCAGCAATTTTGGAAATGACATGTTAAAATTCGGATGTGCTAAATTCTTTATGGATGGATCTGTTGGCGGTGGAACTGCAGGGATGACCAAACCTTATTTAAAATCAGAATACGGAACGGGTTTGATTTATATGGAACAAGAAGAGTTATCTTCTAAGATAAAGGATGTACA
>DUPP01000154.1 GCA_012838265.1 Clostridiales bacterium
AAACAACAATGAGAATAGCAGTAGTAGATGGACAAGGTGGCGGGATAGGGCGTGCTATCGTTGACAAGTTAAAAACTGCGCTTCCTGAAGTTGAGGTAATTGCGTTAGGAACAAATTCTGCAGCAACTGGACAAATGTTGAGAGCTGGGGCAGATGAAGGTGCTACAGGTGAGAATGCAATTGTACATAATATGAAATTTGTAGACATAGTAGTAGGTGTTATTGCAATTATAAATGCCAATTCAATGATGGGAGAACTGACGCCAAGGATGGCGCAGGCTATCGGTGAAAGCCTTGCCTTTAAGGTCTTACTTCCCATAAATCGCTGCAATATTCATGTTGTAAGCGTTGAAGATGTTCCCCTGAGCGTGCATTTGGACAATGCTGTCAGAACCATTCATGAATATGTAAAAAATAAAGAACGATTTTGAAAATCAGAGGCCGTCTAAAATAAAAATGAGAGACAGCCTTTTGTGCTGGACATAATTTAAAATCCGTATTCTTGGCTTGATTTACTATAAGCTAGAATGCGGATTTTTTCCATTTAACAGTAAGAAAGGCTGTATCAAAATGTTTTTTCAAGCATTTTGATACAGCTCCATTTACTAGTTGTAGAATTTTTATAGATTCGTTATATCCTTAAAATTGAAAGACTTTCTTCCTTCCGTATAATCGGCGACGATATGTCCGTCACCAAACAGCTTATATTTATAGGTTACCAATCCGTCAAGTCCCACAGGCCCTCGGGCATGGAGCTTACCGGTGCTGATTCCAACCTCGGCGCCAAAGCCATAACGGTAGCCGTCTGCAAAACGGGTAGAACAATTATGATATACTCCGGCAGAATCCACAAGCAGCATGAATTTTTCCACAGCTTCTTTATTTTCTGTTATTATACTGTCGGTATGGTGTGAGCCATAACGATTGATATGATAAATAGCAGCATCTATAGAATCCACTATTTTTATAGATAATATATAATCAAGATACTCAGTTTCAAAATCCTGTTCGGTAGCAGCTTCACATTCGATAATTTTTCTTGTTTCCTCGCAGCCTAAAACTGTGACCAAATGTTCATCTAAAGCTTGTTTTAATGCCGGCAGCAGTTTCTCTGCAGCATCTTTGTGAACCAGTAAGGTTTCTACTGTATTGCAGGCTGCCACATATTGGGTCTTAGCATCAACTATAATTGGGATTGCTTTATTCGTATCTGCAGACTGATCAACATAGATATGGCAAATGCCATCAGCATGACCCATTACAGGAATCTTTGAATTTGACATGATGTGCTGCACGAATTCATTAGATCCTCTTGGAATTAATAAATCAATTGTATCGTGACATTTTAGCAGTTCACCGATGTCTGCCCTGTTTTCAATCAGAGTCAAAAATCCATCCGGTACACCGCATTTTATCCCAGCCTCATGAATGATATCGAATAATACTTTATTTGTATTGGCCGCTTCACTGCCTCCCTTAAGTATAGCACAGTTACCGCTTTTCAGACAAAGGGTGGCAATTTGGACCAAAGCATCTGGCCGGGACTCGAAGATTACACCAATTACTCCGATTGGACAGGTTATTTTATGCAGTGTAAGACCATTGTCAAGTTCCCGTTTAAATATAGTATTCCAGAGTGGATCTTTCAGATTGATAAGACTTTTTATTCCGTCAACGACATCATTAAGCTTCTGTTCATCAAACTTCAGTCGCTTAAGAATAGGCTCGGGCAGGTGAGAATTAACACCGTTCTCTAAATCCGCCATGTTTGCAGCTATTATTTTAGCCTTGTTTTCGAGCAGCGCTTTAGCAATAGCATCCAGTGCTTTGTTTCGCAATTGTCCGTCAAGCAAGCTCATCTTAAAGCTATCTGATTTTATATTCCTTGTTATTTCATTAATTGTCGACATTTTTATTCTCCTATCATACATTACTTACTATCACATTTTTGCCACCTTGGATCCGGGGGTTGGCTAGATTGAACCTCATTAATGAACTTAATCCTCGTGTTGCTGTCCATCTTTTTTGCCTTACGCAGCCTTTCCTCATTCGATCTGAAGTTTTCTATTGGCTCAGGACCTTTTATCAAGGTTCGTTTTATGTATACGGTCCCATCCCTTTTGCTGTGCATAGTCCAAGTGACAAGCATTATTTTACCGTATATCAATTCAAGACAAGTGATACCTCGCGGATGAATGCAGCAGCCTGTATTAAAATATGAAGTCTCACCCGGGGAGGGAAATTTTGGCCTGTGGGTATGACCGCAGATAATCATAATATCCCGCTGCATATTCCATTTGTTATATTTCTTTTCTATTCTATGACGTTTATAACGGTTCTTAGCAGGACTCGCGGCGTATTTGACTCCTACAAGATGCAGGAATTTCCAAATATACCTTACCAGGAAATAGGATACTTTCCATAGCTGATCGTTTATCAGATCTCCCTGATGGCCATGGACAACGAAGATTTGCTGACCTGTGTTGCGATGTGTTAATAACAGCGCTTCATGCACGTATAGATTTGGAAACAAATCTTCCTTAATATCATAAAATTCATCATAAATATGATAGAAATTTTCTTTTACATACTTTGGATCACTAAGCTGCATATTGTGATTTCCGAAAAGCATAAGCAAACGATTTGATTTATAGAAATTCTTCAGCATCAGAAATACAGAAATATGAGCTGAACGGATATGCTCGAATTTGGGGTGCTCCCAGAGCTCATCTCCGTCGCCGACCTCAACATAGGTATAATCGTTTTGATAGTAGTAATTCAGCGCATGATAATAAATATGACGATTTCTGCCGAATTCGTCAGACAGACTGTTATCTCCCCGATGTACATCACCAAAGAAAACAAATTTTGAGTTGTCATCAAATGGTACAGGGAATGCCTTTTGAAGTACATTATCTAGTCTTGCGCGAGTGTTCATTAATATCAATTCCTTCTTAAGTAATGTACTAAATAGTATATCATAATTCTTTCATGATTTCTTTAATAATTAGCTTTATAAAATGGTTTATCTCGGCATAATTCAATTGGAAATTGTTTTCAAGCAGCATATATCCGCTATGGTAATTTGGGTATTTCCCCAAATCAGAGCAATCAAACTGAAAGCTCTCTAAATCTAAGCATCTCAACCCTCTGATATTCATCCAGGGTATGCTCAAAGTAAACTCTCTGCTCTTAACAGAAAAGACAGCATCGTGAGTAGGTTGATAACACCTGTAACCGGTAGAAATATTTTTATGTATTCCTGATATCGACAAGACATTATTTTTCATGGTGATTTTTTTTATGAAAGCTCTCATTTCCTTAAATGCTACCGGAAAACCCATATGAAACATAATTTCGTGGAGATCAAGCTTTCCCAGAATCTTAATTAGTCTTGAAAGCTGCAAAATATCATCTTTGTTATGCAGAAGAATAATATCCCTGACAGTACTATCACCGGTTCCCAGAAATCTATAATATAACTCAACACTTTCGGCGCCGGATATTTCATCGGTTCTTTTCGACCACAATCCTAAAAAAGCTTCCACAGTTTTCTGCTGTAAATTTGGGAGAACTTTACGAAGCATTGAAAAACGATGCAAAATTTGATAAATATCAAAACTATAACAGAATAATAAATCATCAGTATTAGTATTATAGTTTTGTAATCTTTTCATCAAAAAAGGTATATCAAACTGATCGCCATTATAACTGATCAGCACATCAAGATCTCTAAGATGGGATAGATATGTATGAAGTAACGCGGTTTCCTCTTCCTTGGATTCTGCGAAAAATTGCATTGTACATTTTCCGGCAGAATCAGGAACCAGCAGACCGCCGAGAATAAAACGGTTTCGGAGTGGATTAATACCCGTAGTCTCGATGTCTATAACGCCGATATTCAAATTTTCAAAATAAAAGTCTAATATTTTTGAATTATAGAAAACCTCTTGATGCTGTTCGATGGCATGGTACATATTCCAGACTCCTTATTGCCGGTTGACTGTTTTTTTTATTTATATTTTACCATAAATTATAACCGGCAAAAAACAAAACAAACTGCAGGGGAGCAGTTTGTTTTGTTCAAAAGGGGTATTGGGATTAGAGATTAATGAGGTTATCAGGGGGATAACCACGCTCACATTATAACTAATTACGATATTAAATGCAAGCTTTCGACAATAAAATGTATAAAAATATTTTTACTGTCGAACGATTAATGACATGAAAAAAAAGGAATATATTATAAAATAAAGAATATAGTAAAGCAAACCTATTCAAGAGGGAATATAAAAAGGATTTAGGGAGGTTACAATAATGGAAGTACTAAAGGTATCAGCGAAGTCAAATCCTAACTCAGTTGCAGGAGCTTTGGCAGGTGTTTTAAGAGAAAAAGGGGGGGCAGAAATACAGGCAATCGGAGCAGGCGCTTTGAATCAAGCAGTTAAAGCGGTTGCTATTGCGAGAGGTTTCGTTGCGCCGAGTGGTATAGACTTGATATGTATACCGGCGTTTACCGATATTTTGATCGATGGAGAGGAACGAACTGCAATAAAGCTGATTATTGAACCAAGATAGGTATGAACGGAAAACATGAAGGGCTGTGCGTTTTAGCATAGCCCTTTTAGCGTTAATCATCACCGTTTCTTTGTGGCCGCTCCTTGATTTTACATTTAAACAGGTATATAATTTTCAACGACATAGTGTTGATTAATATATATTAAGCCGATTATTAATATGGATATCGGCGGAGAGGTAGATTAAGGGTTTAATAATGAGCATAATAGGAGATCTGATTCATAATAGCAGAAAAATAGTAATAAAAATAGGAAGCAATGTGTTATCAGATGACGATGGATTTATTAACAAGGATTCATTGCGCAATATTGTGGAACAGATAATGGGGCTGATCAGGGAAGGGAAACAGGTGATTATAGTTTCTTCCGGCGCAGGGATCTGCGGAGTTGCGACGATTAACAAATGGAGCAGGAGAAGCGACATTAATTATAAGCAGGCATTATGTGCAATAGGCCAGGTTGAGTTGATGAATGCCTATAAAGAGTTTTTTGATAAATACGATATACATGTTGGACAGATGCTCCTGACTCGTGAAGACTTCGGAGACCATATAAGAACATTGAATATTCGGAATGCATTGTTTACCCTGGTTGACGAAGGGGTTGTTCCAATTATCAATGAAAATGACAGCGTTAGTGTAGAAGAGATTAAAATAGGAGATAATGATACTTTAGGGGCTCTGACCGCAAATCTCTGGAATGCGGATCTGCTCATCGTAATGAGTGATATTGACGGAGTTTATAACAAGGATCCTAAAGGCAATAAAGATGCAGAGTTGATAGAAGAGGTTTACGATACAGACAGCCTATTAGCAGAGATAGATTCCAGAGGCAAAAGTAATTTTGGAACCGGCGGGATTGTTACGAAAATTCATGCCGCTAGAATGGTTAATGAATATGGCATCCCCATGCTCCTCATTAATGGAAAGCGCAAGGATGTATTAACAGAGATTGTGGAAGGAGTTCAAAAAGGTACTATATTTTTTAGCCAGTGGAGGCAATGTAAATGAGAATAGGATTTATTGGTGTAGGAAACATGGGAACAGCAATTATGAAAGGCTATCTGGCGGCCCATAAAGATATAAACCAAAATATTAATATTTATGATAAGGATGAAAAAAAGATATTGAATCTGTCACAGGAGCTTGGTGTAAACAAATGCAACAGCCTTGAAAGGCTCATGGAACATAGCGATATCGTCATCCTTGCTGTAAAACCTCAAAATTTCGAAGAGGTTCTGACTGAAATTAGTGCATTCTATAAACCCCATCAAGTTTTTGTTTCCATAGCGGCGGGTATAAGCATTGGATATATAGAGCAATTGATGAAACATGAAGGTATTAAAGTTGTTCGTGTCATGCCGAATATTCCGGCTTTAGTTAATGAAGGAATGAGTGCTTTATGCAAAAATAAGTATATTCCGGATGATGAATTTAAGATGGTTGTTGAAATTTTCCGTTCTGTTGGAAGAGCTGAGGTTGTTGAAGAAGAGATGATCGATAATGTGATTGGTATTAGCGGAAGCAGCCCTGCTTATACTTTTATGTTTATTGAGGCGTTAATTGATGCTGCACAAACAAACGGCATGAAAAAGGAGCAGGCAGTCATATTTGCTGGACAGGCTGTCCTGGGTGCAGCAAGAATGGTGCTTGAAACGGGTATAGAGCCTAGAATTTTAAGGGATAATGTCTGTTCACCCGGAGGAACTACTATTGAAGCGGTAAAAGCATTGCAAAGCAATGGTTTTCGGGATAATATCATCGAGGCATATCAGGCAGCTGTAGAGAAGTCAAAGATTATGACAAAATAACTTAACTAATGAAAGGTGAAAAAATGGTTTTTGAAGAAAAGACTATATCCAGCGAGATGATTTATGAAGGAAGCATTTTGAACCTCAGGAAGGATAAAGTCCGTGTAAAAGATAATCGAACATCATATCGAGAGATTGTTGAACATA
>DUPP01000155.1 GCA_012838265.1 Clostridiales bacterium
CATCCTGCAAAGCATAACTGCACGAAACATCCGTCACAACAGGCTCTATGGAGATATTCTTAAAACCTCTTTCTGCCAGATGTCTTACATCCTCAGAAAAGTCCAAGTTTTCTCTCGTAAATGTTCCTCTCACATAATAGGTTCTTTTTCTCTTCTCCACAAAATCAAGATACTTATCTATTATGATATCATAAGTTCCTTTTCCGTTAACTGTTCTTCTCATGTTGTCGTTTACTTCTGGTCTGCCATCTATACTAAGTATTACATTGTCCATATTAGCATTGATATAGTCCGTCTTGGAATCGTCAAGGAGCAACCCATTTGTTGTAATGGTAAAACGAATATTTTTGCCGAAAGGCTTTTCGGCTTCTCGTCCGTAAGCAACCAATTCCTTAACCACTTCAAAATTCATTAGGGGTTCCCCGCCAAAAAAATCAATTTCAAGGTTTCTTCTGCTTCCAGAATGTTCGAGCAGAAAATCTATTGCTTTTTTCCCTGTTTCAACTGAGAGAAGGGAACGCTGCCCCTTGAATGCACCTTGACCGCCAAAACAATACTTACAAGTCATATTGCAGTCATGAGCTACGTGTAAACACATTGCCTTTATTATAGCTCCGCGACCTTCGAGCATGTCCATCGTTATCTGAGAATCATCTGTAAAAAGCATTCCGTTATCTATTAGATATTGAATCTCTTCTGCTGCTTCAAGTATTTGATTCTTGGTATACTTATTTTTCAGTAATTCCAGAATTTCTTTGATAGACTTTTCTTTATAATAATCAAGCATATCAAAAATGATATCAGTAACGACATGTATCGCTCCACTGTTGATATCCATAACGATATACTGATCCTTAAACTGATATTTATGAATCATGGTAAACAATTTCCTCTTTTCAAAATATATATCTTATACTGCAATCCTTCTTTTTGTAGCATAGCAAATGGTTAGGATAACAATTCTCTATACGATAAAAAAACAGCAACGCTGCTGTTTTTTATTTGGGTTCTTTATCTGCGCTTTGTATTTTCGCATTCCTGGTTTGCTACTGTACAGGATGTCTTGCATGCTGATTGGCAAGATGTCTGGCATTCACCGCAGCCTTTGCCAGCAATTTTTTTTAATGTAGGTTTTGCAATAGTTTTGATGTTCTTCATAATATGTAATCCTCCATATATAATAATTGCCGTAGAATTTCTCAAGCAAATCCGCATTGCAGATTTGTGTAACCTGTGTAACCTTTGTATAGATTACTAAAAAACAGCCAAAAAGTCAATGTGTCGTCATTTTACACAAAGTGTTTTTTATTGGATTTTATTTTTCAAGGCTAGTATTTAATTAAATGATCAGAATAATAGTGTGATTTAATTATAGGGGTGATTTTGTGACAAAACTTGAGGAGTTTTACAGTTCTTTTCTAACAAATGTATTCGGTGTATTGAATCCTATTAAAAAAATAATTATAAAAACAGAATGTCAGGTTCATAAATATATAAATATGCATGCTCTTACCATATTGAAAAATGATTTATTTTATGATCAATATGACTTTTTCCGTGCTTATATAAAAAACTTAAATTGCGGATCTGTGTGGGCGGATCAGGATTTTAAAAGTTCAAATCATTTTTACAATCCATATAAAAGGAATGGTTTGTATGGGCAAAAAAACGCGTTAGAATTAGCGATAGACTATCATACAAAAGCATTAAGATTATGGAGAGATGGCTATCTGGAAGAATCTCTTTTTTACTTTGGTGCAGCACTCCATATGATACAGGATATGACTGTACCGCAACATGTTAATATACGTCTGCTTGATGACCATAGACAGTTTGAGAATTATGTAAAACGCACATATGATAATATTAAAGCATTCAGAGCTTATCATGGAGCATATCTGCTTAGTTCTATAGAAAACTATATGAAATTTAACGCCAGAATTTCTCTAAAAGTATACAAAAGATACCAATCCATACCTAATAATGAAGAACGTTACTGTCTAATAACCAAATGTACCTTGCCTCTAGCTGAACGGACCACAGCAGGAGCAATGGTTCTGTTTTATAAACAGATAAAACAGCGATATGGAATCACTGTTATAAAAGCTAGCATGAGCGTTAAAAAAGCGGCTAATTAGCCGCTTTTTATATTCACTAATTTAATCCCATCAATTTCCGTTTTTTGAGTATATGCTCTTTTATATCCTTAGCAGCCTGTATAGGATCATCGCCCAAAGCTACTTTTCCACCAGTCAAAGTTTCTACATCCTCAGTAAGCAATTTTACCAGCTTTGGAGCTCCTGTAATAAATGGGGTCGGCGATAGATGAGTATAGGTGCCATATGCAATGGCAAAGAGGGCATCAATAGTGGCTTTTTGTTCCATCCATTCTGGAGCAGTAACCGCAATAGGCAAATCGGAAATATCCACGCCGAGATGATCAGCTAATGCCGTTACAAGCATTGAGATCCTACCGGTATCAGTACATGTGCCAAAGCTCAAAACTGGAGGTATATTGAGAGATCTGCATACTTCTTGCAAGCCTTCACCAGCTAGCTCAATCGCATCCAGATTACACAAGCCCGCTACTTCCAATCCATGATTACCGCAGCCACCTGAAACTACTAATATATCCCCTTTTATCAATTCCTTAGTAATACTCACCGTATTCCAATCTTGGGGACCGTTTCTCAAAGTTGCGCAATTTACTAAGACAACTACTCCTTTAACCTTACCTTTTGCTATGACATCCACAAGGTTGTTTAAGTCACCCTCTATTGCATTCATTACAGCTTCTGTTGAAAATCCTGCTATAGCTTTCATCTTATGCTCAGGGACTTTCGGTTTTATAGATTTATGGCGTTTCTTAAAATTTTCAATGGCGATCTGTATGCATTGTTCCGCCATATCATCAGCTTTTTTCGGGTCATATGCCATATTGTGCTTTGTACCTGGTACACCGATTATGGTGCTGACGCTAATTAGAGCGATCTGGTATTTCTCGGCATATTGGTCTATTGCAGGCGGAGAACAATTCTCCTCCATAACAAATGCATCTACGGTTCCCGTCGCCAAAAATGGTTCAATAGAAATCCAATTTCCCATCAAACCTACAAAAACATCATCAACTTCATAACGCTGAAGAAACTCCTGTCCTGTTTCTATTGATCCAACAACCCTAAGACCCTTTGCGCCCACATCCCTTGCCATTTTTTGATATTCTGGCATTTTTGCCTTTTGCAAAGTTGCAGCACCAATCCAAGGCTGATGACCATTAAAAGCAATATTAACATAATTCGGATCCATAATTCCCAGATCCACTGAAACTTCGTGAGGCATCGGAGTACCAAACAATATGTCCTGTGTCATTTCAAGACCTATTTGTGCTGTATAAATAGTGGATAACCCAAGACGCAGCGCTTTTTTTGCCAATGACACATAATCGCCATCTACATTTGTAAGACAGCTAGCAATGGAGTTTTCTACCTCGTGCTGTACTCCAGCAGGATAAATATTGAGTTCTTTCCAAATTGGTTTTCTTTTTTGTGGTGCAAATATTTCCACCATTCTGCTTTCATCTGTGGTTATTTTTAATTCTTGGTCAAAAAAATCTGCTAGTTGAACGGCTTGAATATTCACATCTGTATTTGTATCGATTCCAACTTAGCCCTGCTTCAAAAACTGAAAACTTAAATAACCCGTATATTCTACCAATTACAGCCGGAAATATTGGATAAATATTATCTACAGAATCTGAATGTTGAATGCATCAGCTAATAATTGGGAACTGTTCTAATACTTCCAATTATCTGCATCGGAGCAGTAAACAAGAAAAAACTTCCTATCTGTTTCAATGCATTATTGCATCATGAGCCAGGTAGGAAGTTATTGCTTATAATTCTTTTATAAATTTCTTAGTTAAATTATTATTTTTGATATGTACTATCTAACTATTAAAACTGGTTTGTTTACATAAGCTGTAACTTTAATGGTAACACTGCCTAAAAGGAATCTTTCCACCTTTCCTTTGCCGCGAGGCCCGATGATTACTAAATCGAAATCATTTTCATTTGCGTAATCAATTATTGTATTAGCTACATTTCCTTCCAGTTTTTTTACAATAAGCCTATCACCCAACCCCGCAAGTCTTTGCTTACCGCTCTCTAAAATATCTCTTGATAACATGTCGAACATTTCTGCATATTGTTCGTCTATTTCCGAGGTTCTATTTAATATGTGCTGACGAGAATCATCAACATAAAGGATAGTAACTGTGCTTCCATAAATATCAGCAAGTTCTTTTGCCTTGTCCATAGCCATGTCTGAAAATCTCGATCCATCGATAGCTACAAGTATATTTTTCATTATAGTCACTCCCTTCTTTAATAACAATTAACGGTTTAATAGTAAGGTTTTTTTATATAAATAATAATATACGAGTTCATTTTTTTTTACGTATCTATTAACTATCTCACTATTAAAACTGGCTTATTTGAATATGTTGCAACCTTATTAGCTACACTGCCTAAAAGGAATCTCTGTATTTTTCCTTTGCCGTGAGGTCCGATGATTATTAGGTCGATATCATTTTCATTAGCGTAATCCACTATGGTATTAGCTATATTTCCTTCCTTTATTTCAAATTTAAGTCGGTCGCCCAGGTCTGCCAATCTCTTCTTTCCGCCCTCTATCACTTCCTTTGATACCTTTTTAAACATTTCATTATAGCGACGTTCTACTTCTGGATTGTAATTGAATATGTACTGACGAGAATCATCGACATAAAGGAGCGTAACTGTACTTCCAAAAACGTCAGCAAATTCTTTTGCCTTATCCATAGCTAGATTTGAGAATTGTGAGCCATCAATTGGGACTAGTATATTTTTCATAAAATCATCCTTTCTTCCTAAATTTAACTACATAGTTTTTTCATTTATAAAAGATTGTTTTTTAATTACCTTAAAGTAAAAAATTATAAATTTTTCCACTCTCTATTAATTAGCACAAAAGCAACATTATATCAGCCTATCTTGCTATTAAAACTGGTTTATTTACATGCGCTGCGACTTTATTGGCCACACTGCCTAAAAGGAATCTCTTTATTCTTCCTTTGCCGTAAGGTCCGATGATTACCAGATCAAAATCATTATTATTAGCATAATCTATTATGGTACTAGCTACATTTCCTTCCATTCTTTCGGTTTCAAGCC
>DUPP01000156.1 GCA_012838265.1 Clostridiales bacterium
CGGCTAGGAACGTGGAACGAAACGCATCGGAACGTACATCCCCGTACGTGAGAAGCGGTTTCGTGACGCAGTGACAACGCCGTGGACTATCTAGGCAAGCCGTAGGCGCAGGATAATTTGTTCACGGCTAGGAACGTGGAACGAAACGCATCGGAACGTACATCCCCGTACGTGAGAAGCGGTTTCGTGACGCAGTGACAACGCCGTGGACAAATTAGACAAGCCTAGAGCGGTTTCATTGTAGGGAATAATATAATATCCCTAATAGAGGCTGCATTTGTTAAAAGCATAATTACACGATCAATACCTATGCCCAGTCCTCCAGTAGGAGGCATCCCAACCTCCAATGCATTAACAAAATCCTCATCCATCGGATGGGCTTCATTATCACCTTTTTCTAGCTGCTCTTGCTGGGCTTTAAATCTTTGATATTGATCTATTGGATCATTCAATTCTGAAAAAGCATTAGCAATTTCCCAAGTGTTGATATACGCTTCAAATCTTCTTGTGATTCTAGGATCTTTAGGGTCTCTTTTTGATAATGGGGATATTTCCACAGGATGTCCAATTATAAATAATGGTCCCTCTAGATGTTTTTCGCAGTACTCCTCAAACAAAGTACTGATAACGAGACCTCTGGTCATCGTCTCTGCATTTTCAAGGTTCTGCTTTTTTGCTACTTCCCTAGCTTCTTCATCTGTATTAATTTTATCAAAATCCTCCCCTACCCATTTCTTCACTGCATCCTGCATGGTTAGTCTTTCCCATGGAGGGGTAAGGTCGAAGGTTTTTCCCTGATACTCGATTACCATAGACCCAAGTACATTCTGGGCAACCGTAGATATTAAATTTTCTGTTATATCCATCATATCTTCCATATTTCCATATGCCTGATATAACTCCATGGACGTAAATTCAGGGTTGTGGTTTCGGTCCATACCTTCGTTGCGGAACATTTTGCCCATTTCATAAACTCGGTCAAATCCTCCGACAATAAGCCTTTTAAGATAAAGCTCATTCGATATACGAAGCCTCATATCCATATCGAGAGTATTATGGTGCGTCTCGAAAGGTCTTGCATTTGCACCGCCCGCAATGGTAGTCAGAATCGGCGTATCTACTTCCAGAAAGCCTCTTCTTTCCAAGTAATTTTTAATTTCTTTTATTATCTTAGATCGGAGTATGAATTTTTCTTTTACTTCAGGATTAACAATAAGGTCAACGTATCTTTGACGATACCTGGTTTCATGATCCTTCAATCCATGAAATTTATTTGGAAGAATCTGCAAAGATTTCGTAAGGAGTTTTATCTCACTTACTTTGATTGATATCTCCCCGTGTTTAGTTTTGAATACCTCGCCGACTACACCTACGATATCTCCGATATCATAGGTTAGGAAAATCTCATATTCTTCAGGCGTGATGACATCTTGCCTTATATAGCATTGAATTCTGCCCTGTTGGTCCTGGATATCTATGAAGGAAGCTTTACCCATCTGCCTCTTAGCCATAATTCTGCCTGCACATGATACTACTTTCCCTTCCATTTCATCAAAATTATTCTTGATATCCATGCTATAGTTTTTTACATCCCAAGATTCAACTAAAAATGGGTCTCTCCCCATTTCCTGAAGTTTTTTAAGCTTTTCCCGTCTTATTAACCTCATCTCGTTTAAGCTTTCTTCAGAAATCTCTTCTTCATTTTCTATTTCTTTCCATATCTGCTTTCTGCTATCTTCTGAGTTCATTGACTATCCTCTTTTCTAGATTCACTTACCATAAAAGGCTTATTATCCGTAAATCATAATTTATATATCTAAATCTATCTAAATATATCAATTATTTGGTAACTAACGACTCCATCTGGAACTTGTACCTCAGCGATTTCGTTCACTGTTTTACCTAGAAGTGCTGCTCCTACCAGTGATGCATTTGAAATCTTACCTTTAAAAGGATCAGCCTCAGTTGAGCCGACAATAGTGAATTCTAGTACTTCATCGGTTCCAACTTCTTTAACTTTCACAGTTAGGCCAACTCTCACACGGTCATCAGGTATATCCTCTTCGTCTATTATTTTAGCCATACGCATCATATTCTCTAATTTATTTATTCGCTCTTCAAGATCGGCCTGTTCGTTCTTTGCAGAATCATATTCGGAGTTTTCAGAGATATCACCATAGGAAATTGCTTCCTTAATTCTTTCGGCGATTTCTTTTCTTCTTACAGTAACTAGTTCTTCGTATTCTGCAACAATTTTATCGTAACCTTCTCTTGTTAATAGCAATTCTTCAGCCATAATCTTTTTCTCCTTTAATACTATTGATTGGTCTCTCTTTATACCCGAATGATGCGCTCGTATGCGCAACATTATAAAGGATTGACCTATATATGTCAAGGAATACCAGTATATCAAGGCTCTGAAACCTTTTGCTTTTCGCACTGTTCCAGCAAAGCAATAATTAGGTTTTTACCTGAATTTCATCATATTTTTTCCATGCTTATTTGGTTCCAAATTTGATTAATATAGTATAATTCAATCATTAAATTTTTACAACTTAATATTCACTTTTATCAAAGGGAAAAAGCATCTATAAAGGAAAGATCCGCCAGATACGAATGTTTGGACTTTCATGATTTCCGAGAATATACGAGAATAAAAAAGAAACTGAAATTAATGTATTTTTAAGGTTTCAGTTTCTTTTATATTTTTAATTTTATATTTTTAGTTTAGCGATCATATCTTTGAGCGCTTCCGCCTTAACTATAGAATTCAATTCTCTTCTAATTGCTGCAGAACCTGGAACGCCTTTAAGGTACCAACCTGCATGTTTTCTCATCTCTCTTACAGCTACATATTCACCTTTTTCCTTAAGCAATAAATCAAAGTGGTGTAATATCATTTCAATTTTTTCATGTATTGACGGTTGGGAAGGTAGAGGTTCCCCTTTCCATAAGGATAATGCTTCTCTGAATATCCAGGGATTACCCAGAGCTCCCCTCGCTATCATTACAAAATCACATTCGGTCTCTTCCATCAATCTAATCGCATCTTTGCCAGAAAAAATGTCACCATTTCCAATTACGGGGATAGACACTGCTTTTTTTACCTGTCGTATTACATCCCAGTCCGATTTTCCGGAATAATATTGTTCTCTAGTTCTTCCATGAACCCCGATAGCACTGGCACCTGCTGCTTCAATCACCTTGGCGATCTCAACTGCATTGATGCTTCCTGCATCCCAACCAATCCGGATCTTTGCAGTCACAGGCTTTCCTGCTGCTGAAACTGCAGCTTTCACAATATCTCCTACCAAATTGGGTTCCTTCAACAATGCTGAACCTTCCCCATTTTTTACTACCTTTGGTACCGGACAACCCATATTAATGTCCAGGATGCAATTATCTCTTTCGGCAAGCTTTTCTGCCGCATAAGTGACAAAGTATGGTTCAGAGCCGAATATCTGAAAAGCAACAGGTTTCTCCTCCTCATAAATGCTGAGAAGTCTTTCTGTTGCCTTATCATTGTAATATAGTCCTTTAGCGCTCACCATCTCTGAATAAACCAGACCAGCTCCCTGCTCCTTGCATACTCTTCTAAAAGGTGAATCTGTAATACCCGCCATAGGAGCTAAAAAGAAAGGATTATCCAGCAACAGGTTACCTATCCTCATTTCCAACGGCCCTTATTCTTTCTATAAATCATTTCCAGCCCTTCCAAAGTTAGAAGCTTGTCCACATAATCTATGCTATCAATCCCACTGTTTATCAAATTTGCCAATCCTCCTGTTGCCACCACAGTTGGAGTTTTTCCTGTTTTTGAAAATTCCATTAATTCCTTCTTCATTTTTTTAATAATAAAATCAACCATTCCCATATGTCCATATACAAGACCGGACTGCATACTTTCTATGGTATTTCTGCATATGACCTTCCCGGGTTTTTCCAATTCTACCTTCGGCAATTTGGATGTTTTTTCAAATAAGGCATCTGATGAAATCTTGATTCCCGGAGCAATGCTTCCTCCCAGGTATTCTGCATTTTCGGAAACTGCGCAGAAAGT
This sequence comes from Clostridiales bacterium, assembly GCA_012838265.1. Classification (GTDB taxonomy): domain Bacteria; phylum Bacillota; class Clostridia; order Peptostreptococcales; family Anaerovoracaceae; genus Anoxybacterium. Next base: position 4,061 of record DUPP01000156.1, read on the forward strand.
TGTGGCTGTCCCAAAATCCACCAACACTAAAGGACCGCCATACTTAGCGTATGCAGCGACTGCATTTACTATTCTATCCGCCCCTACCTGCTTCGGATTATCATATTTTATTACTATACCGGTTTTGATCCCTGGACCTATGACTATTAATCGTCTTTTAAAATATTTCATTGACAGGTGTTGTAAGGTATAAAGTACAGAAGGAACTACCGTTGAAACTATAACATCTTCGACATCTTTGATGCTTAAATTCTCGTAGTTAAAAAGCTGATTGATGATCATGCCGTATTCATCAGCGCTTTTATTTGTATCTGTTTCCAATCTCCAGTTTTGAATCAGATTGCTATCCTTAAAAACGCCTAAAACAATGTTTGTATTTCCTACATCGAATGCTAATAACATATCTGTTCTCCCTTCAAAAAATAGTTGAGTTCGAGAATTTCTATTATTTATCACCTATACCCAAAACACCCTAATATATTTAAATTACAAATTTAACTAGTATAGTATAATTCAAACCCGGCCTTTTTACAACAGAAAAAATAAAACACTGGGCCTTTAAGACCCAGTAATTATTAAGCTGTGACACGATAATTTGAATAAATGCTAACATCGTTCTGTTCTTATCTGTTAGCTCAGATTCATTAAAATTAAAGCGGAATATTTCCATGCTTCTTGTCAGGCAGAGACTGTTTTTTGGATGCCAACATATCAAAAGCGCTCGCAATTCTCTGCCTTGATGTTGCAGGATCAATTACATCATCTACATAACCCATTTCAGCAGCCCTATATGGATTATTAAACTTTTCTTCATACTCAGCAACCATTTCCTTTCTCTTTCCAACAGGATCAGCCGCTTGATTAATTTCATTCCTGAATACTATATTAGCTGCTCCTTCCGCCCCCATTACTGCGATCTGAGCACTTGGCCATGCAAAAACGAGATCTGCGCCAAGCTCCTTATTACACATTCCGATATATGCTTCGCCATAGGCTTTTCTTACAATCATAGTAACTTTAGGAACGGTGGCTTCACAATAAGCATAAAGCATCTTGGCACCGTGTCTTATGATACCGCCAAATTCTTGTTTAGTTCCCGGCAGGAAGCCTGGTACATCAACTATAGTCAATAATGGAATATTAAAAGCATCACATCTTCTTATGAATCTTGCAGCTTTGTCGGAAGCATCTATATCTAGGCATCCTGCTGCAACCATTGGCTGATTTGCAATTACTCCAACCGTTTGACCATTTATTCTAATGAAACAGGTAATAATATTTTTTGCGAAGTGCTTCATAACATCAAAAAGTTCACCATTATCTGCAAGCTTTTCGATAATATTATACATGTTGTATGCCCTGTTTGGATTCTCGGGGAGAATTTCATTTAACTCGGGAATTAATCTATTAGGATCATCGTCGGTATTGTACAATGGGGGTTTTTCTGAGTTGTTCGAAGGCAGATAGCTCAACAATTCTCTCACTTTGGCAAGTGTATCCTGGTCATTGCTTTCCATGAAGTGAGCAACGCCGCTAATACTGTTATGGGTATAAGCGCCCCCCAATTCTTCAACCGTCACATCCTCTCCCAGTACCGTCTTGATTACTTGAGGTCCGGTTATAAACATCTGACTAGTTTTATCAACCATAAAGATAAAGTCGGTAATGGCTGGAGAGTAAACGGCTCCGCCAGCACATGGTCCCATGATAACAGAAATTTGTGGAATAACACCTGATGAAATAGTGTTATTATAGAATATTTTACCAAACCCTGAAAGTGAGTTAACGCCTTCCTGAATTCTAGCTCCTCCGGAATCATTCAAACCAATAATAGGTGACCGCATCTTTAATGCCATGTTCTGAATTTTTACAATCTTTTCGGCATGGTACTCTCCCAGAGAACCACCCAGGACTGTAAAGTCCTGAGCAAATGCAAATACCAATCTACCATCTATTTTCCCATAGCCGGTAACAACTCCGTCTCCAGGAGCCTTTTTATCAGCCATATCAAAATTGTTACTTCTGTGTGAAACGAATACATCGATTTCCACGAAACTTCCCTCATCAAACAGAAGATCTATTCTTTCTCTCGCCGTTAGCTTCCCTTGAGCGTGCTGAGCGTCTATTTTTTTTTGTCCTCCACCTAAAGCTATTGCCGCTTTTTTTGCGAGAAGTTCCTCAAGTTTGTTCATACATGTTTCCTCCTGAAATATAGTTTACTATAATAAGTTTCTATCATACTACAAAATAAACTAGAACAGATTTGCTGCTGCTTTTATGATTGTTTCCTCTATTCCTCTACCTCCCAATTCTAATTTCTCCGGGAGTAAAATAATTAAATCTTCCTTTTCAATGAAGTTTCTACCCGTTAAATAACTGTAGAATTCCCCTCCTGCCATTGCCTTATTTAAATACAGCACAACTGGAGTCCTCATTCTAATAATACGGCCTGACCCTTTTCTAAATAGATAGCTATCAACCATAACCATGCATTTTTCATTATTATAAATGATAGATATATCTTTTGACTTGTCCATTATTACTGAATCGGCTCCGAGGAACTGCGCTGTAGTGCTCAATGGCAATAACTGCTTCCCAAAGCTTCCTGCCTGAACGGGCAAATAGTCGTCACCGTTCATGTAATGCCCTAGTTTTCCTTCTGAATAAAATATATATTCCCCCTTTTTTGCAATAAATGATTTCTCTAAAATTTTGATAATTTCCAGAGGAACACCATTATCAAGCATTACTTCGGAAAAATCCTTTTCCTTCTTTACTAAATCAAATCTATATCTATATTTTTTATGTAAAACTCTGAGCTTATCACTATCTTTCAATAGTAGATAATTAAGACTCCCTAGGAGTTTTCCGTCCCGGAATACTGTTACTGTCAACTGATGTTTGCCTGAATCTAAATCTGATAGTTTTGGATCATCAATATTTTGGCTTGATTCATCTACGAAAAAAAGTACTTCATCTCCATCTTTGATTCCGCTCAACTTCAGTTCGTTTAATGATTCCACCTCGTTATCTGTTAGTTTTACAGCGGTTCCATCTTCATCATCAATGGTTAAATAGAAGTCTTTTTCAAAGCCAGCAAACTCTTCAGGCAACAGTGTTCCGGAGTATACCCCCCATGCTCCTTGGCTGATGAAATACTGCGCATCCTCATATGTCGATACAGGGTGAACGTATACTTTGATTCCTTCTTGTGATAGGCGGCTACAAAGACCCTGTTCTGCCAAGTAATCCGGCATAGCTACTGCATATAAATCCTTTTTCATGACAAAAGAAACTAGTTTATCCTCATCAATATCTCTCATTGCGTAAAGAGTAAGTATGATATTTGAATAACCCAATTCCTTTACCTTTATCCACTGAACGAAACCATAAATCTGAGGTATAATTTGTTTTACTTGGTTTGGATATTCTTTCGCAATCTTTGAGAGGATTGCCAGATTATCACCTTTCGTATCAGTTATTATTAGAATCTCCGGATTTACTTCCAATATCTTAGAAAGCTTCTCAAAGGTTAACACCTCTAGTTCACCATGGACGGATAGCCTGTTAAAACGATGCTGTGATATCTTTCTGTCAAAACTGGTATTATAATAATGTTTTGCTGTTCTGTCCCAGTCGTGCAGCATTATTATCTTTTCATCCGAGGAAAGCTCCATATCCAATTCTATGATTCTATATCCGCTTTGTATCGCATGGTTTAAAGCCTCAACTGAATTGGTAGTTTCATATCCATGATAGGCGCCTCCCCCATGGGCAATAACCTTTTCATACTCGCTTTCTATAGTAGTTTCTCCATAAGATATAGAAACCTTAAAAAAAATCAAAATAAGTATTAAGATGCCGATCCGTAGAGCTGAGTTCCTTATTTCTTTTCCTACTGTTACATTTAGTGCCCCTACTGTTGAATTAAATTCTGTCATTACTTTCTCCATATTGCAGCTTTATAACATTCTGGTGATTTTTTCGATACGCTCCACTGCTAAAGCTACGGCGAGACCAGGAATTATAGATGTACCTAGATCTGCCTGCAGAATCTCTTGGATCCTTTTTAACCTATATTGCACTGTATTTGTATGTATATCCATCAGCTTAGCTGTTTTGGAGGTACTCATTCCAGCATCAAGTATGAAAATTTCAAGTGTCTCTAAAAGCTGTTTTCCCTTGGTTTCTTTGGATGTTTTAAACGGTGCAATTAAGTCCATATAATTTTTCTTTAAATAGTCGCTTTTTATGGATATATTTATGCAATTACTAGCAAGCGTAAGCTCATACTTCGTAAAGATATTTTTATGCGGGAATATATATTGAATAAAAGGCCAGGTTTCGTTAATCAGCTGGTATGCATCTGCAGAGCCTTCCAGTCCGTTAACTGCTGTAACATGAAAAATGATAGTCCCTTCATCTTTTTGAAGTTCATTATATAATTCTGTACACGATTCACTAGCAGCGCCTTGCCCCTTAAGAATCATCCCATAGATTTCATCACCCTCATGGATTTTGACCACCTCGTGATTGGTCCTTTTTTCAAACGCGATCATCGTTTTAAAACATTCATCCCGCTCAATACCTGAAATACAGAATACACTGAGGATTTCATCACCATCCGGCAATGCCTCATCCTTCAGGCAGTATGCAAGGCTTTTATTCCCTCTCCTCAGTGCTTTTATAAACTCCGCTTTGCTGTCTTTGATGGGACTATATTTCCACATCCCCATTGCAATCTCCAATATTTCCGCAAGCTTAGTTATTTCTCCCGGAGAGTAGGAGTCTTCGTTGTCTACAATGAACATATAATGCTTATCACCATTTATGTTAACTGGTCCCCAGTAAGTGAGAGCCCCGTCAACATCAATTCTTGTATATACTGCTGATTTATCCACATCCCGTTCTATACCTACGCGTATAGCCTCAGCAATGGTAGTCCGATGCCTTGTTTCAACGGAAAATACGGGATTAAAATCCTCGCTTAAGATAACTATCTGAAAATTATTGTTAATAGCCGCCTCCCGCACTGCAGATTGAAAGTTACTATGTTTTTCAAAGTTCAATAAATGATATATTGTGTTGGTGATTAGTCTATTGCCAAAATTATCCCCGTAGAGTACCTGCTCCATAACCTGATTGATAATATCGGAGTAAGCAAGCTCATGATCATCCTGAATAGATATAATAGGAAGCTTAAGGTCATTTGAAAGGTTTATCACATGTTGGGTCCATCCCTCTGAAATGGCAGCGGGAGGCATCAAAACTAAAGCTGCCCCTCCTTCTTTTGCTATACTGCGAATAAGCTGCAGCTGGGTTTCTTCATTAGACCCATCAGGAAAGAATGCTGACAAAATCATCTCATCGCTTCTATAACGATTTGACTGGATTTGGTCCGGACTGTATCCGCTTTCTAAAAATGAAACGGCTCTTACTCTATTATCCAGCCCTTGCTTTCCTGATATTATTACAGCTTTTTTGAATGCAGGCAGTTCCAGACAATCTCTCACCGTCATCTTCATTTTCTTACCTCTTCACAATTTAGTAATTACAGCAACACTTAACATTCATTTATTGGCAACAGCCAGTCAAGGGATTGATGCTATCGTTCTTATCTGAAAAAGGCAGGTGTTTTACCTGCCCAGATTGCTTCTATTCTACCTTTTCACTAGTTTCCTTTTTCAGGTTTTTCTCTTCCTCCGTACCCTGTTCTGTATTCTGTTCTTCCAATAACTCCTCTTTCTCTTCCTCCATCACCTGCACAGCCTCTAGTTCGTTCGCCCTCTGGATACTTTTCTCCATATTGTGAACTTCTTCAATTATCTGTTTAGCGGTCTTTTCTCCTGTGAATAATGCTTCGAACTGTTCACCATCAAGGGTTTCAATTTCCAGTAATACCTCCGCGATGGTATGAAGCTTATCAATATTCTCTGATAGCAGCTTTTCCGCAGTTGCAAAAGCATCTTCAATGATGGTTCTTATCTCTTCATCAATCTCTGACGCCATCTCTTCAGAATAGTTTTTCCTTGTGGAAAAATCCTTGCCCAGGAACACTTCATCGGATGAGCTATAATTTACTGGACCAAGACGTTCACTAAACCCATATTTTGTAACCATGCCTCTTGCTATTTCAGTAGCTCTTTCGATATCATTGCTTGCTCCAGTGCTTATATCATTCAATGTGAGCTTTTCAGCAACTCTGCCTCCAAGAAGATGGATAATCTGCTCTGTCATCTGAGTCTTTGTTACATAATACCTGTCCTCTTTAGGCAAAATCATGGTAAATCCGCCTGCTCTTCCCCTAGGTATGATGGTAATTTGGTGTACAGGATCTGTGTTGGGCAACATCCTGGCAACCAACGCATGACCTGCCTCATGATAAGCAGTAAGCTTTCTTGCAGACTCGCTGATAACCCTGCTCTTTTTTTCAGGACCGGCGATCACCTTAGTAATTGCTTCCTCTATCTCATCCATCCGGATTTTTTTACCATTTCTTCGCGCGGTTAAAAGTGCTGCCTCATTCAGCATATTTTCAATGTCTGCAGGTGTAAATCCAGGCGTTCTTCTTGCTAAAATCTTAGGTTCAACTGTTTCATCGAGTGGTTTATTTTTGGAATGTACTCTGAAAATCTCTTCTCTGCCTCTGATATCAGGTACACCGATTACTATCTGTCTATCAAATCTGCCTGGTCGCAATAATGCGGGGTCTAATATATCCGGCCGGTTTGTAGCTGCCAAAATAATGATCCCCATATTTTCACCAAACCCATCCATTTCAACAAGCAACTGGTTTAATGTCTGTTCTCTTTCATCATGACCTCCGCCTAGTCCAGCACCTCGTTTTCGCCCAACAGCATCTATTTCATCTATGAAAATAATACATGGTGCACTCTTTTTGGCCTGCTCAAATAAATCTCTTACCCTGGAAGCTCCAACTCCTACAAACATTTCCACAAAATCTGAGCCGCTTATTGTAAAAAACGGCACCCCTGCTTCTCCTGCTGTAGCCTTTGAAATATAGGTTTTTCCTGTCCCTGGCGGTCCAACTAAAAGTATACCTTTTGGTATTCTTGCACCTAGGTTTTTATATTTTTTTGGATTTTTCAAAAAGTCTACTACTTCCCTAAGCTCTTCCTTTTCTTCATCCAAGCCGGCAACATCAGCGAATGTAACCTTTTTTAGATCATCTTCTCTATAAAGCTTTGCTCTATTTTTTCCGAAGGACATGATCTTGCCTCCGCCTCCTTGCCCCTGGTTCATAAATACAAACCAGAATACAAGTAAAATCAATACCATGATAATAGTCGGCAAGAGTGTGACTATCAGCGGTGTTGTTTTAGGTTCTTCGCTATTTACAGTTATTTTTCCTTCCTCTATTTGCGGGAAAATATATTGCTCATTTAATAAGCTGATATCAAGAATTGAGGGGGCATAGGCTACAATCTTATTGCCATTTTTCAGTGTCCCCGTCATAGTTCGGTCAACTATGGTAAGCTCTTCAACTCTTTCATTTTTTAAATGAAGAGCAAATTCAGAAAAATCAACTTCCTTTACCTCCGTCTTTGGTGTCCCTTGATAGAACCAAGCCATCATAAGAACAATACCAAAGATCAAAATATATATCCCCAAGTTCTTAAAAACTCTATTCAATGTCTATTGTTCCCCTTTCCGGACTCTGTCATTTCAGTATCATATGCCATTCTGCCATGATTCAAATCGTACTAAAAAAGCTTATCATATCTTCGGTAAATATTCAAGCAAAATGATTTGCTCTGTATCCTTCTCAACCTTGTAGTTTTCGCTGATTCTGCTACCAATAACCCATATAACCTCCGAACCAATACATAATAACGGGATACGGTCTCTATCCTCTCTTGCGAATTTCTCATCAACAAAAAAGTCCTGAATCTTTTTTCTACCTTTCATACCTAAAGGTCTTATATAATCTCCACTTCTTCTTGTTCGAATAACCGGATTATTTCTACTTAATATGATTTTATCAAGATTTAAATAGCAGATATTGCTTCTTCTGCCTGCTGTAAGGTTTTCAATGCTGCTCGGCAGGTCTTTCCTTCCTAATTTTTTTACCCTAATTTCTGCATTTAATTCATCAAGTTCAATAGTATTAGTTGTAATACTATCACATTGTATTTCATATTCAAAGTCAAATTTTTCGTTTTCCGTCTTATGATAAAATTCTGCCATGCCGTAGGATGTTTCTATTACGTATCCTTTGGCAAATTCAGCTATAGATGATGTCTTTCCTTCCGCAATAAGCTTGTCTGCTTGTTCCAAATGTACAGAAGTTATGTCCTGTGCAAGACCTATGCGTTCAAAAATTTTCATTATCACCCTGTGTCGTATCGCTGGATGCTCCTCATTAAGAATCCTTAAGGGAATACATATTCTATTCTGTTTTTTAACAGTCACATACCTCATGGCCTCTTCTACTTTCGTATAAAGATAGTCTTTATCCTCCCTGGCTATCTTCGAAAGACGATTTATAGATGCAATAATATTCTTATTAAAATTCTCTCTGAGGTAAGGTATGAGCTCAAGGCGAATTTTATTTCGCGTATATACTGGCTCCATATTGGTCAAATCGATCCTTGGTTCTAAATTATGCAAATTACAGTATTCTTCGATTTCATCTCTGCTAACATCCAGAAGCGGTCGGATTATGACTGCATTTTCTTTCTCTTTGCGACGATATTCGATTCCGCCAAGGCCATCAATCCCGGTTCCTCTTATTATTCTCATCAATACAGTTTCCGCTTGATCATTCATGTTCTGGGCAACAGCTATTTTGACTGGTCGACCTTTAAGCGCTGTGATTCTTTTCGCAACCTCATAAAATGATTGATACCGTACTTGTCTTCCTGCATCTTCGCTGGAAAGCCCCGCTTCTTTTGCGATTCGATTCACATCAAAGTGAAAGATATCGCATGGTACATCATATGACTTACACAACTCTTCAACGAATTTTTGATCTTCATCTGCCGCGCCCGGTCTCAGTCTGTGATTTATATGAACTGCATGAAGTTCAATGCCCAGTTCCTCTTTTAGTCGATAAAGTACATGAAAAAGGCACACCGAATCAGGCCCTCCCGAGAGGCCAATTACGATGTGCTCACCTTGATTAATCAAGTCGTTATCGATAATTGTTTTTTTCACTTTATCTATAACCATGCATGGATTATACCATATACTATATATTTGATTCAATTAACAATCGCTGTGATAACTGTCATATCATCCTTTTCTTTCAAGCCATATCTTTCTATCGCCTTATTAATGATGAGGTCCGACATAGTCTGCGGATCCTTTGAGCGAATATTCTCTATAGTCTCTCGAATCCACTCCATATGACTATCATTCCTGTCCGCCTCTGTTATCCCATCAGAAACAATAATTATTTCATCCCCTCTTTTTGCCTGCAATTCGACATTATTTACTCTGATGTTATCCACTATCCCCATAGGCAGTGCGGACACTTTAATTGTTTCTACCTTATCGCCCCGTTTTATGAAGGTTGCAGCTGCACCAATCTTAAATAATTTAATCTTTCCTGTTATTTTATTAAATAAGCAAAGATCCACAGTAGAAAAAATTTCTTCCGTGGATTTCAATAATAGCAGTGAATTAATTGTTTTTAAAGCCAATTCTACATCAAAACCGGCCTTCATCAGATTATACAGTGAAGTTACAGTTAGTGCACTTTCCCTTGAAGCACTTTCTCCATTTCCCATTCCGTCGCTTAATGCTATAATGTAATCTCCATTTGTAAGATCGGAACAGATGTAACTGTCACCAGATATGTTTTTTTCCTTTGCATAACACGAAACTCCGACTTTGATTCTATATTTTTCTTTTATTGGCAGTAAGCTGGTTTCGTTATTCTCGAGTGATTCAATCATAGTTCTAGTCACCTTCGCCATACCCTTAAACTGCATCGATATGATATTGCTGCTATTCTTTGTACCGGCGTAAAGTATTGCCAGTTTTTCAAACGTCTGCAAATAGCCATTAAGAGTCGCTTGCATTCTATCTTTTGCGATCAGCTCCTCATAAATATGATTTTTCCTGGCTTTAGCTAACATCAGTTCGATCCTTCCCATTACGGTGTTTGGTATCAAAATAAAGATTGCTGATGCCAATAGCGGATCATATATGGAGATGTATAGCTCCGGATACCCTTTTATCAAACCAAACGCAATGCAAACCGCAGAAAAGCAGAGCCCTGTCACAATTCGATTAAGCCCTTTAAAAAAACCGGCAGTCATCCCTGCGCAAGCGAAAATACCAATAATTGCTGGAGAAGCCGAGGTTATAAGCATAGCCATCACTCCTGACGCAATTCCGGATAAACCACCTTCCATAATTCCAACCTTGTATCCTATGATTAATGTAACAAATAAAGCACCCACGTACACGATTGAAAAGATGCCCATAAATTCTATTCCAATACCCCCAAGCATCAACACGAAAACAGCTGAAGCAGCAATAACTCCTTCAGCGACAGTACTTTCACTCTTATTCTCGTTATCAAAAAAACTATAGAATCTATGAAAAATATAGACAAGTGCTAAAATTAGAATTGCTTCGGTGATGATCATGAAGATATCATAAATAAAAACAAATTGATCTGCAAGAAGATATATCGATTTTGCCAAAACCATTATCCCTGCTGCAATGAAAGCCTTAACGACAACCCCAATTCTCATTTTCTCTATTAAGAAGAAGACTATCCCGCATGCTGTAATTGCTATGGCATCTCCCCATATATCATAGCCTGTTCCATAGTTGCTGAACAAACCACCTAGAATTAGAGGCAAGGCATATATGTTTGCTCTCCCCTTATGCAAAAAAACTGTCATTAGTGCAATTCCGCCGGGGAAAATACTATAAAGCAATGCAACTCTCCCGAGTAAAATCGAACTGACAATGATTACGGCGATTTTCGCGTAATTATGCACTGATACCTTAGATGCTTCGCGCACTATATTGGCAAGTATACCAGAAAGTGTGTTTCGCACATTTTCTAAAAGTAATTCCATCATAATCACCCCTTTTTTGCTTTAGTTCGCTAACATTCTATTGTATTAATTAGTTTAATTAGTAAACCATTTATTAGTATACTTTGTCCCTTTGAAGTTCCTTGTAAAAATTTGGAATGAAACAATTGAAATTTTAGCTAATTAAAGGTATTTTTCATCAAAAAAATACCCGGTTCTAAATAAACCGGGTCAGTATTTGTCATTACTAATCGATTGAAAAGAATTTTTTTGCGTTTTCGCAGGTAATCCTTGCCACCTCTTTATAGCTGATTCCCTTGATTTCTGCAATTTTTTCCGCAGTAAATCTTACATAATCTGGTTGATTCCGTTTTCCTCGAAGTGGCTCCGGTGTCAGATAAGGAGAATCCGTTTCGATGAGCAGATGCTCGATTGGAATCTCCTGCACGACCTCGATGCTCTTTCTCGCATTCTTATAAGTAACCGGGCCAGCTATGGATATTGTAGCGCCTAATTTAATATATTGGCGCGCAAGCTCTTTGCTTCCTGAATAACAATGAAGAAGAACCTTTGCATCTCCCTTGCTGTTAATTCTCGTTTTACTGAAAGCACCCTCTTCTTTTAAAATTCGCATTACATCGTCATTAGCATCCCTATCGTGTATCACAATTGGCAATTCCAATTCCAATGCTAGCTGTATCTGGCGGCGGAACCAGTGCTGCTGAACATCCCTTGCCGATAGATTGCGGTAATAATCAAGACCAATTTCTCCTATAGCCTTAACCTTAGGTTTTTTTGCCAGCCCCCGAAACATTGCGAGAGTCATCTCATCCATGGTTTTCGCATCATGAGGATGACATCCGACAACTGCATAACACCAAGGATATTTTTGGGCATGCTCTATCGCCTTCACTGAGCTTTCCAAATCATAGCCAACATCCATTACATATTCTACGTCGGAATTTTCTATTGCTTCGACAATCTTTTCCAGATCATCGCTGTATTGTTCACTATTTAAATGAGCGTGAGAATCAAATAGCATTTTTATTATCCTTTCAATTTGCTTTCCATGTAACC
>DUPP01000157.1 GCA_012838265.1 Clostridiales bacterium
ATCAGCCAAAAATGCCATGAACTCATTATCAACAGCTTTCACGGCATAAACGTTTATTGTTATTGGGTGTCTGGCTGGATGCTGTTTAACAACCGAGGCAATTTACACACTATTTTGGACTTTACTTATTTAAAGGTATTTCAAAGCTTGCAAATTTGTGCACATATTTTTATTTTGCATTGTTAGCATACTTTCTTTTCCTTGGAGGGGAAACTATTTATATAATTGAAACGGGAATTTCAGCTATTGGAAATTTAATTCAAAACTTTATCGGCATGGCTACCTGGCTTGATCCTCTTCGCACATCCGGAGATGGTGTATCTGGATTTGTACAAAACTGGACCATATTCTACTGGGCTTATTGGATGGTATGGTGTGTAGCTACTCCGTTTTTCATTGGCTACATAAGTGAAGGGCGGACAATTAGAAATACTATTTTAGGTGGATATCTGTGTGGGCTTGCAGGTACATTTACTTCTTTCATTGTATTTGGAAACTTTGGTCTTGCGCAGCAAGTAAAGGGCAGGATAGATGTAGTAGGCCAATTGACCAGAGGGGCAGAACCTTCACAAGTTATTATTTCAATTATGAACAGGTTGCCTATGGTAGATTTGGCACTAATATTACTTGGAATAACAATGATTGCATTTTATGCTACAACATTTGATGCGCTGACAATGGTTATTTCAACTTATTCATATAAAAAATTGGATGTAAATAAGGAACCGGATAAACGAATTCGCATATTTTGGGCTGTATTATTCATAATTTTACCCATAGCATTGATTTTTGCTGAAAGTTCATTGAGTAATTTGCAGACAGTTTCAATTATAGCCGCCTTCCCGATAGGAATTATATTAATCTTGATTGTATTGAGCTTTCTTAAGGATGCAAATAAATACATTAACGAGACTAAGTATACTGAAGCGATGTCTGGCCAATATGTATTATCAGGCGAATATGGAGAACAGGACTCTATTGCATCGGAAGCAGCTGTTACAAAGCATAATGATCAATGAAATTGAAGGTGCATGTATATGAACATTCATGAGTATGATGTTTTAAATGCTATTATTAAATTTGGTTATACAAATCAGCGTAATATCGCGGATATTACAGGATATTCATTAGGAAAGATTAATTCTTCCTTACATGCATTGGTTGACCGTCAGTATCTGAATGACAATTACTCATTGACGGAAAAAGCTTACAACGAAATATGCAGTAAAAAACCCAACAATGCTATAATTCTTGCTGCAGGTTACGGGTTGAGAATGATGCCGATAAATGAAGAAGTGCCAAAAGGTTTGTTATCCATAAACAACGAGGTTCTGATAGAAAGACTTATACGGCAGCTTCATGAAGCGGGTATTTATGCAATTGATATAGTCGTTGGGTTTCTAAAGGAGAAGTATGAATATCTTATAGACAAATATGGCGTAAACTTGGTTTATAACCCTGAATATGGTCTAAAAAATAATATTCATTCTTTAAACTTAGTTGTTGATAAAATTTCTAATACCTATATTATGCCATGTGATATTTGGGTGGAAAATAATCCTTTTTCACAATATGAGTTATATTCATGGTATGCTGTTTCCGATATGGTTGATGATGAAAGTACGGTCAGGGCAAACAGAAAAATGGAACTTGTTTTAGTAGAAGAAGGTAAAGCCGGTAATGCAATGATAGGAATAGCCTATTTGTTGGAAAAGGAAGCCTCTGTTGTACGTGTTAGAGTAAAAGAATTCTGCAAAATGAAAAAGTATGATAAGTCATTTTGGGAAGAAGCCTTATTTGACAAAGATAATAAGATGATAACCTATGCCAGGGTTTTTAAATCAAGCCAGGTATATGAGATTAATACTTACGAGCAGTTGAGAGAATTGGATTACAAATCAAAACATCTTAAATCCAAAATAATATCATTAATTGCTGATGTATTTCAGGTAGATACCAGCGCAATTAAAGATGTAACTGTATTAAAAAAAGGCATGACCAACCGTTCCTTTAGATTTTCCTGTAATGGTGAGCGTTACATTATGCGCATGCCTGGGGAAGGAACTGACAGGCTTATAAATAGGAAAAATGAATATGAAGTATATAAGGTTATTAAAGGCCGGGGAATTAGTGATGAAGTTATTTACCATTGCCCCACAAATGGATACAAAATAACTAAATTTGTGGAGAATTCCAGAGTATGTGATCCATTTAATGATGATGATGTTCAACAATGCATGAAATTCCTGCGGGATTTTCACAAATGTAAATTAAGTGTTCCCCACACATTTAACCTGTATGAACGTATTGAGTTTTATGAAAGTTTGTGGGAAGGCAAACCTTCAATTTATATCGATTACATGGAGACCAAGGAAAAAATAATGAAGTTAAAAGAGATTGTAGATTCACTGCCAAAGGAATGGGGCCTTACTCATATTGATGCTGTTCCGGATAATTTTCTATTTGCTGATGACAGAATTTATTTAATAGATTGGGAATATGCAGGCATGCAGGATCAGCATGTGGATATAGCAATGTTTGCTATTTACTCTTTATATGACAGAGAACATGTAGATAAATTGATTGACAGTTATTTTCCTGAAGGCTGCCCTGGAGATATAAGAGTTAAAATATATTGTTACATTGCTATTTGCGGATTTTTGTGGAGCAACTGGTGCGAATACAAACGGTTTTGTGGGGTAGAATTTGGGGAATATTCATTAAGGCAATACCGCTATGCTAAAGAGTATTATAATATAGTACAGGATTTATTAGCAACGATTTAATCAGGAGAGTAGTGTGGACAATATGAATGCAATAATTATGGCTGCAGGGCTTTCTTCCCGATTTGCTCCATTATCATATGAATATCCCAAGGCATTGCTTAATGTCAAAGGGGAGGTTTTAATCGAACGCCAAATAAAGCAGATAAAAGAAGCAGGAATTGACGACATAACTATTGTCGTAGGGTACAAGAAGGAATTGTTTTATTATCTTAAAAACAAATATAACGGTATCAGCATTATTGAAAATCCTGAATATGATGATCGCAACAATCATTCTACACTATACTATGCAAGACATAAATTGGGAAATACATATATCTGTTCAGCCGATAATTACTTTACGGAGAACGTTTTTGAATCTGATACAAATCATTCTTATTATTCTGCGGTATATAAAAAAGGGCCTACTGATGAATGGTGTATAACTTATGACGACTCAGGCCTAATTACAAATGTAGTTGTCGGAGGTGCTGACTCATGGGTTATGCAAGGCCATGCTTTTTTCTCGGAAGAGTATTCAAAAAGGTTTGTTGAAATACTGGAATGTATTTATCAAAGACCTGAAACAAAGCCGTTGTATTGGGAAGATATTTATATAAATCATATTGATGAGCTTCCAATGTATATACGCAAATATCCTGATACGACAATAATGGAGTTTGATACATTGGATGAACTAAGGGCTTTTGATGAGTCATACTGGGATTGCACCAGATCCAGAATAATTAAAGAAATAAGCATTGAGTTAGGATGTAAAGAAAGAGATATTATTAATACTGAACCGTTAAAACGAGGAGAAAAAGTGACAGGTTTTACATTTTCATTTAAAAATAGGCAATACCAATACTTATATGGTTCCGGCTTAAAAAAGTAACAAAACAATACCACCATAGGCAGATAAAATCTTTGAAAATATGGAGCCCTGATTAACTGATATTTACTAATTGAGCGAATTTCATAACTATATTTTTTACGATGACTCAAATGAGTGTTTCCTTAATTGCTAAAGAAAAGTCCGTTTTCTTACTAGCGAACAGAAAATTTGATGTTCCCATCACTTACCATCGTAAAA
>DUPP01000158.1 GCA_012838265.1 Clostridiales bacterium
AGTTGCTCGAAAATGCCGCATAAGAAAACTGGATTCCGTATTAGGCAGAATCCAGTCTTTAAATTTTTATTTTCTTATCTGTCTACTTGACAGGGAGCAGTTCATAGTTAGCATTACATTGAACAAGAGGGTGCTTTATTAATTTGTAAGTAGATTAGCAAGGTAGCAAAGAACAATCAGATGTGAAAGTCCCGCTCTACACTCTATTAGTAAAAGATCTACAACCTACTCAAGAGGTATCGCAGCATCAGGCATCGGTGTCAGTGTCATCATCTGTGACAGATATTCGTTGTAATCTATAACCTTTGTCCCTTCTGGTAGGGTCAGATCAGGAGCTTTTGTGGTTTGGGTAATCTTAGAATCCGCTTCAATACTCATTTCCATCATATCTTTTACTATTAGATTCATGGTAATCAAGGAGTTGAGATTATTTCCAGTAAGTTCAAGGTTTAAAGAATGTCCATCATAAGAGCCAGAACCCTTAAAAGAATAATCGTAAAGAACTCCACCTTTTTCTCGTATTACAATATTTCCGGAAAGTTCCATATCCTCTATGAAGGCAGATATGTCTTTCAAATCTGCAGAATCAGTCGGGATGCCTTCCGATAAAGCGGTCTTTACTATAGCTGCCAAGATTTGTGTTTGACTAAGCGTAAGTTTATGTGTTTTTATAGTTCCTGACATTGTTGTATTAAAGGCTTCATCTCCCAGTAAATTTTTTAAGAATGCATAGCTTATTTTTATATTGTTATATGTATCGATATTCCAGGCACCCGTATCCACAAAGAATAAAGGTAGCAGTTCTGAAATCTTGATTTCGGACTGACTCATTTCCATCATTGGTCTAATGTCTATTCCCATAGCATCATATAGTTCATACATGTTCATTTTAAACCAGTTATCTGCAGTTAGAGTTGGGTCCGTGATGGCGAACATAGGAGAATTCATATACATATCTCCGCTTTCTCCATCCATCTTGATTTTCATGCTTATATCTTTATACATTTCCAATATCTGATCGAATAGTGCTTTTTCTTCTGGCGTCATATTAGCTAGTAAAGGATCAATATCAATGCTGAGATTCATAACCATATCTACATCGGTTTTCTGCTGAATTCCACTCATGCTGCCATTCATGGACAAGTTCATATTTTTTGTTTCTGATGGTTCTCCAGGCACATTGAAGGTAACATCAGCTTTAAAATCCCCTGTTGTCTCGTAAGCTTTATCAAGGTCAAGATTCGTTGACATAAGTTTTGATAATATAGAGAAATCTTCATCTGCTTTAGCAAATAACTGCTGAAGATCTATTATTATTGCAGTCTTATTTTCGTGATCCCATCCAACAAAGTTTCCCATGCTTTCTGCAATAAATCTGGCAGCCACGTAAGTCCTATTAGTTGTTTTGTCTATTAAAGGTGCTACATCCGTCTGCTTGATTGTTGTGACACCATCCTTTGTTACATGGATGTCCTTACTCCCAACTGCAAATTTAATTTCAAGATCATCAGTTACCGCAGATACTGTTTTGGTAGCTTTGTCATAGCTTACTTCCGCTCCCATGGTCTCCAAAATTTGCCTAAAAGGAACCATTGTCCTGTTATCGATGATTTTAGGTTTTGCATCTTCGAAGACAACATTTTCCCCATTATACTGCACTGTAATTCCGTCAGGATCTGCTCCAAAGCATACTACTACACTTGATAAGACAAGTATAATAACCAGTGCAAAAATAGATAGTTTAGAAAATTTTCGTCTCATTTTAATCCCCCCTATAAAGTTTGTTATTATTTAAAAAACGAATACAACGAATACAATATTATTGTTTGGTTTGTTTAAGATATGATCTACCTTGTTATTTCGATAGAATATTTTTGCAATCAATATTATTATTTTAACATAGATTATCCATAGTTGG
>DUPP01000159.1 GCA_012838265.1 Clostridiales bacterium
CGGACTCTATGAAGTATAGATATGCGTCCATAGCTCAGCTGGATAGAGTAGCGCACTACGAATGCGAAGGTCCGGGGTTCGAATCCCTGTGGGCGCACCATCTAAAAGACTACCACCCTTGTGGTAGTCTTTTAGATTTTTTGAGTACCCCATAGGGATTTGAATCCGAAAGGGCGAAAACGTCGTGAGAAAGTCCTGTGAACTTTCGAACAGTGAGCGGTCCAGCCGACTGAAAGAGGAGGCGTAGGACGGCAGATGCAAGCGAAGCGACGCAGATGTGTAAATCCCATTTCCTAAATCTTAAACCCTATCTGAGTAAGCATTACCTTATCTTCATTTATATTATTGCCGGATGTGGTCAGCAGGTCTCCGGTAATGGCCGCATTTGCGCCCGCAAGAAAAGCCCTTCTTCCTGAACCCTCCATAAGTATTCTTCCGGCAGCCAGTCGAATTTTGGAGATCGGATTTATGTATCGGAACATTGCTATAGTCCTTAAAATTTCCTGTTCACTTAACTGCTCAAGAGCTTCGTACATTGTTCCTTTTATCGGCATTAATGCATTAATAGGAATAGAGCCTATACCTAATTCAGCTAAGCTTACAGCCATATCTAAACGATCTTCAAATGTTTCTCCCATTCCAATAATTCCTCCGGAACAAACATTCAAGCCTACTTTTTGCGCAAGTTTAATCCCATTTATTTTATCCTCATAGGTGTGGGTCGTACAAACATTCGGGAAATTTCTTTTTGAGGTTTCTATATTTTCGTGATATGTGGAAACACCGCTTTCTTTCAAGGCAACATAAGCTTCTTCGGTGAGCAATCCATGTGAGGCGCACAAATCGATATCACATTCATCATTCATCCTTCTATATGCTTCACAAGCTTTATCTAAGTCCTTCCTTTTCAAATCTCTCCCTGCAGTCACAATAGAATATCGATGAATACCTTTTTCTTCATGCTTTTTACAATCTGCAACAATCGTATCCGCATCCAGAAAACTGTATTCATCGATTCCAGTGCTATAGTGGCTGCTCTGCGCACAAAATTTACAGTTTTCACTGCATCGTCCGCTTCTTCCGTTAATAATCGAACACAAATCTGCATTATCTCCGCATAAGGTCTTACGTATCTCGTTAGCACCCTGGCATAATTCTTCTAAGTCAACTACAGCAAAAAAACTCAGATCTTCTTCTCGTTTTAATCTTCTTCCCTCTATAATCTCATGAGAGAGCTTCTTTATATACATATCTTTTTTCCTTTCATTATTCAGTAGGTTATAACGCATCCGTAGAAAATTTTCTTACCACTGTACGTTTCAACGAGGCGGAGGATATTTTCACCTTGTTATATTCAATATTATCGATTTACAGGTAACCGGCTCTTGCTATCTGTTTCTTAATAGCAGGTCCTATGATAACAGCAATTATCATCTTAATAATGTCTCCGGGTATAAATGGAATCACTCCGGCAAACAATGCGTCTTCAAATGTCAGGTTTGCCTGAAAAGCCAGCCACCCTGTCTCCAATGCATATGTTATTATCATTCCAAGTACCATGCCCACTATGTACATATGGACTTTACCCGGATATTTGTCGGCAAAGAAGCCGACAATGAGTGCCAGAAAAATAAACCCAATCAGGTATCCGCCTGTGGGACCCAGCAATTTAGCAGGCCCTCCCGTAAAATATGAAAAAACCGGTACTCCCACAAAACCAATCAGCAGGTAAACCAGGTAACTGATGGTCCCCTTCTTCCAGCCAAGTAAAATAGCAGTAAAGAAAATGGCAAGGTTGGTAAAGGAAATCGGAACTGGTGATATAGGAATTATTATGGAAAGCGGTCCTAGAATACACATAACAGCCGTCATCAGCGCAATCAGAGTAAGGTTGGTCGTTTTAAGATTCTTCATAAAATACGCCTCTCGTTTCATCTAATATTTTAATTCAAAATCATTATATTTTATTAAAGCTCTTATGTCAACCATATTTTGATATTAGGTTTACAATAGCAAAAAGTGCCCAAGTAGCAGCTAGCTACCTGAGCACTCTGTTTCTTCTGTTTTTTATCTATATCTCATTTATGTAAATACAAACTGAATCATAACCATATATATTACAGTACCGCCCAGAATGCTAAGAAGATTGTTCTTCCGCCAAAGGTGCAATCCTGCCACCGTAACAACTCCAATCAGCTCAGGAAGCCCAAAAGGTGCAGAAAGAATCGATACATTTCTCAGGCAATATATGATCAGCATACCCATTACTGCAGGTGGAAGCGTATTTCCCAAGTAGGTAATCAGTTTCGGCGTCGTTCCTGTTCCGCTGAACAACACAAAAGGAGCAGCCCTGAGAGCAAAGGTAATAACAGCTATAATCAGAATGATCAGGAGGGATTCACTAAAGCTTAAGCTCATAGCTCTTTATCCTCCTTCTTTATAATATCTGTAATTTTAGTTTCTATTTGTTTTCTTGTCAGCATTAATGCGGCAACAATCAATACCATCGCCGGAATTACCAGGCTATCGGGTCCTGCGATCAGTAATGCTAAAACTGTACAACCTAGCCCTAGCAAAGCAGGAATATGAGTAGAATATGCTTTCCATTGATCAAGAAATATAACAATGAATAGCGCAGTCATTGCGAAATCCATTCCTGTTGTGTCAAATGTGATCAGTGACCCGGCAAGAGACCCTATCACAGAGCCCAATACCCAATAGGACTGATTCAGGAATGCTACACTAAAAAAGAATTTTTTTTCATCAACATCTGGAGGTGCCTTGATACTGCAAAGCAGGGAATAGGTTTCATCGGTAAGTGCAAAGGCCATGTACCATTTTTTCTTTCCCATAACGCTAAAACGATCCAGAAGGGATAGCCCATAGAAAATATGTCTGATGTTTACAAGAAGCGTCATAACAGCTATTTGAATCAAACCAATCCCGCCATAGAAAAAGCTGACTGCTATAAACTGCATTGCCCCTGCATAAACTACCAGACTCATAAAAAAAGCCCATATAAAATTGTATCCAGCGTTTTCAAATAATAATCCAAACGCAACTCCAATGGAAAGATAACCAAGTAAAACCGGAACGGTAAACGGAAAGGCCGCCTTTATCGCTTGCTTCATTTTTGTATTCTCATCTTCTTTATCTAGTATAATTTTAATATGATTTAGTTTGCAAAATTGCCTAGTCAAAGCTAGTGTCAAAGTATATTAACGTATATTAACAAAATATATTAACCTTATATTCACAGCTTTCATAAAACTTAATTTACATAGTATCAAATACTATTCTAGTAAGCAAGCAAAAAAGATTACCCCAGCATCAATGGGATAATCTTTTAGCGTTCTTTGTTCATTGTTTTTTATTCCACCTTAGCAACCGTAAACATAGATCGCAATACCTCCTGTCCAGAAGGAAATGGATCCATTATTGTCCATATACTGATTCCTGCAAGGCCATACTCATTTACCAACTCTAACTTTGCTCTTGTGCTCCTGGCATCCTCAAACCAAACTATGTGCTGACGCCCCAGTTCATCAACATATTCAAAGAAAGGGGACTGAGCAAGTTCATCGAATTGAATTTCTGCTCCATATCGTGCCACCCTCTCAAGTGCTTCGACGTTAGAAATATTTTCCGCCACGGATTCTCCTTGGACAAAAGGTAGTGTCCAATCATACCCATAGTTTGGAAACCCCATTAATATTTTTGAAGGATCGATCACAGAAACTCCATAATCTAATACTTGGCGCACGTTATTTATAGGAGCTACTGCCATAGGCGGTCCGTATGTATAACCCCACTCGTAAGTCATCAATAAGACCAAATCCGCTACTGCCCCCATACCGGGGTAATCATGGCCCTCATAAAGAAGACCCGGTTGGTCTGCTGAGGTCTTTGGTGCCAAGGCCACTGTCACGATAAACCCTTCAGGATGAACTCTTTCAGCAGTTCTACGCACTAAGTCTACATATAGATCTCTATCTGCCCGGTTTATAAATTCAAAATCAAAATCTACACCATAAAAGTCTTTTTCATTCAACATTAAGTAAATATTCTCTATCAGCCTGTCTCTTGCAACAGGGTTGTTTAGAACCTGGCTAGCTAAGAAGTTGCTAAATTTCCCTTCTTCATTTAAAGGTGTTAAAACCATCAGTCCCTGAACACCATGTGCTCTAGCAGTTTCCAATAACCTTGTATCATTGGGAACAATCAAATCTCCCTCTGGCGTAAATCCATAACTAAAAGAAGAAACATATGTTAAATCAGGCATCCATTGTTCGAGTACCCCCTGATTAATAAACGGATAAGCATATCCATTTACGATAATCGTTCCGAATTGTGAAGC
>DUPP01000160.1 GCA_012838265.1 Clostridiales bacterium
CATGGGAAGAATAACATGGAGAGTCTTTCTCCATAACCGGATAAAAAAAGCCTTGTCTTTGAGAAGATAGATGCTCACCACTATTCCCAAGACGATACTCAGTAAGCTTCCACCTAAGTTTGTAATAAAATTAATGATAGCAGAAGTGCTGAAATTATTAGATATCCATTCAATTATTTCATTAGTAATATTTCGCATATGTTCTTCTATTCCGCTGTTAGGGATAGCCTCAGTCCAGCTGCTTAGCACAGATTCATATTTTACAAAGTAATCTGCAATGGCATCAACCATATTCTGGAGACTTAAAAATACCATATCGCCAATTATCAAAAAGGCGAAAGCATAAATAATAACGAATATAATAATAAATATTAATGCAAAAGTAATCAGGATACTGATTGTGCGCTGCAGCCCCAGAACTTTCTCAAGCTTTATCGGTTCTGATGGCAGCTTGAAGAATAGCTTTGAAACACCTTTATTATTGATAAATTCAACAAGGGGACTAAGCAGATAAGCAATGATAAGTCCGATAATAAGCGGGGAAAATGCAGAAAAAAGGCTTCTGAATATAAGGACAGCCCACCGTAAAATAAGATCCATGTTTCCAATGATGAGATAGACCACGTACAGCAAGGCTGCCGTAATGACTATATAAAAGCATAATTTAAGGTATTTCCTATCCGATAACAGCTCCTTGAGATTAACCATTCCAGCATATTCCTTTCTTTTGCTAGTATTATGTGTAATAAAATCAAATTTAACATTTATAATTCATTTTGAACAACAGAATAATTTTATTTGCTATAATTTGCAAATAATTAGTCTTTTTTTGTAAAAGAAAAACTGAAAAAAGTGCGTATTAATCATTTAAGTATTTATAAGTAACGGAAATTATACAAAAATTCATTAATAAATAAAGGGTTTTTTATACATGTCACTAACTTTCATGGATTTTAATTAATATCGAAAAATTATTTGACTCTAAGGGCAAAAAGCATTAAAGTATATTATAATCGGTAGTTTTTAGCCTTCCTTTATATATGCAATATATAGTTTTCCATTATTCACGAGTAATTTGAACAAATGATTGAAATAAAATTCAAAGACTGGGAAGTTTTTTTTTAATAAGCATAGATTTTTCTAAATAACTTTGAAGTTCCACAAAATGGGCGACATGATATATTAAGTGTGGTATCAGGAGGTAAAAGATGGTTAAAAGAAAGACTAAGACGATGGACGGGAATACCGCAGCTGCGTATGTATCATACGCTTTTACTGACGTTGCGGCAATATATCCAATTACACCATCGTCAACCATGGCAGAGGTTGTTGATGAATGGTCTGCTTATGGTGCAAAAAATATTTTCGGACAAAGAGTAAAGGTTATTGAGATGCAGTCTGAAGGCGGTGCTGCTGGTACAGTACACGGCTCTTTGGCAGCAGGTGCATTGACTACCACATATACGGCATCGCAGGGGTTATTGCTGATGATTCCTAACATGTACAAGATTTCGGGTGAACTTCTCCCCGGAGTATTCCATGTAAGCGCAAGAACCCTTTCAACCCACGCACTTTGTATCTTCGGTGACCATTCTGACGTAATGTCCGCTAGGCAGACGGGATTTGCATTCCTTGCAACAAGCTCAGTTCAGGAAGTAATGGATTTAGGCGGGATTGCACATCTTGCGGCAATCAAGTCCAGGGTTCCGTTCCTTCACTTTTTTGACGGTTTCAGAACTTCCCACGAGATACAGAAGATAGAAGTCATCGAGTATGATGAGTTCAAAAACTTGCTCGATATGGAAGCTGTACAGAAATTCAGAGATAATGCATTGAATCCCGAACACCCGGTTATCAGAGGAACTAACCAGAACCCGGACATATTCTTCCAGGCAAGAGAGGCTGCCAACAAGTATTATGAAGCTGTTCCTGAAATTGTAGAAAAATACATGAAGGATATCAGCGAGCTGACAGGCAGAGAATATCATCTGTTTGATTATGTAGGAGATCCGGAAGCAGAGAATATTATTATTGCAATGGGCTCAGTTTGTGAAACAATAGAAGAAACTATAAACTATCTGCTTAAACAGGGCAGAAAAGTCGGTTTAGTAAAGGTCCGACTGTATCGTCCTTTTGCACCGGAATATTTGAAGAAAGTAATACCAAAGACGGTTAAGAGAATAGCTGTGCTTGACAGAACAAAAGAGCCAGGTGCTCTCGGTGATCCTTTGTATATGGACGTCAGAACCATGTATTACAATGAGCCTGGTGCTCCTGAAATTTATGGAGGCAGATACGGGCTCGGTTCCAAGGATACAACACCGGGACAGATTGTAGCAGTATACGATAATCTTGAACAGGATGTACCAAAGAATCAGTTTACAATAGGTATTAATGATGACGTTACATACACCTCCCTCACCCCTGTTGAAGGGATAGCTTCTGAACCCGAAGGCACAATACGGTGCAAATTCTGGGGTTTGGGATCAGATGGAACTGTAGGCGCTAATAAGAGTGCTATCAAGATCATCGGTGATAAAACGGATCTTTATGCACAGGGGTATTTTGCTTACGATTCCAAGAAATCCGGTGGTGTTACGGTATCTCATTTGAGGTTCGGCAAGAGTCCGATAAAATCCACTTACTACGTCAATGAAGCAGACTTTATAGCTTGCCACAATCAGGCTTATGTGAATCAGTACGATGTACTTAAAGGCCTTAAAAAAGGCGGAACATTTGTACTTAATTGCATCTGGACAGATGAAGAGCTTGATAAACATCTGCCGGCATCTATGAAGAGATATATAGCGAAGAACAATATTAATTTTTATACAATAAATGCAACTAAAGCAGCAGAAGAGATAGGGCTTGGCAATAGGATCAATATGGTCATGCAGGCAGCTTTCTTTAAGTTGGCTAATGTTATTCCGGTTGAGGATGCAGTTAAATACTTAAAGGAAGCAGTTGAAGATTCCTACGGTAAAAAAGGCGAGCTAATCGTTAAAATGAACAATGCTGCAATAGATAAGGGTATTACAGATATCAAGAAGGTTGAAGTTCCTGCATCATGGGCAGACGCTCAGGATGATCCTGTAATTAAAAAAGATGTACCGGAGTTTATAGAGGAAATATTAATTCCTATGTCAAGACAAGAAGGAGACGATCTACCTGTAAGTGCATTCCTGGGAAGAGAGGATGGTACATTCCCGTCAGGAACGTCAGCATATGAAAAGAGGGGAGTAGCAGTAAATCTTCCGGAATGGAAGCCGGAAAACTGCATACAGTGTAATCAATGCTCCTTTGTATGCCCACATGCTGCAATTCGTCCAATTCTTGTGAATGCTGAAGAAAAGGCAAATGCACCCGCTGGTTTTGTTACAGTTAAGGCTATCGGCAAGGGCCTGGAGGGACTGGAATACAGGACTCAATTATCACCGTTGGATTGTTTGGGGTGCGGAAATTGTGCAGACGTTTGTCCTTCCAAGGAAAAAGCGTTGGTTATGGTACCGTTTAACCAGCTTGAAAAAGAAAGCGAAAATTGGGACTACGCCATGACGATTCCTGTAAAGGATAACCTGATTCCAAAGACTACTGTAAAAGGCAGTCAATTAGCGAAGCCGTATTTAGAATTCTCGGGAGCCTGCGCTGGCTGCGGAGAAACACCATATATTAAGCTGATTACCCAGTTATTTGGTGACAGGATGATGATAGCTAACGCTACAGGTTGTTCATCTATTTGGGGAGCAGCTGCACCATCGATGCCATATTGTAAAGATGAGAAAGGCAGAGGACCGGCATGGGCTAATTCGCTGTTTGAGGACAATGCAGAATACGGCTTAGGTATGGCAATTGCGGCTAAGCAGATGAAAGAAAAAATAGAAGATACCTGTAACGCCTTACTGAACTTAAACATTCCTGAAGACCTTAGAGCTGCATTGGAAGGCTGGCTCAAGGATAATAATGACGGTGAATTATCCAGGACTGCAAGCGATAAGCTGATGGCTGCAATTGAATCATTAAAGACGGATGATAAAGAAGTATTGGCACTTATAAAGGAAATTACAGACAGAAAAGATTTCCTCGTCAAGAAGTCGGTATGGGCACTAGGCGGAGACGGCTGGGCTTACGATATCGGCTACGGAGGATTAGACCATGTGCTTGCTTCAGGTGAGAACATTAACATCCTGGTATTCGATACCGAAGTATATTCTAATACCGGCGGACAGTCATCCAAGTCTACTCCTACAGCAGCTGTTGCAAAATTTGCAGCTTCAGGAAAGAGAATTAAAAAGAAAGATCTTGGCTTGATGGCTATGTCATACGGTTACGTTTATGTAGCACAGGTAGGTATGGGAGCAAATCAGAGTCAGTTCATTAAGGCAGCGATAGAAGCAGAAAAATATGATGGACCTTCAATTATTATAGCGTACGCACCTTGCATAAACCACGGTATCAAGAAAGGTATGGGCAAGGCCCAGGAAAACATCAAGGAAGCAGTAGAGTCAGGTTACTGGCATCTGTACAGATACAACCCGGAATTAAAGAAGGAAGGAAAGAATCCGTTTATATTAGACTCTAAGGATCCGAAATCCAGCTTCAGAGACTTCATCATGGGTCAGGTGCGCTATTCATCCCTGGCACAGGAATTCCCAGATGTCGCCGACAAGTTATTTGAAATGTCGGAAGATGACGCAAAAGAACGCTATAACAATTATAAGAGGCTGGCTGACGGCCAATAATACAATAAATACATTCCTCATGAACTACCTCCTATAAGAGCGTTTGCATCTAAGGAGGTAGTTTTCCTATTGAATACCTTTAATCGCGGTTGAGTTAAAAGGTAGGTTTACTTTTATTTAATTAGGTTAAATGGAAAAGGGTTGAATGTAAAAGTAACTCTCAGTTTCCAAAGTGTCAAAAATTTTACGAGTCAACTTATAGTTAAATATACAAAACTCGGAGTTATATTTTCATT
This sequence comes from Clostridiales bacterium, assembly GCA_012838265.1. Lineage (GTDB taxonomy): Bacteria > Bacillota > Clostridia > Peptostreptococcales > Anaerovoracaceae > Anoxybacterium. Next base: position 4,976 of record DUPP01000160.1, read on the forward strand.
TAAGGTAGTTGAATTTAAATTAATTAAAAAAAGTATTAAAAAACTGTTGACATAAGCAAATGTATTTGTTAATATGAGTCTTGCTGTCGAGCAATTCCGAACAAAACAGGGGTAAGGCAGCAAAGAAAAAAAGAAAAATAAAGTGTTAAAAATGAGTTGACAC
>DUPP01000161.1 GCA_012838265.1 Clostridiales bacterium
GAAAAACTTGCTCAATATGTAGTTCGTGCTCCAATTTCTCAGGAAAGAATGTTTTACATACCACCAGAAGAAAGTTCAAATGAAGTTGGGAAAATTATTTACAAGGGTAAAAATAGCAGAGAAATTTTATCAATACGAAGATATGGTTATAACCGAGAATATCAAGATGCTACTGTGTAGATTTCTTATGGAGAGAAAAAATAGGATAGTAGAAATATATAAGAAGAAGGAGGGAATCAATGAGTAGGCTCGATGGAAGAGATTATATTTATTTGGTTTGGAAGGATTATAAGACACGTCAAAGATATATTGTGGGGCAACTGTCTAAAAATAGCCACTATGAGTTTGAGTATTTCCAAAATGAGGTAAAAAAGGCTATACATAATGGTTTTGAGCCTTTGATTGCATTTCCCGATATTGATTATGTGTATAAAAATGATGAGGTTTTTCCTGCATTTTCAAGCCGTTTGCCAGATAGGAGGAGAAAAGATATTAAAGAGGTTCTAAACAAGTACAATTTGAAAGAGTACGATGAATTTGAACTGCTAAAGAAGAGTGGTGCCAGGTTACCAATTGATACACTGGAATTTATAGACCCTATTTTTTTAGAAGAAAGCAACATAGTAAGGGAGTGTTATTTCGCTGGAACCAGATATCATGATTTCTGTAGTAACGATTGCAGCAATTCATTAAACCTTAGAGAAGGGGATTTACTTACGCTTGAAAGGGATAGAAGCAATAATTATGATCCAAATGCAGTCAGAGTTTTAAGAAGTTCAGGAGAGTGTATCGGTTATATACCTACGTTTTACAGTAAGGAAGTTTTGACTGCACTTGAAGCAAATAGAGATGTAAAATGTATTGTTAAGTCTATGGTCAAAGAGAACAATTGTCAAGAATGTATTAAGATAGAGTTGAGCATAAATTAGATAAAAGTGATATAAACGCAAAGTTCATAAAGAGGGCCTAATCTGAAAATTCATTCTGATTGAGCCCTTTATTTTTGTTAAATCCCTGTGATAAAGAAGCTTTCAAGAATTCAAAGATAAATAAAACGTAAGAAAATGTAACAAAAGTCATACAAAATAAATTTAGAATTATTCACTAAAGTTGCCTAATAAATTTAAGTTTTCAACAGTTTATTCCGATAAATACATAGAGTTCGATTGCATTATGTTATCTTTTTTATGTTTAATTACATGACCTCCTAATATATACCACATGAATACTTCAAAATTATTTCAAAAAATAATCGATTAAGGAGTGTTGATATGGACGAGAAAATTCTTGAGAACCATGCCAAAAAAGTGAATAAGGTAATCATAATATTATTCCTATCATATATGTTATTTTATAATATAAGTAATTCAATTCAGAATGGTATTCCAAGTCTTTTGTCAATTCAAGCTCTTTTGTCTGTTATAGTTGTTGGCTGGTCTTTAGTGTCATATAAAACCGGCAAAAATACCCAATATATTGGAATGGTTTTAGGTTTGTTTTTGACGATAATTATAACAATGATTGCCATGAATGCCACAGGAGAACAGAGAGGTGCCATGGTACTACCGCAACTTCTGGCGGTTTTTGCTATGACAGTTTACTTTAACAAAAAGAACTTCTTAATATTTGTAGCTTTATTTGAATGCATAATAATAATTTCACAGATAGTTGCAGGAGAAATAATTGTAATAAAATTAGTTACCATGAATGTAGTAATATGCTTGATGTATTTTATTACCCGCTGGGGCGGAGAGATGATTTTAAAATCAAATGACAGCGAGCAAAGAGCATATAGTTTACTTGGAAAAATGGAAAATACAATGTCAGCAATAAACCAAAGTACAGCTGTTTTGAATGCTACTGTGGCTGATTGTACTAACTATTTAAAGACAATAAAAGAATCCAGTGATACTGTTGTTGCCACTGTTGAAGATGTAACAAAGGGTTTAGGCCTGCAAGTTGATAGTGTCAGCAATATAACCAATATGATGAAAGAAGCTAATGAACAGGTTTCTCAGACAGCTAAAATTTCTAAGAAACTGTTTGAGGTTTCTGCTGTGACCAAAGACATAATAAATGAAGGTGTTAATAATATAAATGAGATGGGCAATCAGACAAAAATAATTAATGATGCGGTAAATGAATCTTATTCCACAGTTTTAAAACTTCAAAACAGTATGGATGAAGTATATAATTTTCTTGAAAGTATAAACCAAATTGCAGAACAAACCAATCTTTTAGCACTAAATGCAGCTATTGAAGCAGCAAGAGCAGGAGAGGCGGGAAGAGGTTTTGCAGTTGTAGCAGAAGAAGTAAAAAATCTGGCAGAAAAAAGTACTGACACAGTTTCTTTGATTAATAAGGTTTTAACCCAAATAAGAGAAGACAGCAAGATGGTTCTGGATAAAGTGCATTCCGGAACTTTAGCTACTCAATCCGGTGAAGTAATCGCTGAGAAAGTTAATACTAGTTTTGAAAAGATAAATCAGTCGTTTATGGGAATTGATAATGATATTGAAACCGAGTTGAAAATGATAGAAAACACTATTGCCCTGTTTGAAAAGGTTAGAAGTGAGATGGAATGCATTACTTCAATATCTGAAGCACAAGCTAGTTCTTCTGAAGAAATGATGGCAGCGATGGAAGAGCAGAATAACAGGATAAACACCATCTTTGGTATAATTAATGAAATCAAGAATCAAAGTGAAAATTTAGAGCTTACTGCACGAAATAACTAACTTGCAGAGGCATTGACAATTGGAACTTAAAAATCAGATTAATAATGGGTCATTGTATAAGGATTGTTTAATCCATAATGCAATGGCCTATTTTAGTTTATACCAGCTTTTTTGGTAAGTTTAGGGGATGATTAAAAATTTAGTAGAATGAATATAATGAATAAGAGAATTCATATATGGTTTGATGTAAAGGAGAAGAAAGCAATGTTAATTCCAATAAATGTAGGAGAAGAAATGGCTATAAATGATACTGTTGTAATAGATAATCCGACTTTTAAGCAATTAAATTTTAAAGAAGCTGATGTGGAAGAATTTCTAAGGAAAAACATTGAGATAATATTCGGTGAGGAAGAAAGCCTTTTAATAGTAGGACAGCAGGTTAACAATTCGGAAAGGGGAAGAAGTGATTTAACTGCAATAGACGAAAGCGGTAATATTGTTCTTATCGAGATAAAAAGGGACGCAGATGATATTAAAAACAGAAAAGAACCCTTTGAATTTCAGGCAATTAGATATGCAGCGAGTTATGCAAAGATTAAATCTCCAGAAGTATTAGTAAATAAAATATTTGCACCATATATTGAGAAACACAAAGATGAGTTTTTCTTAGGTGATTTAACTCCAATTGAGAAGGGCCAAAGAATAATAAATGATTTTCTGGTAAGCAACAATTCATTAAAAACCTTTAATCAGAAACAGAGAATAATGCTAATAGCATCATCCTTTGATTCCCAGACCCTGTCTGGCGTTGCATGGTTAATATCAAACAATGTTGATATTAGTTGTTTCAGCATAATGCCATTAAATATTGATGGTCAATACTTTTTACAGATTGAAAGGATTCTTCCACCCTCAAGGATAGAAGACTTTTATGTGGATATTAAAGATAAGAAAGATGCTTCCAATAGCAGAAGTATAACTGAAATGGCAAGGACCAATCTTCCCAGGATCCCTGAATTCTTTAAGTGGGGATTGCTAAAACAAGGAGATAGGTTATATATAAGAAATTACGATAGGGAATCATCTCAGGCTGAGGTTGTTGACGAAAGATTTGTAAATTATCAAGGTGAAAAGATTACTTACAACCAATGGGGACAGAAGGTTACCGGCTGGTCGGCGATATGTATATATGAGTGGGCGGTAAAGTCGGATTGTGATGAGACTTTGGATAGCTTAAGACGGCAAAAACTTTTGGAGATTGATAGTAAAGAAGAGTAACCGTTATATGCAAATGCAGAATAATCATTCTATGATTGAAGAAATATGCTATAATGGAAAAAACACAGCGTTGATTTATAAGATATCATGGAATTAGTACCGAATATGGTTAATGAAAGGGAGTAGAGGTATGAGTAACAACAGAAAAGAACAGGAACGGGCGGAATTACACCGCACGATATGGAATATGGCAAATGATCTGAGAGGCAGTGTGGATGGATGGGATTTTAAGCAATATGTTCTTGGAATGCTGTTTTACCGCTACATATCTGAAAATATTACTGCCTACATTAATGCAGGGGAATGGGAAGCAGGTAATAACGAATTTGATTATGTAAAACTATCCGACGAGGAAGCGGAACAGGTAAGGGATGAAATGGTCAGGACAAAAGGCTTTTTCATTTTACCGAGCGAA
>DUPP01000162.1 GCA_012838265.1 Clostridiales bacterium
CCGGGCTTACCCCAGATGTTATATCGATTATGCCTCCTAAAAGTGCAAATTTTACACCTTCCTCAAGCAGGCGAGGATTCCTATTTATATGGGTTGGGGTAAACTGGGTTATAGGTATCTCCGTCTCTTTTACTATTTCAAACAACATACTTAATCCTCGCTGCCCATCCCCAACATGAAGATGCAATACCCCGGCTTTTCCACTCAGTATACCTCCAACTCTGGCTTCCGCTACAAGTTTTTCAATGTCCTCCCTGCTTGGCTGCGCCGAGCGATGGTCGGATATAGCTATTTCTCCGCAGCCAATCACTTTGTCAATTAATATGATATCATTTCTGACGCTTTCGGTTATAGTACGGGTTGGCACTTCATAGGAGCCAGTGTATATATATGTGGATATACCCTCTGTCTCAAGCCCTCTTGCTTTAGCAAGAAGTGAAGTCATATGCCGGGTGGTACCATCCGTTCCAAGGCATCCCACCACAGTAGTAATACCTGCCCTGATAACATGACTTAACATTACTTCGGGAGTACGGGATGCATATCCTGTTTCCCCTCCTCCCCCTATCAGATGCACATGCTGATCAATAAACCCGGGGACCACATATCTGCCTGTAACATCAATAACTTCACAGCTTCCATAATCATCCGAAGGCGAGATGCTTTCAGCAATATTCCCAACCACGTTCCCTGCAATCAACACATCTTTTATTCCCATATCATCGGGAGCCAATACTCTTCCGCCTTTTAAAACCTTAAACAATAGTATCCCCTCCAATGAATTGTACACAGGAAGCAAATCTGCTCACCGTTAAAAAGACTGTTTTATTTTACGATGCAGAAATGCAGCCCGGGCAAGGGCAACCAATCCTATTCAGCCCTACTCCCGGGCTAATCCTGTCTTTTGTTAACGGATTATATGCTATATAGAAGCTTTCTTCTCATCCTCCTGCACTCTCCATATTGCCTTGTCGGTGTATCCATAAATCCATGCAATAACAAAACCCAAATAACACATTATTGCCCACGGGAGATAAGATAAGGTAGGAACTCCAAGGGTTGAGGCCATATATACTCCCGCTGCACTCCAGGGAACAAGCGGTACTATTACCGTCCCTGAATCCTCAGTGGTCCTAGACAAAACGCTTCTCTTAATTCCATACTCATTAAATACGGGCTGATATATTCTTCCCGGAACAATGATGCTCAAATAGGAATTGCCTGTTACAAATCCTGTTAGAATCCCTGTGATGGATGTTGAAAAAATAAGGTTTCCAACCTTCCCCTTTATAAAAGCATTTTTTAACGAATCAAGTATTTTACCTAACATACCGGTGTATTCCATTTGTCCCGCGAAAATATAAGCCATGAACACCGTAGCTATCGATGAAATCATGCTGGTTATACCTCCACGGTTCAGGAGGTTATTTAGCTCGGGAATGGACGTATCGAAATTTCCACCGCTATACATCATAGTAACCACTTCTGTAAAACTTGCACCCTGCATAGTCCACGCAAGGACCATGGCAATTACTGTTCCTATCCACAGTGCAGGTATACTCGGTACTTTTTTATATGATAGGTAAAAGACAACTACCGGAGGGAGAAGAAGTATTGGATTAAGCCTGAAGGTAGTTGATATACCATTCAGCAATTCATTTATCCTGCTATAATCAATTTCGCCGGAGACTCTGAAACTAAACACCTGGTAAACAATTAAGGATATGAGGAATGCCGGTATAGTAGTCCATAACATTGATTTGATATGTTCGAAAATGTCCGTCTCTGCAGTAGCTGCTGCCAATATGGTCGTATCGGATATCGGGCTTAACTTATCGCCGAAATAGCTGCCAACTACAATAGCACCTGCCGCGATAGACAGAGGTACTCCAAGACCGTAAGCAACACCCATCAGGGCTACACCGAGGGTTGCAGCAGTTCCCCAGGAAGTACCGGTCATGGTGGATGAAATGGCACATAACACCGCTGCTGATACAAGGAAGGTTTTAGGCGTCAAAATATGAAGCCCAAGGTAAATAAAATAAGGAATGGTTCCTGATATAAGCCATGCCCCCACCAGTGGCCCAACCATAATTAATATCAGGATGGCTCCCATAGCCCTGTCTATGGTTGGTCTTATACCTTTTTCCATAAGTTCATCCCATGTATATCCTAGGACAAATATGCTGAGAACTGTAACAAACATGGAAATCATTAAGAGTATTACGGCTGCATTAGCTTTTAGTATCCCTACGCCCCAAATTAGAAGGATAATTGCAAGAACAATTGGAAGCATAGCTATACCTAACGTTGGTTGCTTTTTTTCCTTTACTTTCATAATCTATCCCTCCTACGAAAAAATTTCTGATAAATGTTGCAACTTCCATGCCATTTGTCCAATTTAATATTTGCAAACTGTGGGTTTATAGTGTTAGTATTGTTAAATTAATAATATCTATTTTATTAAATATTTCTTTCAGACGAGGACAAAAAAGTCAAAAGGGAGATTTTTTCTATCCCTTTTCTCTCCCTTTGCGCCCCTTTTATTGCTTCTTATTACGCTTTCAGCCTCATATCAGCTTTCGCGACCATCCAAGATTCTATATGCCTTGTCCGTCAAACGCAGCCCTTTTATCCCTTTATTAACAGTTATGTAGCCTTTGCTACTCATATCATTGATAATTCTTCTCAGTTCCCACTCGGATATGCCCGTTTTTTTTGCAAGGGAACGCCTTCCTATGGGTTGTCCTGCGGTATTGGAATTCTTAATCTCCATTAGGATTTCATTCTCTTTGGCATTGTCTTTTCCTGTTCGTTTCCCCAAACCTTCCGAAAACTTAAGCATCTCTGCGGGCAATAAACTGCAGTCGGGCGGCTTATCGGGGCATACGCTCACCAAATATTCAACAACGTTGTTAAGTTCCCTTACATTGCCTGGCCAATCATACTCAAGAAAACAGTCAGTCACCTTATCAAAGTAATCAGCAGCTCCGTTTTTGGGATACCCACGGGAGTGTCTTCTAAGAAAGCTTTCGGCAAGACACATAATATCCTGTTTTCTCTGCCGCAAGGGGGGTATGGTAAGTGGCAGAACATTCAACCTATAATATAGGTCCTGCCTGAATTCCCCTTTCTCTATTAACAGTTTAAGGTCCTTGTTGGTTGCAGCGATTACCCTCACATCCACAGGGATTACCTTGGAACTTCCTATACGCCTGACTTGTTTTTCTTGCAGCACCCTTAATAGCCTTATCTGGAAATAAACTGGGGAATCTCCAATCTCGTCAAGGAATATTGTCCCCCCATGGGCTTGTTCAAACAAGCCCGGCATTCCACCCTTTCTTGCGCCCGTAAAGGCGCCTTCATCATATCCAAACAGTTCACTTTCAAGCAAGCTTTCAGGTAGCGCCGCAAAATTTACGGCAACAAAAGGATAATTTTTGCGGCGGGATTCGTTATGTATAGCTTGTGCAAAAAGCTCCTTTCCCGTTCCGCTTTCACCCCAAATCAATACAGGCGAATCCGAGGCTGCTATGCGCCGCGCCAGCTCTTTGGTGATGTTTATTTGTTTACTGTTTCCTATAATATCGCGAAAAGTGTACCTTGCATGGTATTCCTGTGTCATTACTTTCCTTCTCAGTTCCTTTTCCAACCTTTGTATCTCTGTTACATCTTTTAATGTGTATAACGTTCCTATAGTACTTTCGTCTTTCAAAATATAAGACCTATTTACAACAATATATCGGTCCTTCACTCTTATAAACTGTTCATCCAGATGATTCACCTTGGTAAGGGTAGAATAGATATCCGCCCTCACCTCTTTATCATCCAGCTTCTTACCCAGAACAGTTTCTCCGGGAAAACCAAAAATTTTCTCCGCTACAGGGTTAAATACAGTAATAACTTCTCTTTCGTCCAGCGCTATGATACCATCATTAACTTCATTTAATATTGTATGAAGCTGGTTTTTTATCCGGCAATTCATATCGGCCATTTGCTTTGAAGATTTTATCAGATTAATTATATCTTTGATATACTTAGCTGAAACAAGCCCTATCTTCTCACTGGGTAAACCCAGAAATTTATAAATCTCTATTATGGTTGCTAAGTCTATATTTCTGCTTTTAATATCAATAACATGCTCTACAAAATCTGGGACAAGTTCCAGTTCTCCAGGCGTTACGGCTATATTCAGTCTCGGGTAGTCCTTTGCGCCCGGGAAATATGGATGATACTTAATATGATCAAGACCCAGGGCTTTTAATGCGTTTATGGTGTTTATTGTTGTAGACGGAAGGTCATTTACAAAAAGCACCTCAATGCCTGTCGGAAGGTTTAGCAGTTTATCTATCTCGTGATAGTTTATAGAACGCTGTGCGATTATTACAGGACAGTCTGGATTTATAAACTTAATCGCATCATGATAAATATCATTGCTCGATATCACAATAAGATGATCTGAAATCCTCTTTTCTATATGACCATCCAAATAATATCCTTTTACCGAAACCTCTTCGCCTATCAAGCCACAAAGCTGGTTCTTCAATGCCTCACAGGTATTTTTGCTTTTGGTCACTAGACTAATTCCTTTCATGTTAGCCCCCTTAACATTTCTTTATCAGTATTGACAGGTGTTATTTATTGGCTATTTATAAGCTTTTCAGTATACTAATCAGCAAACATCTTTTCCGTCACCCTTCCCGTATCATCAGGCGGCGGGTGATTTTCTTGCCCTCCTCCACCGCCGGCTGGTCAAAGGCGTTTATTCCCATTAGCTCGCCCATGTAAGCGGTCATAAGCATGTAGAAGAATATGAGCTGGCCCATTGTATAGGGCGATACCGTCGGCAGGGA
>DUPP01000163.1 GCA_012838265.1 Clostridiales bacterium
ATAAGCCTTCTTTTGGAAGAAGGCTTATGCCAAAGGTTCGGCTTACAATGCTCGGATGATCCGCTTTTCCGATTTGAGTTACTTCTAGAATGATGCTATATGAGATATAAATTTTACTGCCAACTTTTGCATTTGATAAATCGATTCCGTCGATTAAAAGGTTTTCAGCAAAATCACCCGGGCCGGTACTGATATGATAGGTTTCATTCGCCTTATAAACGCTGCTCAAATTGAGGCATGTGATTTGGCGGTGCCAGTCGCCCGCGTGGCCATCGCCCTCGATTCCCAAATTGTCTATTATGTTCGCCTCGGTAACTTCCTTTTTTAGTTGTCCTCTGGAGGGGCTGATAGAAATGGAATAGATATATCCGGTATTCATTGGTTATCCTTTCAGAAGTTATTTAATCTATTAAATTACGTCGTCTACAGTTTCTGCGGAAGGCTCTTCCTTTGCAGTTCTGATCGCAGAAGATCTGATGTGATCCGCAATTAGGGCAGGAATATTCACCGCTCTTAATCGCTTCAAGGTTTTCATAGCTTTCAAGCCATTCGTTACCACAATTCGAGCAGTTAATTGGACATATATTCAAGGTGAAATTACCGCCCTCTATGAGTATAGACTTTCCGTTGATTAGGCTGTCTGCAATTTTTTCCCTAGCTGATATTAAGATACGCTGAAATGTTGGCCTGGAAATTTCCATTCTGGCAGCACATTCTTCCTGTTCCATTCCTTCAAGGTCCTTCAGACGGATCGCCTCTAATTCTTCGAACTTAAGAATATTTTTATCTAACTCAGGGATATCCTTGTCCGACGGAATAAAGTAAGGTGTGGAAGGTATATTTTCGATTTTTCTCCATTTTGTAGGTCGTACCATAAACAAATAACTCCCTAATCAATAATTTTGTAACAATAATAGTTTATCGTATAAAAAATATATGTCAATGGTTGAAAACTTGAGTTTCCGCAGATTTCCCCTCGCATTACCTGAGTAGCCTCAAAAGTAGGATATCCTATAAAAACTTTCAAAAATACCATAAAAATAAGGAATCTTCTTCCTTTTTGATGTAAAATTAAGTTACTAAGCCAAATCTCACTAAACAAAAAAGAGGAGGATCCCTTATGGCTCATTTTACTACAAATACTTATACTTTGAAACGTGAAATCGTAAACTTTTCGAATAAAATTTCGCAAGGTCTTTCAAAGCCCGATCGAAAGTTTACTGCCGACATCACCTATGGCATGCTGGCTTCCGGTAGCTGCCTTCTGACAGATGTTGCAGATCAGCTTCACGAAGGTTCCAAGAAAATTAACAGCGTTGATAGGCTATCTCGTCATCTTTCCAAAGGCATTCCGAAAGAAGCCCTACTTTCGTATTTTCGTACTGTCCGAAAATGGATCCCCGATGATCCTGTGGTTCATCTTGATGACAGCGATGTCGTTAAACCAGATGGTTACAAATTTGAAGCCCTGGACCGTGTCCGAGATGGATCTAAAAGTTCTGATGCTAAAAACGTCTATGAATGTATTTGTCAATTGAAAAGTGACCCAAAATATAATTGAAAAGTGACCCACCTGAGAAGTTAAATTTTGTGTTTCATTAATCTTTGAGTCTCTCTCAACCTGTAAGAATTACCGTTCATATTAATGGCAAGAGCCTTATGTGTAATACGATCAATTATGGCAGCTGTCATAACAGGGTCTTTAAATATATCTTCCCATTTTTCAAATGATAGGTTTGTAGTAATAATCGTGCTCTTGCGTTCTGCACGAAGAGACAGGTGAGTAAAAAGAAGCTCCCCTCCTTCCTTATCAAAAGAAATATACCCAAGCTCATCAATAATTACTAGATCATAACTTTCAAACTGACGTTGTACCGACAATAGAGTTCTTTCTGATCGAGCCTCTTTCAGCCGATTAATCAGATTAGGAGCATTGTAAAATGCCACCTTGTATCCTTCTAGGCAAGCCTGAATCCCAATACTTATCGCAATGTGAGTTTTCCCTGTACCAGGGTTGCCTGCAAGTATCAGGTTCTGACCATTACGTACGAATTCAAGGGTCTTCAAAACACCGAGCTTTTCCTTCGCATCTTCCGGAAGGAATTCTATCTGTAGATCCATAAGGTATTTTTTGTAAGGGAAACTTGCTGCTCTGATACGGTTTTGCTTTCCATTTTCCATTCGAACCTCGCATTCATGCTTCAGAAGATCGGCATAGCATTCATCAATACTTGAACCATTTGCAATGTGTTCTTGAATAAATTCAGACGCATTACGGTGCGAATATGTCAGCTTTAAGTATTTAGCGCATTCTTTGATTTCTATCAGATTCTTTTCATAATCAGTCATATCGTTGTAACCTCCTCTATCCCTTCTGTTCCTATGATTGAGTCATAAAGGGAAAGATGCTTGCGTGCTGCGGCTTCGATTTCGAGTTGCATAGAATTAGCACAACCGGACCGGCTGTTTAGAGCATCTTCGTTTCTAGCGAGTATGAGTTTAATATTATCAAGCGATACAAATATTCTTTTCGATTCCAGCAACTAGATAGTCTCATCGATACGGTTAATGCCGTAATCGTTTACTAGACCAAGAAGTTCGATAAATGACTTACTGTATGCATTAAAATGCTTATCAAAAATCGCTTTCAGCGTGTCGTGCATTTGATCAAAAGCAACACTCCCTGCCAAAGCACCCGGCTTATGAGAAAGCGTGTTCCTGAAGTGCATGACATCTATACTCCAGCAATGATTGCCCTGTTGCCTTTTATGTTCTGCTACGTTTTCTCCATTTCGGAAAATTTTCACCTTGTCCGCATATATCCTGACATCTACAGTTTTCCTGACTAAATGATCAGGAACAGAGTATCTGTTTTGTTGATACGAAACGGTAGAGAGCTTGTCCACGATAGCAGTTGCTGTAATAAAATTTGTATAGGTTGGCATAAGTTGCAGAAGGTATTTTTTCTCATCTGCGAATAGTTCTGCCGGGGACAGGTCTCCAGCAATTTTTGTCTTGATAGCATTATGCTTTTCGACGCGTTCGAGTAGCCGTACCTGTGCATCTTCAATACTACTGAAGTCATTTATTGCCGAGAATGCTTTCCTTCGTATAAAATCGACGCTGTTCTCAACATGACCCTTTTCATTCCCTTTGCGGATATTGCAAAACCGGAACTTAAAACTATAGTAAACCGAAATTTTCTTAAGTGCTTCGGTTGCCTCACGTTCTGTCCTGCCAACAAACCTGGCTACAGCAACTTTCATGTTATCATAAACCATGACTTCAGGAACGCCGCCGAGATGTTCAAAAAAACGAATATGCGCGTCAATGAAGCACTGCGTATTCTCATAAGGATAAAGATATGCGAATCGGTAGTTGGATTTTGCCAGTGTGAAAACAGCCATTTTTAATTTGACCTCTTTGCCATTCAATACAAGTTTGGCATCACCCCAGTCAAATTCACAGACCTTTCCGAACTGATAAATCTGTTTAATAAACGTTTCATATGTCGTTTCATTCTCCCTGTATTTCTGGACGTATTGAGTTACTGTTGGATAGCTGATTTTGTACCCCTTTTCAACCAGCTCGTCATACATATCCTGAGCTGTCATCATCATCTTTCTGTTACCGTGTTTCTTTTTAAAATCGTTTTCTTTTATGTAACTGATTAAAATGACTTTAATTTCGTCGGTTAGAACTGTTGGTCGCCGGTTAGACGAATCATATTTGGGTGCTTCTAGCATGTTTTCTATTAGTTCGAATTTTGACACGCCTGACTCGATCAGCTCACTTTTACTCTCCGTAAACTCATTAATATATTTTCTGATAGTATTGCGAGACATGTGCATTTCAGAAGCGATTTTATGCATTGATTTTCCTTCTATAAAAAACATTCTTAAAACTTCTAATTTTTGACCCATTTTCAACATCCTTTCCAACCTCCTCGTATCAATACAAGTAGGTTATCCTTTATTGTGGGATGGGTCAATTTTCAATTATTACAATGGGTCAGTTTTAGGTTATCAAATACATATGAAAAAGGCTATCATGTAACAGAGGCCTGTGTCCTGACAAAAAGCAATCATCCGGTCAGTATTTATTCTAAAGTCCATTCCTCACAGGAGAAAGGTTTCACTTCCGTCAACACGGTCACTTTTGAAGCGATGGAACGCGCGCAGGCGCTGCTTGGCAAAGCTACCTTTGTCATGGATAGGGGTTATGACGACAACAAGATGTTCCTGAAGCTGGATTCCTTAAAACAGGACTATATCATCCGCCTTACCGCCAAAAGGAAACTCTTTTTTCACAATAAATGGGTTGCTGCAACAGAACTACGAAACCGCAGAAAAGGCAAAATCTCAACGCCTGTGTTTTACAAAGGCTAGCATAAGCAGGCGTATTTATCCCATGTAAAGGTTCAAGTCACTGCATCCAGGAAGGATATCAACCTAGTTCTTGTCTATGGTATCACAGAGCATCCGATGATGCTGGCAACAAACAAGGAACTAAAGCCCAAGGACGATGTCGTCCGTATTGCCCGGCTCTATTTCTCACGCTGGCGCATTGAGGAGTACTTCCGATGCAAGAAGCAGGTTTTTCAGTTTGAAAATTTCCGTGTCCGCAAGCTCAAGGCCATCAATGCCCTCAATTTCTATATATCCCTATGCATGGCATTCCTTTCATTGATTTCAATGAAGTCCGAAACAAATGCCCTCAAGGTTTCAATCATAAAGACCGCCGCCCCTATCAGGGAAAAAGTCCAGTTCCACTACTACCGACTGGCTAAGGGCATCTCCGGCATACTTTCTTATGCAAAAGAAGGAGTCAGGCTATGGTTCAAGACAAAACGGCCTGCATATCGCCAGCTCGTTTTTAAACTAATCCTTTAAAGAGATAGAGAATATTTTTATCTTAGCCCGGTTTCTGGCGGGGCTTATTAAGGTGTCTCCATTTCAGATGTTGCCACTCTTATCTCTTCCAAAACTCCGTAGACTGGAGCGTCGGTAAGTTTTATCTATCTTTTCATTGCAGTTTGCGGAAACTCAAGTTGAAAAGAGTTGCTGTGATTAACTTATGATAATGTCACTATGTAATTAACTTGAGATAATGTCCCTTTTTGAAATAGAATCTAGATATGAAAGAAGAAACTATTATGAACGTGATTCAAACAGATAAAAAATTTTATTTTGAATGCTTTATAACAGATGTAGTAAATATTGCTATTGTTTAAAAACTATAAATTGTGGTATTATATATATGTGACATCCCAGTAACGCAGTATTGCGCATATAGATGATAATGAGTATGAGCAGAAGTTTTCCAAAAGGAATTTTGGAAAATTAAGACATGAGTATGCGCAGGGAATTTTTCAAAAGACGAGGAACAGCAAATGAGCGTGATGCGCGTGTATAGACACATACACAAGCGAACGCAAATGATGCTAGTAACAAAGTATTTTGGAAAATTAACAAGCATGGGGGTGTAATGGTTTCGACGGGGGTATTGAAGCTAGATAAGCGAGCCGTAGTTGCCTAGTCTACGTTAAAAGAGGCACGTTTAAAAATAAACGCAAAAAATAACAATAATTACGCTTTAGCTGCATAGGCAGCAACCGCTAAGCGGTGCGTCGTCAGTCCTTATTTACCTGTAGGTAAGGAATCTGGCGTCAAATATACAGGAAAACTCCGTGTGAGCTCCTAGTAGCATGGGGGACTTATAGGATAGCGGAGGACAGAGCCTGCTAATGGGCGCTGTCTGATGCGAAACAAACAAAACATTAGCTGCGCTCGGAGAAAGTCTTGTGGAAATGCTTTCGGACGCGAGTTCGACTCTCGCCACCTTCACCAAAAAGAAATTGCCACCTTTACGGTGGCATATTTTTTTTGTAGCAAATTTATATTTCCAGCCCTTCATTCAGATGAGTGCAGTTTGCTGCGATAGCATTCATCGCGGCGATATTTATTGGATAGGTTATTGGAGACGCCGAAACTAGAGGATGTGTTGCGACCTGGTATGTATTTAGCTCAGTTGCAGTGATTCCTTTTTGAATAGCTAAACTTAGAATATTGATCATTTCACATACAGAATCTCCCCCGGAAATTTGTGCCCCGAGTATAACACCCGAGCACTTTGAGAAGAGTAACTTAATGTGTAATTTTTGCGTCCCCGGTAAGGAGCCTGGATGATGGTCCGTAGTAGTAAACTCGCCAGTCATTGTGCAAAATCCCTCTTGTTCAGCTCTTGCATCGGTTATTCCTGCTGCTCCATATGTCCTCCCGAATATCTTTGTTGAGAAAGCACTGATAGTTCCTATATTTGCTCTAATAAGGCGAAGATGGAATGCATTACATCCTGCAATTCTTGCTTCCATAGCAGCAGTTGAGGCTAATAATACGGGTACATCTTTTCCGGTGAAAAAGCATTTTTTTCTGCACAGTCTCCAACAGCGAATATGTTAGGAACACTGGTTCGAGTATATTGATCTACAACGATTGCACCTTTAGCATTCAATTCTAGTCCAGCTTCTTTTGCTAAAGCTGAGTTAGGCATGACTCCAAGTGCAAGAATAACCAAATCTGCCTCAAGAGTTTCTCCGTTATCAAGTGTCAGGGATTCAACTTTTTTATCCCCGTTTATTTTCGTGACCTTTCTATTAGTATATAGACGTATTCCGTTTTCTTTCATTAAGTTTTCTATCTCATCTGTGTATTGTTTATCAAAGGCCTGCCATAGACAGGCATCAGATAGTTCTATAAGACTGACATTTTTTCCAAGTAATCGAATTTGTTCAGCAAATTCAACTCCAATAAAGCCGCCGCCTATGACAGCTACGTTTTTTGATGCATTAACTTTATCGAGTACAGAATTTAAATAGATTTGGTTTTTTGTTATAGGTAACACGTTTTCGAGATCATGATGGGAATAAATATAGGGATAATAGGAAGAGAACCAGTAGCTATAATAAGTTTTTTGTATGAATAAACTTCGCCGGATTCAGTTGTTACTGTTTTTGCTTCTCTGTTAATTGACGTAACATGGTCGATAATAAGATTAATATTTGAATCAGATAGCATTGCGTCAGGAATAACATTCTTGTTGGTATCTCTCAGAGTTCCGTAAATATAAGGGATACCACATGGAACCATTACTTTTTCTGTATCTCTGATTAGCGTAATATCTCTACTATTGTATCGATTTTGTAAGTTTATCCTCATCAGAAAAATACTCGCTAATTACGGCTTTTATCAGCCTTCGAATTCGCTCATCACAAATAGAATAATAGATATTGGTTCCAACCCTTTTCCCTATAATAATTCGGGATGCTTTTAATCTGGCGAGATGCTGAGAGACTGTTGCCTGAGCTTCGCCAAGGCAGTGCTGCATATCACTTACATTTAAATGATCTTTTTCGCATAAAGACTTTACAATACATAGCCTTTGGGGATGTGCCAAAGCTTTTAGTATTTCGACCAATTCAATAAATGATTTCGGATTAGTACGATAAACTTGTTGCATTAAATATCTCCTTAATATATTAATATTTATATATATGAATTATTTAATATAATACGGGATACTATTTATTAAATCAATGAAAAATGAAAAATTTTTTATAAAACTTATAAAAGGTTTAGGATTGGGGGCGGGGGCTTGGATATAACATGAAATTGACATGCGCCCATAATGACATTAAAATAAGCATGTATGCAATTTGTAGAGATGAGCTGTTGAACGTCAATCTGGATATGCTCTGGTCGGATTTTATTTTGTTGCAAATCTTAGCAATAAAGCAAAATTATCAATGGAAGGGGAACAATCATGAGTGAAGAAATATTGATTGAAATGAGAAATAAAGCTGGAAATTATTTTAAAGAAGGGTACAATTGTGCAGAAGCGATATTTTTAACTTACCGCGAATTGCTTAAGCCGGAGATAGATCCTGCTATGGTAAGCTTGTTTACAGGATTTGGCGGAGGTGTAGGCGAATCGGGCTGTATGTGCGGAGCTCTTACGGGTTCCATTGCAGCATTGAATATGGTTAAGGGGCGTACTACAAATAAGTCGTCACGGGATGAGGCCTATCAGTTGGCAAAAGAGTTTACTGAAAAATTTACAGACCAATATGGTGTGACATGCTGCCGTGCACTAAATCCACATCCATTTGAGACTAAAGAACACTTAGTAAACTGTCTTAAGATTACCGGAAATACCAGCAAAATGCTGATGGAATTTTTGGTAGAGAAAGGTTTAGTGAAATAAAATGGCTCTATAATAAATGTTGTGGTGTTTGAGAAATCAAATACCATGACATTTATCTTTTTTTTGTAAATAAAAAGAGCATAGAATGCGAATCTCTTGTAAAATGAAGTTGCGAAACAAACAATTTCAGGAGGTTCACATTATGCTCTATACAAATTATACAGAAGATTTAATAGGATTAAAAGATGTAATTGTAACAAGGGTAGAAAAAGTTGATGGACATGCTCGAATTTTTCTAAAAACTAAGCTTCAGATGCAGGTTTGCCCTAATTGCCGTCATGAAACTAAAAGGGTACATTCCTATAGGACCCAGCCCGTTAAAGATCTTCCTTTGTTCGGTCTCAAAACAATCCTGTACCTTAAAAAAAGAAGATATTACTGTCCTCATTGTAGTAAGGTTTTCTTTGAAAAGCTTTCCTTCCTTCCCAAATATCAAAGGAACACCACTAGGCTTTATGCCCAGGTGGTAGAGGCTTTCCATAGTGAGCACTCTACAAAGAGCATAGCCACTATGTACAATATCTCTCCTGCGGTGGCTACTAGAATGTTTGATCGAATCAGTTATCCAAAACCAAAGCTCCCTCAGGTTCTTTCAATCGACGAGTTCAAAGGAAATGCAGGTAATCAGAAATTTCAATGTATCCTTACTGATGCCAAGAAAAGAAAGGTACTTGATATTCTTCCTAGTAGGAGGTCAGAAGATCTCTACGCATACTTTCTATCCTTTGATAGAGCAAGTCGCAATAATGTAAAGTATATCGTCATGGATATGAGCCTCCTTTTTAGGGAAGTGATGTTGGCATGCTTTCCAAATGCTCAGATTATTACGGATAAATTCCATGTCTGCAGACATGTTACCTGGTCCATTGAAAGCATTCGAAAAAAGGAGCAAAAGAAATTCAGTGATGAAAGAAGAAAATACTTTAAAAAGAGCCGATGGCTAATTCTTAAGCGTCAGAGCAAGCTGAAAGAGGAGAACCTTATACAGCTAGAGAACATGCTGAATGTTTCACCTAAGCTAAGAGAGGCTTACTGGCTAAAAGAGAGGTTTTATCAGTTTATGGACAGTAAAAACCTTGAAGAAGCAAAGACTCACCTCAAAGAATGGAACCTTTGTGTAGGTGTAACCGATTTAGAAGAATTTAAGAAATGCTTTGAAATGATAAACCGATGGCAGCCATATATATTAAGAGCTTTCAGCCTGGGATATACAAACGGCTTCACTGAAGGCTGTAACAACCGAATAAAGGTACTGAAGAGAAACTGTTATGGGATCAAAAACTTTAGCAGGTTCCGAAACAGAATACTACATATGATGGCTGGCTGAAGTCACTCTTCATCCAGAGATAGATTGTATTTATCGCCTTCAGCTGGAATGAGGCTGGGTTATTATGCTCATTTTTATCAGTATGCTGCATTCAATCTGTATTCAAACAATATTAAAAAACCGGCAGATAAATTTCACTTTATCTGCCAGTAAAAATACATTCATATTTTGTTTTACAAGAGCTCTACCACAACATTTGACATAGAGCCAAACTTTCCTCTTTATTTTGTTTGATATATAAAATTTTATAACAGCTGAATCAATTTTTATTTAAAATTAGTCTTCATTGCGAATAATACTTTCAATCTTGTATCCATGCTCATTCAA
>DUPP01000164.1 GCA_012838265.1 Clostridiales bacterium
AAGATATGAAGACTCTTTTTTTAACCCTTTTTATGTACATGCCATGTTGCCATTTTCTGTACATTCAACCTTACCGAAAATTGTACATGCGAAGTTACTGATTACAGTTAGTTCACCTCTAGGAACTAATAAAACTTCAACCCTATCCGAAGCCTCTTGTACAATTTGAAATTTATCGACCTCTGTCGTTAACTCCTCAAATGGAATAGAAAGTCCGTTCAGTACACGTCCATTGATCAGTTTAATAACATCAGATGTACGTCCAATGATTTTCTCTATCATTGGAAACGAACGCCCACAATCACATTTTTTATCTGATTTAATAGCCATATCACCAGGTGCATATCGAATGAACGGCATACTATAGTTGTATAGTGAGGTCAAAACCACCTCTCCTGGTGACCAACTATTTTGTCACGGACACTTACCTTGTAACCATCCCAACGTCTGCCTGTATCGGTTAGGTAAAACACTTGGCTAAAATCTGTATCAAAATATGGTTCTCCGATAATACCTAAATCGCAATAAGAAAACTTATGCCAAATGTCTTTGCTGTCATATTTAGAGCGAGGACTACCGTGCATACATATAGTAGAGATTTAGGCTACTTTACGAAACTTTTCTAAATTTGAGTAAAAATTCTGATATGCTTTTTCTAAATCTCCATTACAAGTTGTTAGCGATTCGTAGTGATATCCTATTTCATTCCCTAAAGCATCAATTTCTTTTACAACCGTTTCGTCCCAACTCTCTTTGATTGCCCTAAAGTAATAGCTTCCTTTAATCTGTAGAGAATGCTCTATATCAGCAGTTTTTAGCGAATTATAAGGTAGCAAATCCACATCATGACGCAAAATTACAATTTTTTGTGAATATTCACCCATACAATATTGCTTAAAGGTTATGACTTCATAACCTTTAGCTTTTAAGCTTTCTAATAACTCCCTATATTTTTTTAATGTAAAGTCCATTTTTTACAACTAATTAACACTTCAGTATTTTTTTGTAGATATTTACTATTTTTTCTGCCACTTGTCTATTATCTAAGCCTAATTCCATAATGCGTTCTCTACCGTTAGTTTTGCCTTTTTCTATAGAAAACTTAATGGCATCAGATAATCGATTAGCTATTTCTTTAGGGTCTCTATTTACAATAAAACAGCCATTGGTGTTTCCTATTACTTCTTTTACATCACCGACATCAACACTAACCACAGGAGTTCCACACAGCATGGCTTCTTTAATCACCATTGGCGAAGCTTCTCGGTGCGAAGTCATAAATAAACAATCGCAAGCATTCATCAGTAGATTTACCTCTTCTCTGCTATATCCTTTCAGTTCAATAAGTTTGCACTCAGGTATAAGCTCGCAGGCTTCTTTAGCTAGTTCGGAATTTTTTATTACATTATCAAAAGCTCCCGCAAAAAGGACACACTTCTCATCTAACCCCCAATCTAATTGCTTGCGAGCTTCTTCTTTAGGCAATACTATGAATTTATCAAAGTCTACTCCACAAGCTTGAACAGTAGCGTTCCCCTTTCGGTAGTTTGCCATTTCTAATAATTTACTACTTACAAATATATTATATTTTGATAACCTCATAGACATCTTAGATAGCTTAAGTAACATACCACCTGAATGAATGTCACTGCCGTGATAGGTAGTTACTACAGGAACCTTTCGCTGTAAATTTGCCAGCAGTCCTGATAAACCATAGTGAGCATGAATAATATCTGGTCTAAATTCACCTATTTTTGTTAATAACTCTTGTCTGCAACGCAAATATCCCCGAACTCCTTTCCCCTGTATTCCAAAAAAATCAAAACTTACATTTTGTTCTTTTAAAGCATCTACCTGCTCCAAAACAAAAGGAGAAAACTTACCACTATTATAACTCGCTACTATTAATACTTTCATAATGATAAACAACAGTACTATTAAATTTATTTTTTATTTTTTTAATCTACATCATTATTATCTATAATATCCAATCTTAATTTTTGTAGTTTTTCCACCTACAATAAACTATCTTAAATTCCAAATAAGAGATAGAGCAAAGACTATAAAAAACCACCATTGAACAGTTTTAGAAGATAGTCTTTGAGGTAATTGCTTATAATCGTATTGAGCCAACCACCAGAAAGCAACAATATAAGCCATAGCTAAATGTGGATATGTTAAACGCAATTCAAGACCTTTTACAGAAATAGCGACACCTATAGCATTTATCAGGAAAAAGATAACAAGAGGGTATAGTTTTTTTTGCCAAGCGTCTATTTGCTGACATATTAAATCCCTTAGTCAGCCCTAAGAAATAAAAAAACAGTTTGCTTCTCATAAGATTTGATATTAATTTATTTGTATTTTTACTTGTTACCGGCGCTTTTGCCACACTGAAGCAACCTAGGGCTTGTAATAATAAATTTTGAGTTTTTCATTTTATTTCTTTGAGTTTAAATACAATAAATATTATCTTTAGTACAAGAGAACTATGAAACCGTTTTTACACAAAATTGCATAATAAATTTTATTTTTCAAGATAACTCTATTTTAGTTTGTTTTTACCTGCAGCTATTAAATATAAATCTCCCTTGTTTATCAAAACTGTAATTTGCCATAATTACTATAAATAATTGAAATGCAAACATAGGTATAGAGAAAATCATTTGTGCATTATAAAAAACAAAGTCAAACAACACGGTAAATAACAGGAAGTATCTTAGCCTTTTATATTCAATAATTGAGTACAAAGAAAAAAGGTAAAGCAGTAGTAATATTATACCGATAAGCCCAACACTAAAATACATATATACTATTCCTGTAATAGAACCACGAGAAGTAACTCCTAAATAATAATCAGCATTACTATAATCAGCTTTGTCTGCATAAGCCATATACTCATTGCCAAGGCCAAACAGAATCCTATCTATATCTACACCACTTTTAATATCATTCCAAAAAAGTAATACTCCACCAACACGTCCAACTCCTTCTTGAAGATCTCCCCCACTCTCATCTATACCAGTAGAATACTCTAATGTATAATCGTAGGCATATTTGACATCAAAGCTACCCCACACTTTATTCTCCGGATTAAAAGATGGGGTAAGTCTTAGCCCTAAATAAAACATTCCCACAACAATTATAGATATTGGAATAATATATTGAATGTTACGTACTTTTTTATAATACGAAGAGACAAATAGTAGGAGAAAAATGTATAGTAATGGGAACAATATAATTACTGCCCTTTTACCTGTCATAATACCTATAAAAAGTAAACCTATAGCGAAGAAGATTCTTTTTGTATTAATTTTCATATTTGAGACTAATAACAACCAAAACAGTCCAAGCAAAGGTAGCGATGTTCCAGCACCTCCTCCTCTTACACCTGTTATTGTACCTACCCATCCCTCCATAAAAGATCCTAGAACAAGCA
The DNA here is from genome assembly GCA_012838265.1 of Clostridiales bacterium. Lineage (GTDB taxonomy): Bacteria > Bacillota > Clostridia > Peptostreptococcales > Anaerovoracaceae > Anoxybacterium. The sequence continues at coordinate 3,440 of DUPP01000164.1, forward strand.
ATTTGACTATGGCCATCAGTATTTGGAGTAATATCAATCTCTGAAATAGTGAATAAAGCTTAATTTGTCGAGAAGAATCACGTCTTGTTTCTTCATACAAAGCAATTGTTAAAAATGAAGGAGAGATATACTTAGAGAGTTGAGAAAGTACTAATGGCAGGTTGTCATGATGAAATAGAAATGAGACGGCAAAAAAATAAACTACAAATAGTGAAAGAAAGAGTAATGGTTTTTTAAAGCTATTAGTGGATTTAAGATTGATTAGAAATAAAAGTATACTCCAAATAAAAACAATTGATTTGTATATATTTAATAATTCATTTGAACCAAATGTATAAGAAGAAAAGTCACTAAACAATCCTCCTGAAAACATAAAAATTATTAAAGGAGCGACACCTGTTTTAGGACTCTTCCAATATATATACAACAATCCGACCAAGCAGATTATATTGTATAATATAACCTGTGACAGAGAAATTTGGTGAAAAAATACTTGTGACATAAAGCTACACTTTTTTATATTCTAAGCTTGGGGTTATCGGAAAATATGTAATTAAATGATATAGAAAAAGAAAATCTCTGAGTATTGCTTTGTAAAATGTTTTTAAAACATTCACAGCACATGGTGTTCTCATTTTTATCCTAATTGTACGATAAACTGGAAAAAAAAGATAAAGTACCAATGGAATAAAAGACCACAACACAATTGAAATTATTCCACATAGGCAAAGCATCCAACTAGAATAATGCTTTGGAAATTGAATAAGTTGTGCTTGAATATTGAAAAAGTGTTTCCTACTTAAAAGTGCCGTATACTTTACCGCTTGTAAAGTATTGGTTCTCAAACCAGTTTCAACAGTATAATGATTAACCCATATTTGAGGTTTTCTGCATAACCTATAGCCTAATTTTGAGAGTCTAATTCCCAAATCAATGTCCTCATTAACTTTTAATCTATTATCCATTTCTCCAACAGCTTCCCAAAGTTTTTTTTGTATAGCAAAAAGCCCTCCTACTGCCATTTCAAAACTATCCTTATCTTTTGTGTGTTTTCGCCGAATTTTTGTGTCGATGTATTCCCAAGAATTATTGTGCCTAATATCTCTTTCAATACCTGAAATAAAGGGATAGATTAGTTGCTTGTCGTCATTTACAATACTACTCCAAAACCCAGGAAGCAATTCCATGTCTCCATCAATAAAAAACAAAATATTTCCCTTCGCATTTCTTGCTCCAATATTTCGTCCGATCGCTGCATTACATTCCCCTGTCACTAGCAAGATTGTGTTTACATCATATTTTCTCGCAATATCAATGCTGTTATCTGTAGATTTACTATCAACATAAACAACCTCATAATTACTAATGTTTTCTTGATTTACAAAATACTTAATAGAAGACAGGCATTTTTCTAGTCGCCATCCTTCATTCTTGCCAATTACAATAAAGCTGACCATATCTGATTGTAAATATATTAAAAAAATAAAGTTTAAAGTTAAATTTAGATTGGATCTTTAACTACAATGTTTAAATGCGTGTATTTTACACGTCATGATTTTATAAATGTCTTAAAAACTCTTAATTATCAACTTAGAAAAAATGTTTTTTATAATTCAAAAATTTTGTATTATACTATAGTCCAAATTATTTTGTCGCAATCCATCGTCAATTAGGTATACTGCGTGCATACGTAGTACGAGGTTCTTTGAATAGAGTCCCCTTGCATATTGTCGATAAACGCCTCCTATAAAATCCACACATATGTTCTTCCTCTTTTTAAGTATTTAAACATTATAAATTAATAATCTAATTTATGTAAATATGGATTTAATTTTCCTTGATATAGACTTAACCAAATGTGAAGGTAAAAGTGCCAAAAACAATGGTAGATATTTACTGTCTTTAAGTACATCTTTTAACACCTGAAAAGATAGAATACCTAATTTGCCTGAAATAAAGCCTCCAACATAATTTTTAGCTATTAATATTTTCGTGTTTTTTTCATATTTTGCCCCAAAGTGTTCTCTAATTGCAAGATAATGATTTACTCTTTTTTTGTAATCATATTTTCCAAATGTTACTCCTTTTGAGTTTCTCCTATATACAACCGTTTTTTCATTTATACACCATAATTTGCCAAATTCAGCTAACCATAAAAACAATACAATATCTCCAAAAAGGAATCTATTATCCCAAGGCATAACTTTCCCTTCATTAAAATAATTCCTGAACACAACACTTGCAGTTGGTACTGTCCATTTTTTAAGAACGTCTGTTCCACTATATTCCTTTGATTGTAAATGATTATAAATTGAGGTTCCTGATTTTGGGGCCACAATTCCATCATATAGAACTTCTGCATTTGTAAAGCACATAGAATACTCAGGGTTGGCTTCTAAAAAATCCACTTGTTTTTGAAGTTTCAAAGGGTCTGTCCAGTAATCATCGCCCTCGCAGAGGGCAATGTATTTAGCAACGTTACGAGCTTCATTGCGTGGTTTCATAGCCTCTTTACGCTCTTCAGGTTTATTCCAAGTGTTTTCACCTGGTAAGACTGCCACTATAAGGCTTGGGTACTTCTCTTTATACTCTTTTACTATTTCTCTTGTTCCATCTGTAGAGCAATCATCAAAAACTACTACTCGCACAGGGAAAGTGGTTTTTTGCATTAATATGCCATCCAAGCAATCACGTATATACGGATTATGATTGTAAGTTAGCGTACTAGTTGAAACAAGTGGTGTGGTTCCTTCTGGCCACTTCTGTTCCGAAATTGGAATAGGTTCTGCCAAAGGCACGTATGTAAAATTATTTTCAGTCATTTATATATTGTAATTTTTATTTTCAAAATTCAATCTCCAACCAATCAGCTTCTTTCTTTACTGACACAAGCCAATCATCTAATCCTGATATAGCTTTGGCGTATTCTTTATCTTTGGTTGATATTTAAACTTTACGATTTTCAAATTTAATATTTAATTTGGTATATAAGCGTTTGATACAGATAGTATTTAAGTTTCTGTTTTCTTGTTTATTCTTATAACTTTTGCAGGTACTCCAACAGCTGTTGCATAATCCGGAATGTCTTTTGTTACAACAGCTCCCGCTCCAATTCGTGCATGTTTGCCAATATAATTACATGAGTCTAATATTATAGCATTTACACCAATATAAGCATTTTCTTCAATAATTAATTTTGTAGGTATATTAACGTCAAGTCCTTTCTCATAAGCCTTTAAGTCTCTGTGATGAGATTCAATCTTGACACTTGCAGCAATTTTAACACCATCTTTTATTTCTACTTCTCCTGAATAATCTATAAAAACATGTTTAGCTAACAGAACATTATTTCCAATTTTTATTGAGCCTGGTAGATAATGTTGTCGAGAAAGTTCAACGTCATATTCTACAAAGCAACCCGAGCCCATATTATATTTTTGTCTATAGGCATTAGTTCGCTTTTGTCGTAAATGTGGGAGTTCATATTTCTTTTGAGAATACTTAAGAAAGAACTTTCTATCTTCTATAAACTCTTTTTGCCACTTATCCCTTTCATATCCTTTTTTCTTGTATTCAAAGCCTATCTTTTCTTTTTCCTCTGAAGATTTATTATAAAACTCCTCTTTAACATATTGATTAGTCCACATGTTATATTTTAAATATGAATAGATCATATCTAGAAAGATGTTGAGACGATAAAGATAACCTTTCCCATTTTGTTCTTTTATCTTTATGGAGTCTTTTTTGGCATAATGCCATACTTGTCTGAATCTTCTGATATTCATTTTCTATTGCCATTTATACGTGAATGGATAACTGGCTGAGAACAAGCCACTTACCCCCCGTTTATTATCCAGTAAATACTCAAACTGAGATTTAATCATCTCCTTAATGTCGTATTGTGCATTCCAGTTAGTTAGTTCACGAAACTTGCTTACGTCCATACATGGATTAAGAAAAATGTCTTTTTTCTCTATATTTATCTCTACTTCATTAGTAACATATTTTGGTGCTACTTCTTTTACTATCTCTGCAATCTCAATGATTGAGTTTTGCTTGCCTGTACCTAAATTATAAACTTTGTCCCATTTTGAAATAGGAGTATCGATAAGTGCCAGAATTCCATCCACTGCATCACGTATATCCATAAAAGATACTTTCTGCGTTCCTCCTACTATATGAATAGGTTTTCCATCGATTGCATTTTGAACAAAGACATTCACAAAGCGTGCATTAAGCATAATAGACGACAGTCGTAAATTTGTTATTGTGGTTTCGCTATCCCTGGCAATACCATCTAACAAAATCTCAGCCGAAGCCTTTGCCATACCATATATGTCGTTGGGTATCAATTCTGCATCCTCACTCCACGGTATGTTGGGGTTATTGCCGTATAAGCTTTGTGATGAGATATTAATAATTGCAGATACTTTATTCGATATTGCCTCATTAAATATTTGTTTTGCATACACTAAACTTGTTATATATCCTGATGATTCGCCTGCCCTTGAGAAAGCACCGTGCAAGACTATATCTAGATCCTTCCAATCAATCTTAGCTCCCTTTTCTATAATTTGAATATTAGGAGCTGAAATTATTCCATTCAATTTCTCTGTATTGGATGTAACAGCATATACAAAATATTTATTCGAATCTTTGATACGCCAAAGGAATTGCCTTCCTAAAAATCCACCTGCACCAGTTAATAGTATTTTTTTCATATTTCTTCTATATTGGCTGTATTAAAATGAGGAAGTAGCATATTTTCACCCTCAGTTGATGTTACCTTCAATTTTGTGTGAACTTCATCCATTACTCTAGACAGCTCTTCATTGCTTGATGCATATGCAAAAACACGTGCAACAACTTGTTTTAGTGTGCCAAGTGCTGATTCAGGGATTTCATCACCATCCTTGTAAGATGGAAAGATATCTAAAACGTTATGCATTTTCTTAATTTCCTCAAGTCCTTCTATAGCTTTGATTTTACCAGGCTTTACTAAGAATGTAATATTACAATATTTGTTGTCAAAGTGAGGATTTGCTAACTTTTCAAGATCAACATTGGTTTTTCCTGTAACTGCATGCTCTATCATCATTGTAAGAGGATTATATCCACTTGCATGTTCAATTATTTTATACTCTAATGAACCAGTTAGGCGATAGCCCATTTCATAAAAGATGCATTTACCATCTTCCACAAAAGATTGAATAAAAACCATACCGTTTTTCATTCCCAAAGAAGTAAACATATCAACCACTTTGGGATGTATAGTCTTTTCATACTCCTCTAAGTAAATTGAAGGGAATGTATATGCTACAGGCAAAGGAATCACACCCTCTTTAAAGTGTTGAATATGTCTATCTCCCATTGCGGTTAATTTTATATCACCATCTTGAAGCACATAGAAGATGGTTACCTCTTTAGTATTCATATACTTTTCAACTACTACCTGTTTGCTTTTTGAAAAAGATATCGATTTGTTGTAGTTGTCAATAAATTCATCTGATGTTTTGCAAATAGTAATGCCTCTACCACCGCTATTGTCTGCAGGTTTAAGTAATACGGGATAAGGAAGATTATTTATTGTATTTATATCACTTATATCATCAATTTTGTATTCTTCAACAACAGGTATTCCAAAATCTCTGCATAGTTGTTTAAAAGTAACCTTATCAATTAATTTTTCAAATTGATCTTTTGTAGCATAGCATGGCAACCCACTTTGCATACAAATATCATGATAGTAGGGTAAAAGAAGATCAACGAAACCAGTAATAGTGCCATCTACTCTCTCTTGTTTTATTAATTTAACAACGGCTTCAACATCTGTTGTGCTAGTCATAAAACTTTTATCTGCATTTTTTTTTGCAGGAGAATCTTCAAGATAATCAGTAACATAAACATCAAGGTTTAGTTGTTTAGCATATTTGATTACCTCATTAGATAAAGGGATACCACCCAAAATCAATAACTTTTTACCAGTTAAATCTTTCATTATTATATTATTGTTTTTATTATTTCAATTATTCTATTCATTTCCTCTTCACCATACCTCTGATCAATGGGCAAAGCAAGAAGATTGTTTGTAAAGTTATATTCGAAGCTATCTTTTTGTGCCCACTTTAGCACATTGGGCCAATAGGTTGCTACAAATACTTTGTTTTCTATTAATTTTGCTTTCAACTCTTTGCCGTTATCAACCAAATATGGATATACCATTGGAACTGTATCGTCACTTATGTTAAAGCTCAATTTATTAGTTTCACTAAGATGTTTATGCAAATATAAAAAGTTGTTGCGCCTTGTTGTCTTTATATAATCATAATCTATAGATGTAAGTAAACGATGCGTAAGTTTCGACATTTGCTTTATTGGCTGCCAAGCAAGTCCCTTATCATTATCCCGAAATGAATTATAAAATTTTTCTGCACCTAAGTCAAATCTACCTAACAGATGATTGAACCTTTTATACGAAATATCGATTGATATTTCGGTATCCATAATCTTATTCATATATAGATAAGCTCCATCGGATAATCCAAAAAATTTTCGTGGTGAATATAAAGTATCAACTCCCTTTATTGGTTTTGAATAAAAAGCCTGTGCATTATCAATAATCAGATTCTTACAAACTTTACTGATACCTTTTACTATACTATCACATAAACCAAAATAATTGGTATATACAAAAGCTTCATTTTCATTGACTGAGCTAAAATCAAATTTTGGTATAAAATTCTCTTCTATTGAATAAAATTGATATTCAATATTTAATTTTCGAATCGGCTCTAACATAACATCACAAGTAAAATAAGGCAAATATACCTTTTTGTATTGCTTGGCTCTTAAAATATATTCAAAAGCATTGCGACCTGTATTGAGCCTAATAGCATTTTTATGATACTCTTCGCTCCAAGCTAATTCCAATTCAAAATATCCTCCTATAGCTTTACTCATATTAACTCATATTTATCCAACATCCCATTTATCTCCTCCACCGAATTAAACATCATAACATCAATTATAGACAATCCGGGAATAAACTCATTGTTAAATTGCTTATAGGGAGGTAACTCTGATTTTATAAAATTTAATTTTAACCCTTGCGAATCGAAGCTTTCTTTATCATATAACTCTTGTCCACCTATAGCATTTATATATTGTTTTGCTCCTAGTAGGTTACAGATATGAAGTATCTTATCTTGTGCTCGGAGTGAATTGTCTTTCTCAATGTCAGATGAATAAATAAACTCAGTCTCTATCATCAAGTAGTTGGTTACTTCTATTAGGCTATTGCCTATAAATTTGGCTAAGTTATTATTGCAAAAACTCATAATTTGTAAAAACAAAGGAAATACGGTGTCAAACATAGGTGCTTTTTTATAAGCACTTTCAATGGTTTTTATAAGCTTTGTTTGGTTTCCCTGTACTTTTATCTCATTTATCAACTTATTTGAACTTGCTCCTGATAGAAGTAAGTTGATAAGAAAGCGCTGATTGTTTAACAGTATATTATTACGATTAATCCAACCACCTTTTATAAAGTTCACGTCATCATAAATAACGAACTTATCCACCGCTTTAATCAACTGCCAATAGCCAAGATACGGCATAAAATAGGGTTGCATTATACCTAGCTTCATTGTATATCCTCCTTTGTTTTAGGTTTGTTTTCGTTGGTAAGAAGTTGCCAATATCCACCTTTTGCAGGTCCAATACGTTGTAAAAACCCCATGGTTTTAAGTTTTGCTATATTTTCTTTGGTTTTTCTTAATGAAATTTGCAATATATTTGATAGTTCCTGTGTTGTAATACGATTGTTTTTAGCAATTTCATTTATAATTATTTTTTGGTTATCGGTGACCTTATCGGTGACCTTATCGGTGACCTTATCGGTGACCTTATCTTTTAATTC
>DUPP01000165.1 GCA_012838265.1 Clostridiales bacterium
CATCGTATTTCTACTCTGCGGAGGAACAAACATATTTGGCGGATCCGGCTACAAAGACGATTTCTGTGGTGATAACACAGGGTTTGGTGGCGGCTGGTTACTTATCCTGATACTGGTATTCCTCTTCCTAGGAAACCAGAAAGATGGAAAGGGATTTCTAGGTGGATTCTTCTGATAATTCCTGGAAAGCAAAAAAAGAATTGCATGTTTTATTTGGCTGCAATTCTTTTTTTATTTTAGCTATTTGTATTTGGCAAATCAGGTATGCAAATGTAACCTATAAGAATAACTTACCCATACAGAATCCCTTACTTGAAAAGAGATTTTTTTCATTGTATACTGAACATATCAGGAAAATACAGGTAAACAATTGCTTAATTGGAAGTTAAATTTGAGAGGAGAGGTTTAAATGAAGAAAAAGTCTATTTTAACCATGCTTCTTGCCATAGTTCTAGTTTTTTCGCTTGTTGGCTGCGGGGGCAACGGTGGAGACACTCCTTCGGGAGAAGAAAAGGCAACCCTTACGGTAGTAAACTGGAAAGACTATGGTTCGGATGATCCGGATTTTATTGCAGCTTTTGAAGAAGAATATAATTGTAAAATTGTTAACCTGTATATGTCAAGCGAAGAAGATTTACTGACTAAACTTCGGACCTCAAGCCCAGGAGAACTTGATGTTTGCCTTCCAAATTGCACGATACTTACTACAGCGATAAACGAAGGCCTTCTAATGGAAGTGGATGTTTCAAAACTCAAAAACTTTGATTCACTTTTTGAGCGTTTTCAAACACAGGAAGACATCTGGAAAGATGGAAAGCTATACGCAGTGCCATTTGTATGGGGTTCAACTGCTATTGCCTATAACACAGATATTATAAAAGAACCTCCTGCTTCGATGAATTCACTTTTTGATCCTCAGTACAAAGGTCAAATAGCATTCCGTGATGACTATAATGATGCTGTCATGGCAGCCGCTATTGTTACAGGACAGGACCCCAATAATCCTACTGATTTAAATAAGATTAAAGCTAAATTACTAGAACAAAAAAGCTTGAACCGTACATACTGGAAAACTGGCGATGAATTTTCCAAGTTATTTGCCGGCAACCAAATTGCCATTGGTATGATGTGGTCAGGTCAAGCAGCCACTATGAAACAGGAAGGTCAACCCATTGCTTTTGTAGTTCCTGAGGATGGTGCAATCGGATGGGTCGACAACTGGGGTATTGTTAGCGGTACTGAAAATGCAGATTTGGCGCATGCCTTTATTGATTGGATGATTAGTAAGGACTTTCAATATAATTGGGCATCAACTGGTGGCCCTGCCCCTGTAAACCAGGAAGCTGCAGAAGCAATTGACCCTGAATATGCCATATCTGCCGCTATGGACGAAGAATCCCTAAACCGTTTATACTTTATGGAATACAGAAGTGATGAAGTAAAACGTGCATGGAATGAGTTGTGGACAGAGGTTAAAGCCACAAACTAATAAGTGGTTCGGTATAACAAAAATGCAGTGGGGGAAAATATCTGCCACTGCATTTATTTTTCAAACTTTTTAGGACAAAGAATCATTCTTTTGATGCAGGTTAAGATAATAAATATAAAAGGGAGAATGCTGATATGAAAAGCAAAAAGCAATGGCTTACAGCCCCGGGACTTCTTGTCCTGCTTGTATTTGCCGTAGCACCACTGTTTATCATGCTTTATTATAGCTTTTTAAGTGATAGTGGGGCAGGGTTTACGCTGGACAATTATAAGGTATTTTTTCAAAAATCCTTCTATCTTTCCCTTACCTGGAGTACGATTAAAAACAGTATTTATGTGACTCTAATAAGTTTGATTATAGCCTACCCATTGGCTTATATCATGGCAAAAAAACTAAAAGGAATTAAAAACATTATATTAATACTAATTATCATACCTTTTTTTACGAATCAATTAGTTCGGGTATACTCATGGCTCATTTTTTTACAGGATGGCGGAATTTTTGATGCTTTTTTAAATTCTGTGAGCATTATTGAAGGCAGCCTTAGTCTGCTTTACACACGTAAAGCCGTAATCATTGGTCTTGTACATGCATTTTTCCCATATATGGTTATAACTATATATCTGGCTTTGGAAAAGGTAGATAATGCTCTTCTTGAAGCAAGTTCCAGCTTAGGGGCTACAAAGCTGGAAACCTTTCGGAGGATTACGCTGCCCCTTTCACGCCCAGGTATTCTTTCAGGTATTCTTTTAGTTTTTGTTCCTTGCTTAGGAACCTTTGTTGAGCCAAGAATATTAGGAGGCGTAAATGGCACTGTCATCGGTACAGTCATCGAGGATCAATTTTTTGAAATTTATGGCTGGAATTTTGGCGCTTCAATAGCATTTATTTTGTTAGCTATGGTTCTGATTAGCATGAATGTGTTGAATTATTTGGGGAGGGAAAAGTAATGAAAAAATCAGGTATTATATCAAAGGCTTTCGTTATTTTTGCCTTGATTTATTTATATACACCTATAGTGGTATTGATGGTTATGAGCTTTAACTCCTCAAGATATAATCAGATGCCCTTTGACTTCAGCTTTAAATGGTATCAGGATCTCTTCCAGAATAATGTGCTTATTCAGGCAGCTATAAATTCTATTTGGATTGCAGCTGTGACGGGAGTCATCTGCGTAATCTTAGCAACCTTACTGGTTCTAGGATCTCAGGCACTTTCCGGCAGGCTAAAAAACTCTGTTCAGACTTTCATGCTGATGCCTTTGACCATTCCTTGGCTTATTATAGGCCTCTCTATACTCTTGATGATCAGGGCTTTAGATTTTGAAAAGAACTTATTCTTCGTATTGGCAGGACATACGGTCATTTCACTGCCTTATTCAGTTTTGGTTCTGCAGGCAAGAATGCAATCTATGGATCCAGCCCTTGAAGAGGCTTCAGCATCTCTGGGGGCAAATGTGATGACTACATTTAGGAGGATTACACTTCCTGTTCTTGCACCTGCTATGGTAGCAGGAGGCTTTTTATCCTTTATGATTAGTTTTGATAATTTTGTACTCAGCTATTTTTTAATGCCTTCAGGATTTTCAACTCTGCCAATAGAAATACAATCTTCGATAAAATTTGGATTTACGCCGGAAATCAATGCGGTATCAACCATAATAATAGGGATATCTCTTTTATGTCTGGCAATAGTGGGACTTATTATGGGTTCAAGCATCAAGAGTTTATTTGGCAAAAAGGAGGTATAGTATGGCAACGGTAAGGTTAGAAAATTTAACAAAAAAATATGGGGAAAATACCGTTCTCGATGGAATAAGCCTAGAAATTCCAGAGGGCACCTTGGTATCTCTTCTCGGACCTTCCGGCTGTGGGAAGACGACAACCCTAAGGCTCATTGCAGGATTTGAACAGGCGGATGGAGGAGATATCTATATTGATAATCAAAGGGTAAACGATATTAAGGTTCATCAAAGAAATATCGGAATGGTTTTCCAAAGCTATGCACTTTTTCCTCACATGACAGTTTGGGATAATGTAGCTTATGGATTAAAACAGCGAAAGCTTTCAAAAAAAGAAATAGATAGCAGAGTAAAGGATGTTTTAAAACTGGTTCAACTAGAAGGCTACGAAGCCAGAAAGCCTAAACAGCTTTCAGGAGGACAGCAGCAGCGTGTGGCATTGGCTAGGGCATTGGTTATCCAGCCTAAAATCCTTTTGCTCGATGAAAGTCTCAGTGCTTTGGATAAAAAGCTTAGAGTGGAAATGCAGGTAGAATTGAGAAGAATCCTGGATGCGAGCGGGATAACTGCTCTTTTTGTTACCCATGACCAGGAGGAAGCACTTACTTTGTCCGATTATATTGTTGTAATGGACCGGGGAACTATTGTACAGGTAGGCAAACCTTATGAAGTATATGAAGCACCTAAAAATCGTTTTGTGGCAAGTTTTCTTGGAAAATCTAATTTTTTTGAAGGAGTCATAAAGGAGAAAAACGATATCGTTATAATATTGGAGACTAGTTTTGGTGAAATGCCTTTGGCGACAAGCTCACCAAGGGAAGTAGGAGAGGCTGCTTTGTATAGTATCAGGCCGGAAAAAATCAAACTAGAGGCTACAGATAAAAACTCTGCAGCAGAAAGCATCTCCGGAGTCGTAAAATTTGTTACCTATGCAGGGAACATATCTTCCTATACCATTGACTGTAATGGCTTACAAGTAATTGCTGAATCCCAGAATGCAGTAGGAGAATTCCAGTTCAAAGAAGGTGATCTTGTGTTTCTGTGTTGGGAGCCGCAGTTTTGTCTCCTGATGGAGGACGAGGTGAAAAAATGAACAATATACTTATCTTTGGAGGATTAATTCTAGATCGATATTTTTTAGTAGATAAATTCCCTGAGCATTCAAAGGATGGGTTTATTTATGATAGTTTCGATATTGCTGGAGGCTGCGCAATCAATATGGCAAAAACTATACAAAACCTTGGTGGAACAGGCTATGTAGTGTCATATATTGGGCAAGATACATGGGGCACAGAAATATGTGAATATATGGAAAGGCAGAAACTGCCTTTGGATTGTGTTAAAAAAATAAAGGGGAAAACAGGTTATTGTTTGGTTTTTGTTGAATCTGATGGTGAACGCACATTTTTAACGTCTAAAGGAATAGAAGGGTATTTTTCAGATGAATTAATATCCGGAAAAGTAGAAAAGAATTGCAGCGTAGCAGTCATTACAGGGTATTACTTATTGGACGAAACTGCAGAAGAATTAGTCCATTATTTAGGGAAACTAAAAAGTATGGGTTATAAAATTATTTTCGATCCAAGCCCTCTTATAGATAAGATTAATAGTGAAATTCTTAATGGTGTAGTGGAGCTAAGTGATCTTATTATACCTAATATTCAGGAAGCAGAATACATAGCTGCCCATCAGCATGTAAATGAATGGGCCTTGACAAAAAACAGTATAGGGGTAAATGTTATTATTAAAAAAGGTTCTGCTGGCGGAGAATTATTTCAAGATGGAAAAATAATCCCTTATTCGTCCTTTCTGGCGGATGTAGTAGATACTACAGGTGCAGGCGATAGTTTTACAGGAGCAATTTCATATTGTGTTAGTAGAGGGATTCATCTGAATAAAGCGATTTTAATTGCAG
>DUPP01000166.1 GCA_012838265.1 Clostridiales bacterium
GTCAGGTTTATGCCATAATTCTCTTTTATATATGAAGTGATTACTTTGAATTCGTCGTCGCGTATGTAAATCATTAAAGTCTCCCCTTCGCATGCGACCAATACTTATCAATAATGCTTGGGACATCCAATATAAGGCTTATATTCCCGTCTCCCATTATTGTGCATCCGGCTATACCGGCTTTTTTTACTGCAAATCGGTTTAGATAAATCGGCAATGGCTTAACGACCACTTGATGTTTTCCTATCAGCTCATCGGCAAAAATGCAAGCTTGACTATTTCCGGAATCCACCATTAGCAGGATACCATCTGTGATATTTGTCAAGGTGTCTTTAAGGTTAAAAATATTATGAAGTCGTATAATAGGGTAACATGTTCCCCTGATCATGATTAATTCATGATTCTCTGGGTCAGTAAATAACTGATTGGGATTTGCCTTGAAAGATTCTCTTATTTGTGATATAGGAATTGCATATATATTTTTCCCAACCGAAATTTCCATGCTTGCTATGATTGCCAGAGTAAGAGGAATCTTAAAGAAGATATTAGTTCCGACACCCTTTACACTTTCAATGGTTACTGTACCACCGATCTTTTCAATATTTTTTCTTACCACATCCATACCGACGCCTCTTCCTGAAAATTCAGTAACTGAATCCTTGGTAGAAAAGCCTGGTAATGTCAGCAAGTTATAAATCTCCCTTTCAGTGTATTCATCCTCCGGCTTCATTAATAGGTTTTTCTCTTTAGCTTTTTGCAGTATCATATCAGGGTCTAGTCCTCTTCCGTCGTCACTGACAGTTATGATAATATCACCACCTACATTCTGGGCGGAGAGGATAATCTTACCGGTAGGTTCTTTATTACACGCAATCCTTTGTGCTTTGTCTTCTATGGCATGATCCATAGCATTTCTCACCAGATGCATCAACGGATCGGCGATCCCGTCGATTATGGTTTTGTCCACCTCAGTCGTTTCACCCATTAGAATGAGCTCTACATCTTTGTTTAACTTTTTACCCATGTCTCGGACAATGCGGCGCATTTTTTGGAAGGTAGATGCTATAGAAACCATCCGGATTGACATAACAATATCCTGCAGTTCATCGGTTAGCTTTCTCAATTGACGGGAAGCCCGATTGAAATTATCCAGCTCTAAACCTTCAAGGTCAGCATTGCTGGAGACCATAGATTCAGTGATTACAATTTCACCAACCAGATCCATCAATGTATCAAGCTTATTAAGATCAACACTGATCAGGTTTTGTTTTCCTGTATTTCGTTTTTCTGAACTATAATCCTTATTAGTCTCCCCTTGATTAGAAGTATTAGGCAGGGCATCTATAAATTTAATATCTTCTACAGAAAGCGTACCCTTTATCAGTGATACAAGCTCTTCAGCAGAAATAGCAGTTGATATGCTGCAGTAAAAACCGTTCTGTGAAATAATACTGGAAGCATCTTTATTTGTATTTAACTCTTCTGGTATAGTAGACAGAATCTTGCCGACTGTTTCTAGCTTGTTGAGCAGCATATAGGCTCTAATGTTTTCCATTTGGCAGTCTTTTGAAAAATGAATATGGAGAAAATAGGCTTTTTCATCTGTCTTGTTTTCTGGGTTTAAGTTTATAGCATTAACAACTGTGGATGTATTGTCTGCAGAGTCTTCATTAATGTGACCATGATTGCTGATATCTTCTAAAAAATTGGTTATTTCTGCGCTTAAACTATCATTTTCTAAGGAAGGTGGCTGACCGAGCTGTATTTTTTCCACTTCACTCTTTAGGAAATCTGATACCTTTAAAACAAGGTCGAACAATTCCTGAAAAGAGTTATTA
>DUPP01000167.1 GCA_012838265.1 Clostridiales bacterium
CTGTAAGGGGCATTACAATGACACCAAACTTCATAACAGATAACAGCTATGAAAATATCGTATATCACTGGAAAACTTCAGTAGGAGAATTTATCGGTGTGGGTAAAGAAGCTATAAATCAGGGAGAGCCAGTAACGTGGAGTGCTGTTGAAAATGGAGAAGCGGTAAACACAGATGAACCAATTATTATTAATTTAGCAGTTGTTGATAGTGATAGTGAGATTATATTAGCGTATAATGCACTTACAATAATACTAGAGAATGGTTATTATAAAGTGGAGAAATGAACAAAAGCAGCCCTTAGAATTGGGCTGCTAATTTTGACGAATTTATGTTGTAACGGTATCTAAGGCTATCTGCATCATTTCAGTAAAGCTTTTTTCTCTTTCTTCAGCACTTGAGCGTTCCGATGTTATGAAGTGATCGCTGATGGTAACTATACAGAGCGCTTTCGCACCAAGATAAGCGGCATTCATATATAGTGCAGCTGCTTCCATTTCTACAGCCAAAACTCCCATTTTGGCCCAGTTTTTCCACCAGTCTTCTTGCTGCTCATAAAATACGTCGCAGGATACTATATTCCCTACATGAACCGGAATCCCCAGTTTATCAGCACTGGCTTTTGCTTTCATCAGCAGTTCGAAGTCTGCACAAGGGGAGTAGGTTCCGTTGATATTGAAAGTATGAACATAATTGGAATCAGTAGATGCGCTAAGCCCGAATACGATATCTTTAAGCTTGACTTCTTTTTGGAAAGAACCGGCTGAACCAATCCGGATTAAGTTTTTGCACCCGTAGTAAGAGATTAGTTCCCAGCTGTAGATACCCATAGAAGGCATTCCCATGCCTGTACCTTGCACTGATACGGGCACTCCCTTATATGTTCCGGTATAGCCTAGCATACCTCTGATTTCATTATAGCATTTTGGATTGTCCAAAAAATTTTCCGCAATAAATTTGGCTCTGAGTGGATCACCGGGCAGAAGGATAGACTCTGCGATGTCACCCTTTTTTGCCGAATTAATATGAGCAGTCATAAACAACCTCCTGATACGAATAATAAATTATAATACACAATTATTATACATGTTACGCATTTAGTATATCACATAAAAAGCAATAGATAAAATGCAGAATGGTAAAATATGTTTACTTAGTGATTCAGTTGCTGTATTATGATAGCAATTACAAATATAATATTACGCATTAATGGGAATATTATGGTCAGAGTTTATTTATGAGGGATTTCTATGGATAACAATAGTAAAAATTTTAAAGCGCTTGAAAGAATGTATCACAAGGTCAGAGAGATCACAACTTTAAAAGATTTGTTGGATTCAAGTGTTCAGCTTTACTCGGAAAGACCGGCTTTCTTAATTAAAAAAAGCAAGGGCGGGGAATATTTTCCGATTACCTATAAACAGGTTGGTCACGATGTGAACGCCCTGGGAACAAAACTGCTCAATATGGGACTCAAGGATTCAAAGATAGCTATCATCGGAGAAAATTGCTATGAATGGATTATATCCTATTATGCAGTTGTAAACGGAACAGGAGTGGTAGTTCCCCTGGACAAGGAGCTATCACAGGAGGAAATTTATTACCTCATTGAAACAGCCGGATGCAAAGCGGTATTTTATACCAAGAACTTTGAAAAATACTTTGAGGATTATGACATAGAATATAAGATTAAAATGAAAACATACGGAGACAGGACTGACATTTCACAGCCGCTGGAAGTATCTGATTTAACAGAAATAAAAAAAGGGGTACCGGTTGAATGGGAGGAACTTGTTGCATCGGGAGAAAAATTGGTTGCACAAAATGATCGCAGCTTTATAGATGCGGAGATTGATCCATATGAAATGAAGATTCTGCTTTTTACATCAGGTACTACTGAAGCAGCGAAAGGTGTAATGCTTAGTCACAATAATATTGCTGTTAATGTCATGGATACATGCAGAATCGCATATGTGACTCCTGAAGACAGAACTTTGTCCATTCTTCCCATTCATCATACGTTTGAATCTACGATGGGAATGTCACTGGTTCTTTATCGCGGGGCATCGATTGCTTTTTTTGAAGGACTTAAATATATAAATAAAAACCTTGTCGAAGCGAAGGCCACTATATTAATTGGTGTCCCTCTCATTTTCGAATCTATATATGAAAAGATTTGGAAACAAGCTGAAAAATCAGGTAAGGCAGGAGCTTTAAAAAAGGCAATTAAATTAAATAAAACCTTGAAAAGCATGGGAATCGATCTAAACAGAAAGCTTTTTAAGAGTGTTCATGATAAGTTTGGCGGGAAATTAAGGATGCTAGTAACCGGTGCTGCGGCAATAGACCCTAATGTATTGCGCGGTTTTGAGGATTTGGGCATTAAAATGCTGCAGGGATATGGACTGACTGAGTGTTCCCCGTTAGTTTCAGGAACTCCGGATTTCAGCAACGGCTACAAAAAAGCCGGATCGGTAGGACCTGTTGTGGCATCCGGAGAAATAAAAATCGTAGACAAGGATGAAGATGGCATAGGAGAAATAGTCTTTAAAGGTCCTAATGTCATGCTTGGTTATTATAATATGCCTGAAAAAACGAATGAAGTGCTGAAGGATGGATGGTTCCATACCGGAGATCTCGGATTTTTGGATAATGAAGGCTGGCTGTATATTACGGGTAGAAAGAAAAATGTAATTGTTACTAAAACAGGTAAGAACATTTATCCTGAAGAGGTGGAATATTACATTAATCGAAATAAATATGTCCAGGAAAGCCTGGTCCATGCTACTTTTTACGATGATAACGATGACACCTGCGTTAGCGCGCAAGTCCGGCCGAATTATGATTTGATTTATGAAGAATTTGGTGAGAACTTTGGTGATGAAGAGGTGCATTCACTGATTAAACGTGTGATTTCTGAAATAAATGAAAAACTCCCGATTTATAAAAGAATCAGGGATATTGCAGTTAGAAAGGACGAGTTTATAAAGACGACAACAAAAAAGATTCAAAGACATAAAAATATTTAGACTAAAAAACGATATCCTCAAAACAGGATATCGTTTTCAAATTTTCCCAAAACTATAAGTCATAGTCCCCAGCGGCTTCAGGTTGATATAAAATGCTTTTAATCTTAATGTTCATTGTTCCGGAAGGTACATCACAATTGATCGTATCACCTTCACTGTATCCAAGAATTGCAGTACCTATAGGAGAAAGCACGGATATCTTATTTTCTATTAAATCTGCTTCGTGAGGATATACCAAATTGACCTCTTCATCATATCCATTCAAATCAATTAATATTCTGGAATTCATCGTGACAACATTACGTGGGAGCATCTTACTGTCTACTATTTTTGCATTTTTTAATTCGGCCTCAAGTATCTTAAAGGAAACATCTCCTTGTACTCCTTCTATCAACGCTTCGTTTAACAGATCATTTAACTTGTGATAATCGTTTTCCGTGATGTATATTTGTCTTGACAATTCCCGCACCTCCAAAACAATAATTACCTCTAAAATAAAAAAAGGAAAGGCAATTTTATTTTAATGCTCTTAGCTTAATGCTCGGTTTACATAAAAACAAAGCCTTTCATAGGGAACGCTATAGTCTATGACGGTTCTTTCTAATAGCATAATTATACCATAGAAAACATTTAAATCAAGCATATAGAAGCTTTAAATTCGTATTCTCAATTCTTATTTATTTTTAATTAAATATATCAAAAGTAAATTCCACCACTTACCATCATTGTGTTGCAGCCTCTAGAAATTCCACCGTACCATTTTCGGCATCCAGCTTTGTCCTGACACCCATGGGTATAGAAATATGAGGATAAATATGTCCAGCTTGGAAATTATTAATTGTAGGTTTTCCAAAAGGCTTAACGACTTCAGAAATAATTGTATGTAGGGAAAGGTTGTTTTCAGAGGGTAAATCAGGATCTCCGCATCCAGCCCATGTACCCAGGATTATTCCGGCACAGTCCCGGAATTTCCCGGCTAAAGCTAAAGCGGTTAATCCTCTGTCTATCTTGTAGTTTTTTTCATCCACCTCCTCAATAAACAAAATTTTATTCTTTGTATTAATCTCATAATCGGAACCTAAGGTTGAAACCAACAAAGATAGGTTGCCACCCACAATATGTCCTTCTGCAACTCCTGAATTGATAATTTCAATAGGTTCTCCTTCAATATATGGGACCTGACCGATAGGCTTAGTCGAAAAAATATTGTCTGTTAAACTTTGCAGTGTAATGTAATCTAAGTTTTTCCAGCCACGAGAAGGCATAGGCGAATGAAGTGTAATTAAATTACACAATTGGTTTATTGCCACATGAAGACCAGTAATATCACTATACCCTAAGAGTAATTTGGGATTTTTTGAAATCATACTATAATTAATCTTATCAAGTATTCGAGTAACCCCATAACCGCCGCGAATGCAGAAAATTCCATCAATGGTAGGATCGGAAAAAGCATTGTTTATATCTGAAGCACGAACAGAATCAGGTCCGGAAAGATAACCATGCCTCATTTTGGTTGAAGGATATAAAACAGGTTTTAGGCCAAACAATTTGACTGAGTCGACAGCAATCATCAGCTGTTGACTGTCGACCGGTGATGAAGGAGCAATTAGAGCTATTCGGTTACCATGTTGCAAACACTTTGGCTTTATCATCGGTGCCATTATATAATGTACCTCCAATTTTCGTATACTGATTTATAAATTTACTGATAAACTTGTAACTTCCTTAATATTATATTAATACAGTCCGCCAATTAATACCTTGGGGAGGGATTTTGTTTGATCAATTTTGTTGAGTTGAATCAATTGATAAAGGAGGCTGAAAAGTGGGCTATCAGCCTGAGGCATGATTTTCATAGGTGGCCTGAGCTTGGGAACAATGAATTTCGGACATCGAAAAGAATAAGGCGCGAATTGGACCAACTGAATATTAAAAATACAAAAATGCTAAAAACGGGCGTTGTCGGCTTATTGGAAAACCAAAAGGGAAGCACAATTGCACTGCGTGCTGATATGGACGCATTACCGATACAAGAGGCAGTACCTATTCCCTTTGCATCGGAAAGGGATGGGATTATGCATGCATGTGGTCATGATGTACATATGGCTGTCTTATTAGGAGCGGCGATGGTGTTAAGTAACATAAAAGATAAGATTAACGGTAGTATAAAGTTTATTTTTCAACCAGCGGAAGAAACTACGGGCGGCGCTAAGAGGATGATAAAAATGGGTTGCTTAGAGCCTAAGACAGACTATATTTTAGGTCTTCATGTAAAACCGGATCTTCCTGCTGGCACGATAGGAATCAAGTATGGTAAAGTTCACGCGTCTTCTGATACCTTTAAAATCACGATAAAAGGGAAAACCAGCCATGGAGCATATCCTGAAATGGGGATTGATTCCATGATTGCAGCTGCACAGATAATAACAGGTTTGCAGAGTGTCATTTCAAGAAATATTAGTCCGTTAAATTCCGCCGTTATTACTATCGGCAAGATTAATGGGGGAAGTGCGGTAAATTTGATACCAGATACTGTAATTCTCGAGGGAACCATTAGATCTTTAGATTATCAGAGTAGAGAATTGCTAAAAAGCAGACTTAAAGAAATGGTACATTGGACTGCAAAGGCTCATGGTGCGAAAGCAGAGGTAAGGTTTGAAAAGGGATATCCAGTTTTAGTTAATGACAATCTTATAGTGGATATAATAAAAAATACTGCAATATGTGAAACTGCCGTAGAGAAAGTGGTCGAATTGAAAGATCCAACAATGGGCGTAGAAGACTTTTCGTATTATCTGGAAAAGGTACCAGGAGCCTTTTTCTTTTTGGGAAGCGGTTATAAGGGAAAAGATAATGAGGGCATACATTCAGAAAAGTTCGAAGTAGATGAAAAATGTATTGGAATCGGCATAGAACTCCTTGTAATGGCTGTGATGAAGCTTCTTGAATAAGGTGGATTTGACAAAAAATAAATCATGCCATTAAATCGGGAGACACGGCCGATTCAGGCATGATTGACAAGCTTATATTTTATCATGTGCATTTAACTTATGCACTGTGGGGACGGGTGAGATTTATTCCGCTTTTGCTTTATTGAATTTTTTCGTCATCCTTGAAACTTTTCTAGAAGCAGCATTCTTATGGATGGTTCCCTTAGAAGCAGCCTGCATAAGTTTCTTTTCTGCTAAAGCAAGTTTTTCTTTTGCTAAGTCAAAATCTTTAGCAGCAAGCGCCGATTCAAAGTTCTTATTGATCGCTTTAAGATGAGATTTTACTCTTCTGTTCCTTGTAGTCTTTTTTGCAATTACGCGGATTCTTTTCTTTGCAGATTTAATATTTGCCATGATTTCACCCCACTTTCGTAAAATATCGCAAATTGAAGTATATATGAATAGAAAGAAAAATGCAAGGGAAAAATGAATAAATAGGAAAAGCTGAAAGTGAGGATAGTGTTTAATGAGATTCAGGACTGATTTGGCTATTGAAAATAAGGAGATGTACGACTCTGAAAACCAGGGTGATAAGATAGAAATTTCTGGTGTAGAGGTAGAGACAGAAAACTTTGAAGATGTTGTAGGGATTACAAGAATAAAAATAACCAATGAGCATGGAAGCAAAGTATTATCGAAGCCGATGGGAAATTATATTACGCTGGAGGTGGATGGGATTATTGACACTACGAAGGAAACTAAGAGCAAAATAGCAAAGGCGTTATCCCAGGAGCTAAAAAGGCTTATTCCGTTTCATGATAAACTAAAGGTGCTGGTTATAGGACTTGGAAACGATAAAGTTACTCCAGATTCTTTGGGGCCGTATACCGTTTCAAAAGTTCAGGTGACACGACATTATTTCTTAATGTTTGATACGGATAGTGATGACTCAATCTCCTGTGTAAGTGGATTCATACCAGGAGTTATGGGTTCTACAGGTATTGAGACTGCAGACTTGATTGCTAGTGCTGTTAAAATAGCGAAGCCAGAGATCATTATCGCAGTAGATGCATTGGCTGCAAGAAATGTGAGCAGGATAAGCACCACACTGCAAATCAGTGATACGGGAATTTCCCCTGGAGCAGGTGCAGGGAATATACGGAAGGAATTATCAGAAAAGACACTGGGTGCCAAGGTTATTGCGATAGGGGTTCCAACAGTAATTGATTCAAAAACATTAATATTGGATTCTATGGCAGAATTTCTGGATGACCCAGTAGGAGCAGAGAATTTCATTAATGAAAATGGGGTAGAGATGATCGTAACCACAACAGATATTGATCAAATTATCAAGGATTTTTCTGATGTAATTGCAGATGGAATTAATATAACTCTTCATCCGGGCATATACTCTTAGTAAATCAGCATTGATGAGGAGAGAACCAAATGGTGAGAAGAAAATACAGAAGGTATAGTAGAAGGAAACGAATAAACAGCGGCAGAATTGCTGTTTTGACCCTTCTTTTTTGGGTTGTTTCAGGCTTAGTCATGATTAGCTTTATTCATGGCGGACCAGGGCGATTAATTGAAGGCAAGAGTAATGATGTGGGAAAAATGTATATTGGAAATGTATTTCCTTCCGTCAGCAGAAGTTTAAATTACGAATCAAGAGCAGCTTTAGGATATTCAATAAATGAAAGAAACAAAAATGAGTCACAAGGTTTATTAAACGAGAAACAATCAAGTACTTTAATTCAATCCATGGTAGGTTCTGTGTTTCCAGCGGCAGAAGTACTGGATGATGATTTGGCTGAGATAGATCCCCAAATTAATTTTGAAGAAGATTTAGAAACTAACTCCGATGACAAATCGCAGATATCTGCCGATAGCGGTGATTCCGGTTCAACCACTTTTTCTTCAGCAAATATTGATTATTCTAAACCGGTCGTAATTATTTATCATACACATGCAACAGAATCCTACCAGCCGGTAACAGAAGGGAACTTTCATTCACTTAATGAATACGGGACTGTTCGAGAGGTTGGAGCAGTATTAGCAAAAGAGCTTGAAGCAAAAGGGGTTCAGGTAATACATAACAAGACGATTCATGATTCTCCATCTTATAGCCAATCCTATACTCGTTCCCTTGAGACAATTAACAGTCTCATGTCAAAGTATGAGTCTGCAAAGATAATCGTTGATTTACACAGGGATGCAGCTGCTTATACCGGAAATAAACCTAAGACTGTTACCATCAATAATAATACAATAGCAGGCTATGCTATGGTTATAGGAAATGGCAATCCAAACGTTGAAGCTCTGAGAAATTTTGCGAATCATATAAACAAAACTGCAGAGAAGTTGTATCCGGGCTTCAAAGGTAAAATAATAGAAAAACAGTATAAGTTTAATCAACATGTATCCGATTATTATGTTCTTCTCGAAGTAGGGAATAACGAAAATACTATCGAACAGGCTAAGGGTACGGGCAAATATTTTGCAGAAGTTTTAGCTGAAGCTATCAAGGATATTGAATAATCATGTCAAAATATCCATAACAAAGGAATTGAATAACATATTAATGATTAAATTTTACAAAGGATCAACAGGATAAGTACATAGGCTAAAAGAAAAGTACAAAGGTTAAGAGGACAGGCACAGAGGATAAAAATGAAATTAAAAAAAGCTATAGTATTCATTTTGGTGTTATTGGCGGTTTTTGGATTTACTGCTGTGGATGAAGCATATTCAGATATGATGGATCAACCAGGAAAGCTGACTTTGAATGTCAGAAGGGTGAATTCTGATTATGTAACAATTTCGATTTTTGGACAATCTACCGCTATCAATATCAAAGAGCTGCAAAACAATTGGAGTGAGTTCAGTAAAAATGTAACCAACGGTCTGGATAGTACCGTTGGAGAAATTCGAGAGTTATTTGGCCTTGAAAAATACGAACCGGATTACAGCACATTTAAAACGCAAATGTTGTAAAATACGTTACTGGTATGCTATAATGTATCGAATATCGATTAAAATCTATTCATAATTTGCTTTTTAATCTTGGAGGGACAATGAACTCATACCAGCAGAATATTAGAAATTTTTGTATAATCGCACATATAGATCATGGTAAATCAACCTTGGCAGATCGAATAATAGAAAATACTGGGCTTGTTTCTCATAGAGAAATGAAAGAGCAATTTTTGGACAACATGGATTTGGAGAGAGAAAGAGGAATCACCATCAAACTGCAGACAACACGTTTATCGTATAAAGCAAAGGATGGTAATGAATATATATTCAATCTCATAGATACGCCCGGTCATGTTGATTTTACCTATGAAGTATCCAGAAGCCTGGCTGCATGTGAAGGTGCAATATTGATTGTTGATGCAACGCAGGGAGTGGAAGCTCAGACCCTTGCCAATGTATATCTTGCCTTGGATGAAAACCTTGAGATTTTACCTGTCATTAATAAAATAGACCTTCCGAGCGCACGACCTGAGGACGCTATTAAAGAAATAGAAGAAGTCATTGGAATTGAAGCACATGATGCCCCATTGATTTCAGCAAAGGAAGGTATCGGTATAGATGAGCTTCTGGAATATATCGTCAATAGGGTTCCCGCTCCGAAAGGGGATCCGGAAGGCAAGCTTAAGGCTTTAATTTTCGATTCTTATTATGATAACTATCGCGGCGTTGTCGTCTATACCCGTGTATTTGATGGATCCATAAAAAAAGGCGATATTATACGCCTTATGAATACAAAGAAAAAATATGAAGTTACCGAGGTTGGTGTTTACTCTCCCGGTCCGGTACCAGTAAGCAAGCTATCCGCAGGAGAGGTTGGATATATATGCGCAAGCATCAAGCAAGTTTCAGATGCTCGGGTGGGTGATACCATTACACTGGATAATGATCCTGCATCAGAGGTACTGCCGGGATACAAAAAGGTACAACCCATGGTTTATTGCGGCATATACCCGGCTGAAGGAGAGAAATATGAGAATGTAAGAGATGCACTGGAAAAGTTGCAGGTTAATGATGCAGCCTTTCTTTTCGAACCCGAGACATCTACAGCTCTTGGCTTTGGATTTCGCTGTGGTTTTTTAGGATTGCTGCATATGGAGATTATTGTAGAAAGATTGGAAAGGGAATTCGATCTTGGAATCATCACTACATCACCAAGTGTAATTTATAAGGTAGTATTGAATGATGGAACGGAGGAAATGATACAGAATCCTTCTAATCTGCCTTCGCCGACAATGATTGATCACATTGAGGAACCTATCGTGAAAGCAGATATAATGATTCCTAAGGAATATGTGGGAAGCATTATGGAATTATGTCAGGAACGCAGAGGAAAGATGCTGAATATGGAGTATATTACTGAAAACCGGGTTTCTTTGCATTATGAAATGCCTTTAAATGAAGTTATATATGATTTTTTTGATGCTTTGAAATCAAAAACCAGAGGCTACGGTTCATTGGACTATGAATTCATCCGCTATCAAAAATCAAACCTAGTAAAACTAGACATTTTGTTAAACAAAGAATTAGTAGATGCGTTTTCAATGATTGTTCATGAATCAAATGCATACTCGCGAGGCCGTTTTGTCTGTGAGAAACTGAAAGAAATCATACCGCCTCATCAATTTGAGGTACCAATTCAAGCAGCAATAGGACAAAAGGTTATTGCCCGGGAAACAGTAAAAGCGTATCGGAAGGATGTGCTTGCAAAATGTTATGGCGGCGATATTTCCCGTAAAAGAAAACTATTGGAAAAGCAGAAAGAAGGAAAGAAGCGGATGAGGCAGTTTGGTTCGGTAGAGGTTCCTCAAGAAGCCTTTACAGCGGTACTGAAATATGATGATAATAAATAATACAAAAGGAGCCCCGAGGAAACCCTTGGGGTTGTATATTCATATCCCATTCTGTATGAAAAAATGCAATTACTGCGATTTTTTATCCTTTGTTGGTGTTCCCCAAGAGCAAAGTGATGCTTATTTTCAGACTTTGCTTCAAGAAATAGATTATTTCAGTGAAGATTACAGAAATATTTATTATGTAGACACCGTGTTTATCGGAGGTGGTACGCCATCTCTTATAGATTCTAGCTATATCAGTAAATTAATGGACGCTGTAAGAACCGGGTTTGAAGTTGATAAAAATGCCGAGATATCAATAGAGACCAATCCAAAGACCGTTACAAAGGACAAACTGAAGGAATACTTGAACTTAGGCATCAATCGTCTCAGCATGGGCGCACAATCCTGTGACGATGAATTGTTACGATATCTTGGGCGGGTTCACACTACAGATGATTTTATTAAAAACTATATTTCGGCAAGAGAGTGTGGATTTAAAAATATCAATATCGATTTAATATTTGGAATTCCCGGGCAGACGTTAGCAGTATGGAAATATACTCTCAATCAGGTAATTGGACTTTGTCCGGAGCATATTTCTTTTTACAGTCTTCAGCTTGAGGAAGGAACGAAATTTTACTCAATGCTTCAGAAGGGAACACTAACTGAAACAGATGAGAAACTTGATCGCAGTATGTACAGTTATGCTATAAAGCTTTTATCAAAAAGCGGATATGTTCATTACGAGATTTCAAATGCTGCGAAGAATGGTTATCAATGTAGACATAATTTGAAATACTGGTCCATGGAGGATTATCTTGGTCTTGGTCTTGGGGCTCACTCTTTCATTGAAGGAACGAGGTTCAGCAATGTTATCAGCCTTGAGCAATATGTGAATATAGGAAAGGAATATAAATATAAGCAAAAAAAAATGACGGATGAGTCAATAAGCCCTTTCAGCTGTTGGCAGCATCATAATACAAAAGAAGATAATATCTCTGATTACCTCATTACTGTTATGAGGAAAACACAGGGGATTCAGTTTGATGATTTTAAAAATCGATTTGGAATAGGTCTTGAACAACTATACGGCAATGTGCTTAGAAAATATCAGAATCAGGGGCTTATAGAAATTTCTGCAGACAGGGTTTATTTTACTGAAAAAGGCATGGATTTAGCCAACATTTTTCTTGCAGAATTTGTATAGATATTCTATGTCTGGATATTCGACGGAGTTTGTATTGATATTCAATGGAGGGGGAGTAATTATAATGAAGTATATTATGGCATTGGATCAGGGTACGACAAGCTGTCGCTGTATTTTGTTTAATAGGCAAGGAGAAATAGTCAGCTTAGCACAGAAGGAATTCAAGCAAATATATCCAAAACCGGGCTGGGTCGAGCATGATCCTATGGAGATTTGGTCTGTACAAATCGGCGTAGCCCAGGAAGCGATGCATAAAATAAATGCAAGTCACAAAAATATTGAAGCTATAGGTATAACAAATCAAAGAGAAACGACTGTAATCTGGGATAAAGTGACTGGTGAGCCGGTCTACAACGCAATCGTCTGGCAGTGCAGGCGTACAGCTGAGTATTGTGATAAGCTAAAAAAAGAAGGTTTATCAGATATGTTTCGACAGAAAACCGGGCTGCCAATCGACGCATATTTTTCGGCGACCAAAATTCATTGGATACTGCAGAATGTAGAGGGTGTTAAAGAACGAGCTGAAGCAGGTACGCTTTTATTTGGAACTATAGAAACTTGGCTGATTTGGAAACTAACAGGGGGCAAAGTTCATATCACTGATTATTCCAACGCATCCAGGACTATGCTATTTAATATAAACTCACTCGAGTGGGATACGGAGCTGCTGAACATAATGGATATCCCGGGTTGTGTTCTCCCTGAACCAAAACCATCCAGCGAAATTTATGGCAGCACGGAAAAATCGTTTTTCGGCGGAGAAATACCGATTGCGGGAGCTGCGGGAGATCAACAGGCAGCATTGTTTGGTCAAACCTGTTTTACTGAAGGCGAAGCAAAAAATACATATGGAACAGGCTGTTTTATGTTGATGAACACCGGGACAAAGCCGGTGTTATCTAATAATGGTTTGATAACGACCATCGCTTGGGGAATGGACGGCGTTGTAAACTATGCATTGGAAGGTTCTATCTTTGTAGCCGGGGCAGCGATTCAATGGCTGCGTGATGAATTGAAATTACTCGATAATTCAGCTGATTCAGAGTGGATGGCTCAAAAAGTTGAAGATACCAATGGAGTTTACCTTGTTCCCGCATTTGTTGGTTTAGGAGCACCTCACTGGGATCCTTATGCTAGAGGAATTATAGCAGGGTTGACACGTGGTGCTAATAAGTTTCATATAGTTAGAGCTGCTCTCGAATCAATGGCATATCAGACGAATGATGTACTCAAGACTATGGAAGAGGATTCAAAAATAAAGTTGACTTCTCTTAAGGTAGACGGCGGTGCATCTGCTAATGATTTTCTGATGCAGTTTCAAGCAGACATTATTAATGTGCTTGTAAAACGTCCAGTATCAGTTGAAACTACAGCGCTTGGTGCATCATATCTAGCTGGTCTGGCAACAGGTTACTGGAAAAACAGAGAAGATGTTTTGTCAAATTGGAAAATTTCACGCATATTTGCTCCGCAAATGGAAGATTCTGTGCGTTCAGAATTGCTAAATGGATGGAAAAAAGCTGTTAAGATATCTCTTGGTTGGTTAGATTAATAGATGTATATATTTAATTATTAATGCATAATAAAAAATTAGATTTTTATTACAATTCAATGTTGACATTATTCACCAACAGTGGTAAATTAATTATAGGTTAGCACTCACCCAACAAGAGTGCTAACAAACTGTGAGGCGTGAAAAGCGTTGATCTGAGAAAGGTGGTGAATGTGATGGAACTTTCAGAAAGGAAATTAAGAATACTACAGGCAATCGTACGTGATTTCATTCGCTTCGCCGAACCGATAGGATCTAGAACCCTTTCAAGGAAATATGATATGGGAATCAGTCCTGCTACAATTCGTAATGAGATGTCAGATCTGGAGGAAATGGGGTTTCTAACACATCCTCATACATCGGCAGGGAGAGTCCCTTCTGATAAGGCGTATAGATTGTATGTAAATGAATTAATGAAGAAATATGAAATTCCAGAAGAAGAAAAACAGATCATCGCTGAAAAGCTTAGGAAAAATGTATCTGAACTGGAAAAAACGATAAAGCATGCAGCAAGTTTGCTTTCTGAGTTCACAAATCTTACATCTTTTGCACTCACACCGAATCAGGAATCAAACAAACTACAGTACATTAAATTTATATCGGTTGATGAACATACAGTTGTATTGATGATAGTAACGGAAAGCGGAAAAGTTACTAATACTGCTATTAAATTGAAATCGCCTTGTACTGAAGAAAACCTTGCTTTGTTGTCTAAAGTAATGACATATAATTATAGAGGTAGGACTTTAAGTGATATATTGACCTTGGATATCATCGAAAAATTCGAAAGCGATGTAGAGGTTATGAATAGGCTTATGGAAACGATCCGGCCAAATTTTATCAACACATTGGAGAATATGCTAGATGTTGAATTATATTTGGATGGTCTGACCAATATCTTTTCTATACCAGAATATAATGATATCGAGAAAGCCAAAGAATTTTTAGATATGATTAACCAAAAAGAGCACTTCACAGATGTGCTGATAAACAGAGATGAAGGTGTAATTATCACCATTGGAAATGAAAACAAAGTAGATGTCATGCGTGACTATAGTTTGATAACCGCAACCTACCATGTTCAAGGAAAGCTTGTAGGGAAATTAGGTGTTATAGGTCCGACTAGGATGAAATATGACCAGGTAACCTCGATTATTGAATATATTACAGATAATTTAAGTCATACCTTTAAAATTACGGAAGGAGACGAAGAAGATGAGTGAGAAAAAAAAATCTGACGACAATTTGAACCTGAACAATGAACCTGATATAGAGGATTCGGAAATAAAGAGTCCTGAAGATTCTGAGGATGTTGTTCAGGAAAACTCTGCAGAACAGGATGAAAAAGTCGCGGAACTTACAAAAGAAGCTGAAGAATTAAACCTCAAATATTTGAGGCTGGCTGCAGATTTTCAAAATTATAAAAGAAGGTCAGAGAAAGAAAAAGGTGACATTTACGCATATGCTAACGAGAAAATCGTAGTAGAATTGCTTGATGTTATAGATAACTTTGAACGTGCTCTGGAACATAGTCAGGATAATGAGGGAAGCTTTGCTGAAGGAATGGGCATGATATTTAAACAGTTCAAGGGGGTATTAGAAAAAAACGGAGTAGAAGAAATCGCTGCATTTGGGGAGACGTTTGATCCAAACTATCATCATGCAGTATTTACTGAAAAATCAGCAGAATTTGATAGCGGAAAAGTGACACAAGTTGTACAAAAGGGGTATATGTTAAATAATAAAGTTATTAGACCTGCTATGGTTAAAGTAGCAGAGTAAATTCAGGAGCAAGAAACAAACATAAAAGAAATTTGGATTAACAGATAGGAGGATTATTGAGAATGGGAAAGGTAATAGGAATTGACTTGGGCACGACAAATTCGTGCGTAGCCGTCTTAGAAGGAGGGGAACCTGTTGTAATAACAAACGCAGAGGGGAATAGGACGACGCCTTCTGTAGTAGGCTTTGCAAAAAACGGAGAAAGATTAGTTGGTGAAACAGCAAAAAGACAGGCTATAACTAATCCAAACAGAACGATTTCATCTATAAAGAGACATATGGGAACAGACTATAAGATTGAAATAGATGGTAAAACATACACTCCTCAAGATATTTCAGCTATGATACTTGCCAAATTGAAGGCTGATGCAGAAAGCTATCTTGGGGAAAAGGTTACAGAGGCAGTTATTACTGTGCCAGCTTATTTTACAGACAGCCAAAAGCAAGCAACAAAGGATGCAGGAAAAATTGCAGGCCTTGATGTTAAGAGAATCATAAATGAACCAACGGCTGCGTCCCTAGCTTACGGACTAGATAAAGAGCAGGAGCACCATAAGATTCTGGTATATGACTTGGGTGGAGGAACCTTTGACGTTTCTATACTGGAATTAGGGGATGGAGTATTTGAAGTATTGGCTACCAGTGGAAACAACAAGCTAGGCGGAGATGATTTTGATGAAATACTGGTAAATTATGTTGCAGATAACTTTGCTCGAGAAAATGGTGTAGACTTAAGAAAAGATAAGATGGCTCACCAAAGACTAAAGGAAGCAGCAGAAAAAGCAAAGAAGGAACTATCGAGTGCACAGACAACAAACATAAACTTGCCATTCATAACAGTAACAGCAGATGGGCCGCTTCATTTGAATATGGACATCACAAGAGCTAAATTTGATCAACTGACATCGAGTCTTGTAGAGAAGACCATTGAACCAATGAAAAGAGCCATGGCAGATGCAGGCATTACAAACAATGATATTTCAAAGGTTATTCTCGTAGGAGGTTCTACAAGAATCCCTGCAGTGCAGGAAGCAGTTAAGAAGATAACAGGCAAAGAACCATTTAAAGGTATCAATCCTGATGAATGTGTTGCCATCGGTGCGGCTGTTCAGGCAGGCGTACTAACAGGTGAAGTAAAAGATATATTATTACTGGACGTTACTCCGCTTTCACTCTCTATAGAGACTTTGGGTGGTGTAGCAACTAAGCTGATAGAAAGAAATACAACGATACCTACAAAGAAAAGCCAGATATTCTCTACCGCTACAGATAATCAAACAGCTGTTGATATTCATGTAATGCAGGGTGAAAGAGAAATGGCAGCCGGAAACATTACTTTGGGCAGATTCCAGCTTACAGGGATTCCTCCGGCACCTCGTGGAGTACCACAAATTGAGGTTACCTTCGATATCGACGCAAATGGTATTGTAAACGTAAGTGCCAAGGATATGGGTACAGGAAAAGAACAGAGTATCACGATAACTTCTTCAACAAAGCTGTCTGATGAAGAAATCAAACAGAAAATCAAGGAAGCAGAACAATATGCAGAGGAAGACAGGAAAAAGAAAGAAGAAGTCGAGATAAGAAACAAAGCAGAAACTCTGGTATATGAAACAGAGAAGTCATTAAAAGAAATTGAAGGAAGCTTAAGCGAAGAAGAAAAATCAAGGATTAATGCTGCAAAAGATGCGTTAGCTTCAGCACTGGAAGGTAACAATATAGAAGAAATAAAAGAAAAAACAGAAACGTTGACCAATGAATTCCACACGATTTCCGCAAAGATGTATCAACAGGCTCAACAGGCTCAAGGTGGAGCGGCCGGCGGTGAAGCAGGCAATATGGGCGGAACAGCTGATGGCGGATCAGAACCACAACCTGATAATGTAGTAGATGCAGATTACGAAGTGGTTGACGAGGATAAACAAGATTAAAAAATAAAATTTTGCGGTACACCTTTCGGGGTGTGCCGCAAAAAAACTTTGCAGATGACTGCTGCTAAAGAGAGGG
Source organism: Clostridiales bacterium (assembly GCA_012838265.1). Lineage (GTDB taxonomy): Bacteria > Bacillota > Clostridia > Peptostreptococcales > Anaerovoracaceae > Anoxybacterium. The sequence goes on from DUPP01000167.1 coordinate 17,382, forward strand.
TTAAGTAATGTCAGAAAAAAGAGATTATTACGAGGTATTGGGTTTAAAAAAGGGAGCAACAGATGATGAAATAAAAAGAGCGTTTAGAAAAAAAGCGATGGAGTACCACCCCGATCGTAATCCCGGTGACAAAACTGCAGAAGAAAAATTTAAAGAGGTTAATGAAGCATACAGCATTCTTTCAGACCCTCAGAAAAGAGAAAAATATGATAGATTTGGGCATGCAGGTGTAGATCCAAGTGCCGGCTTCGGAGGCGGCGGTTTCAGTGGTTTCGAGGATATATTTTCGGATCTGTTTGGAAGTATGTTTGGAGGCGGTTTCAGTCAGACCGCAAGAAGAAGAAGCGGACCGAAGAAAGGTCAGGATCTTCAGAAAAGCGTAACTGTCACATTCGAAGAGGCTGCATTTGGTACTAAAAAGCAGATTCAATTAAACAAGTACGTAGTGTGTGAAAGTTGTGGAGGCAGTGGAGCAGAATTAGGATCCCAAAAGGTAACATGCACTAAGTGTAACGGTCGCGGAGAAATACATATGACGCAGAGGACACCGTTCGGGCAGTTTACCAATATACAAACTTGTGATAGATGCGGAGGAGCCGGAGAGATAAACGAAAAACCTTGCCAGGATTGCAGCGGACAGGGAAGGGTTAGAAAAACCGTAACTATGACTGTTGATATTCCAGCCGGAGTTGACAATGATTCTGTGATTTCAATCAAGGGTCAGGGTGAGCCAGGAAGTAATGGAGGACCAAATGGTGACCTTTATGTTATTATATCTGTAAAGCCACATGCGCTTTTTACTCGCAAGGGATACGATTTATGGCTCGAAATACCAATCACATTCAGTCAAGCGGCTTTGGGAGATGAAATAATAGTACCGACATTGAAAGAAAAAGTTTCCTATAAGATACCTGCAGGTACACAACCTGATACAGTGTTCCGTCTTAAGGGCAAGGGGATAAAATCTCTACGAACTTCTAAACATGGGGATCTTTATGTCAAGGTTATTCTTGAGGTACCGACAAAACTTACAAATGAGCAGAAAAAACTAATCAGCAAGTTTGGCGAAACGTTAAGCAATGATGGGTATTCAAAACGGAAAAAGTTTGCAGACATCATGAAAGATATTTTCAAGCCTTAATTTCCGTAACCCAGTGGAGGCATTACAAATGAGATATATTGAGGTTAAAATCCATACAACACAAGAGGGAATTGACCTGCTAACCTATATTCTTATGAATATGGGGATAGCAGGTTTTGCTATAGATGATCCAAGGGATTATAAGGAGCTGTTAAACAAACATAATCCCCATGATTGGGATTATGTTGATGAAAGTTTATATGATTTCGAAAATCTGAGGGCATGCATTACATTTTATATCGAAGAATCAGAAGAAGGCTGTAATCTTTTCAAAAGGGTACAAGAGAAAATTGAGGAATTAAAGTGCGGAAAAGGTGCTTCTAATGAAGGAACAGTTGATTTCAGCAATCTTGAGATGAAGTGGAAACGGGTTGACGATGCCGACTGGAAAGATAAGTGGAAAGAGTATTTCAAAACGACTAAGGTTTCTGACTCTATAGTAATAAAACCGACATGGGAATCTTATGAGGCATCCGAAGGAGAGCTTGTTATCGAGATTGATCCTGGTATGGCATTTGGTACGGGTACTCATCCCACCACTTATCTTTGTATTCGATTATTGGAAAAGTATATTAACAACGGGGAAGATACCGTACTTGATATAGGCTGCGGATCTGGTATATTGTCTATTGCTGCTGCTTTATTAGGAGCATCGGATGTTACAGCTGTTGATATAGATCCAGTAGCCGTAGAAGTATCTAAGTATAACGTGGAACTGAATCGTTTATCATCAAAAATTCAGGTTATGGAAGGGGATCTTACCA
>DUPP01000168.1 GCA_012838265.1 Clostridiales bacterium
AAATCCTGATATTGTTGCCACAGTTGTTCAGTCAAGAACATTGCTGCCACTGCGGGCGATAGCGGAATATTTTGGTGCAGAGGTAAGATATGACCAATCAGCAAGGGAAGCAATAATAGATTATGAGGATAAGCGTTATCGTTTCCCTATCGGACAGAAAAAATATATTACGGAGGACGGCAGTAATACAGTTGAATATGTGATGGACACGCAATCCGTAATTCTTAACGACCGTACGATGGTTCCGATCCGAGTGATTAGTGAGAATATTCTGAACCGGAAGGTATCCTACTTTGACCGAATAATTGCTATTGCTGATAATGAAATAAATTTAAAATCGGATGAAGGCTTGAGAGAAGAAGTTCGATCAAAAATAGGAGAGGCTGTTAAAGCAAGAACAATGAAGGAGCTAAAACTGGCTTTGGCAGGTGATGAAACACCGAGAATGGCTACATGGGGCAAATCTGTTGATTTCAGTCGGTCAATGGATGGTGCAGCCTTAGAATCTGCGGCCAATACAGCTTCGGACAACTCATATTCTTTAACTAATATTCAAGTAGAAGGTATAGATGAAGCTGATGTAGTAAAAACAGATGGAAAGTATATTTATATAGCGGGAAATAATGCGGTCCGAATCGTTGGTGCAGATAATGGAAAGCTCAGTGACGAAACTATGATCCGTATGGCTACAAATAAGAATGTAAGTGAAATATATCTTGCAGATAATAAGCTTGTTGTCATTGGAAATAGATGGGAAGAAATGAGTAAACCTCTTCCGAGGCCAGCAATTGATGGAATGGAAATCGGCATCATTTATCCAATGCCCTCCAGGAATTATAGCTTTGTCGATATATATGACATATCGGATCCTTTAAATCCTGTATTTGTTAAGGGACATGAAATGGAAGGGAACTATCAGTCAAGCAGAAAGAACGGAGAGATAGTATATCTTGTAACAAATATGTATCTAAATGGAGATATTATCCTTCCTATGATGAAAGATACGGTTATAAGCAATGAAAGTTTCCATCTTAAGATTGATGATGTCATGATCATGCCAAGGTATCCTTCCAGGGGTTATTTGGTGGTTTCAGCAATAAATATCAATAATAAAGAGAAGACTGAGGTGGAGGCTATTACTGCACACGGAGCAATCATGTATATGAATGAATCCTCACTTTACATAGCGGTAAATGATTGGAGCTCCGCCAGCTCTATTATTAAATTTAATCTGGAAGGGATGAAGATAGGTTATGCCGGCTCTGGTGAAGTAAAAGGATATCTCTTAAACCAATTTTCAATGGATGAATATGAAGGGTATCTAAGAGTAGCCACTACGTCCCGAGACAAGGGGAATGGAGTATACGTATTTGATGAATCCCTTAATGTCGTAGGCTCTGTTGAAGGTCTTGCTGAGGGTGAAACTATTTATTCTGTAAGGTTCCTGGGAGAAAGGGGATATATCGTTACATTCAGAACTATAGACCCGTTATTTGTATTTGACCTCTCAGATCCTAAGAACCCAGTAGTGACCGGTGAACTAAAGATTCCTGGATTCAGTAATTACCTTCATCCTGTAGGAAAAAATCTTCTTTTGGGAATAGGCGCTGATACTTATGAAATCTTTCGGAGAGACAATAGCGGTGAAGAAGTGGTTATCGGTACCCGTCAAGGGGGTATAAAATTCTCACTTTTTGATGTTTCTAACATGGGTAAGCCAAAAGAGATTTCCAAATATGTAGTTGGAGATTCAGGCAGTAGTTCTGAGGCTTTTTATAACCATAAAGCAATCATGATTGATGAGGCTTCCGGCAATGTAGCAATAGATGCTTATTTATACTTTGAAAAACCGGAAAAGGGATATCAACGTGGAGCAGTCATTATGGACTATAACAACAAGGAGCTTTCTTTGCGAGGAATTCTAGAATCTGAGTATTCTGGAATCTATGGGAACTATATACCAAATGCAAGACGAATTATCTATATAGGTGATCAGCTTTACTATATTCAGGAAGGCACAATAACATCCTATGATTACGACAGCCTGAAAAAGATTGATACTATGGTTCTTCGGTAGCCGCACACCAGGGTTTATTCATTATGTTACTTGGACTGCATTGCAAAATAGATTTAAATAATCTAGCAGGATCCCTATTTCAAATACAACAACGCCAAATGTAGAAGGTAAGAAAATTATAGCCTATAAAGGAATTGTATTCGGTGAGGTGATTTCTGGGGTAGATTTTATCAAGGATTTCGCCGCAGGTCTGACTAACTTTTTTGGAGGCCGGTCTGGATCTTATGAAGGCGAGTTAATAAGGGCAAGGGAAGATGCACTAAGAGAAATCGAAAAAAGGGCAAGTGTATTAGGCGCTAATGCAATTGTAGGTGTGGATGTAGATTATGAGGTGCTGGGTCAGGGGAACAATATGCTCATGGTAACGGTTTCCGGTACCGCAGTGGTAGTGGAATAAATCTTACCAAAATATTTTTAAAAGGAAAACGGAACTTTTTGCAGGGGTTTATCGTCATATAATTACAAAAGGTGTATCAAAAGAGAAACTTGGAGTGGGAAAATGAGGACAAGAGATACATTGAAAATTATAACGGTAGCATTACTTGTTATTGCATTGATGTCGGCAACAGCTTTTGCTTCTGTTGGTAAACCGTCAGTAACTTCAGAGATTTCCACATTAAATATGGAAGAATAAGCGTATCAAAGCTAAGGTCATAAAAGCGAAGAACATAAAAGCGAAGAACATAAAAGCTAAGGTAATAAAAGCAGAGTCGTAAAAGCTAAGGTCATAAAAGCCTCCTAATATACATATCTTATTAGGCAGGGAGGTGGAAATATGCCTTGGTATGACATTAAGGCTTCACAATTCGGAACGATTATCGTAAATGGATATGCTTATCCGTTTATTAATCAGGGGGTACTCGAACAATGGATGCCTGATTTAACATATGTTTCTTCTTTTAGTTATGGATTTACGCCAGAGG
>DUPP01000169.1 GCA_012838265.1 Clostridiales bacterium
AAATTATTTAGATACTGTATTTGTAACCGTTATTTCATACTATACTCAGTTTTAATAAATTTATTTTTGAGCCTCTATGATAATTAACAAAAAGTATCCAATGTTTGAGTTTTTTAATGGATTTTTACCTTATCCAAATTTTTCTGTTAGTAAAGATGCCAAATTCTCTGCTAGTTTTGTTATCTGTTCGATATCCTTTCCTTCTATCATGACGCGAACCATCGATTCTGTACCAGAGGGACGAATAAGCACGCGGCCCTCTCCGGCCATTGCCTCTTCCAGCTTCCGTATTTCATCTACGATATCTGGATCTGACATATATTTTACCTTATTTTCATTTTTTACTTTAGCATTTTTTAGAACCTGAGGGTAAATCGTTACTTCATCTGCTAATAACGATAGCTTTGATCCTGAGTCCCTTACAGCTTTTATCAATTGAAGTGCAGATAGGATGCCATCGCCTGTAGTGGAGCAGTTTAAGAAAATGATGTGACCAGACTGTTCTCCACCTATAGCGCAACCAGTTTTAAGCATGCTTTCTAAAACATATCTGTCACCCACCTGGGTCAATTCTAACTTACAGCCAATCTTTTCTAAAGCATTATGTAAGCCAAGGTTGCTCATAACAGTGGCTGTTACCAAATCTCCCGGCAACTGGCCGTTAGCCTTCATCATTTTAGCACAAATGTACATCACTTTATCTCCATCTACAATGCGTCCAAGTTCATCAACTGCAATCAACCGATCTGCATCGCCGTCAAAAGCAAGCCCTACATCCGCACCGTTCGATACTACCATTTCTTGAAGTTTTTCCGGATGAGTAGAACCACATATTTCATTGATGTTTATCCCGTTAGGATCATTATGTATAGCAATGACTTTTGCACCCAACTCGCTAAAAACCTTCTCCGCCACCTTATATGCTGCACCATTAGCACAGTCAATCACTAATTTTAAGCCTTTTAAATCAATGTCAACGGTACTTTTCAAGTAATTTGCATATATTGACATGGCATCTTCGCCAGTATCTAAGCAGCGCCCCAGTTTATCACCTGTTATATGACTATTGACATCAATATTTTTGAGTATGATATCTTCGATTTCATCTTCAATATTGTCATCAAGTTTAAAACCTTCACCATTAAAAAATTTTATTCCGTTGTATTCAAATGGATTGTGAGATGCGGATATGACAACACCTGCATCCGCTTTAAAGTGCCGGACCAGATAGGCTACTGCTGGAGTCGGCAAGATTCCTGCTTTTATCACATTTCCACCCATTGCAAGGATTCCGGCAGTAATGGAATTCTCAAGCATATCTCCCGATATGCGTGTGTCTCGTGCAATCAAAACGACCGGTTTTTGTTCTTTCTTAGTAAGAACATAAGCACCGGCCTTCCCAAGATTATATGCGAGTTCCGGCGTTAATTCTGAATTCGCAACACCTCTAACTCCGTCAGTTCCAAAAAGCTTTCCCATATTTCCTCCCTTATTATTCTTCAGTTTGATTAAACGTTATGTGAACCTCTTTAGGGTCCACCTCTATATGTCCAAGCTGCTTTTCATAACGAACTTGTACCTGAGCAGTTGCAGATATAAGAGATTCTGCATCCAGCTCTAAATATGGCTTTAAATCTTCCTTTCTCAACCCAGCTATTACAAGCTCACTGCCTGATGCAGTTACCTTGATATGCGGGGTTGTTATAGTAATATTCTGTACTCCTTCAATCCCTTCTAACAGAATCTCATCTGAGGTGTAAGTGAATTCCTTAGTTGCTACTGGTTTAATAGAGATAGCAACAGTTACATTTTCATATCCTGACGCAAATTCAACGCCTTCAGGAAGAGATATTTCAATTGGAATCTCAGATGTACTGGATATCTCGCTTATATCAATAGCTGCACCGGTTAATCCTTCTATTTCCGCCAGGGCTTTATTACTTCCTTTTATTTTTACACTATCAGGTATATCCAGTTCTATCAATTCATAAATCGGTGCCAACTCTCCAGTGATTTCCACATATAAGGGAACCTCTTTGACGGCACAAAGTCGCGCGGTTACGTTGATATATGATGACGACAATCTGACATTTTGAACTAAATCCCCCTCATCATTTACCGCAAATGCCTTCGTTTGTATTGTACTGCTTTCTGCTGTCAGCCTAGATATGGGGACCTCCGCTCTTATATGTGATACAGCACCCACTTCTGATTTCGCACCAGATACTAGTATTTCCTCAGGTTGAGTGGCAATTTGACCCGCTTCTACCCCTTCTTCAAATTGGCCGAGAAATGCAACCTTTATCGGCTTTATTACTTCAACCCTTTCCTCAATAACAACGTTGATTTTAATTGGTTTCACTTCCGATACTGATATACCTTTTGGTGCAGTCACCACTATAGGAATAGAATTCTTTCCAATGCTATATCCAAAAAGATCTGCTTCAGCAAGAATATCACCTTCTGTAATCTTTGAAAGGTCAGCCCTTTTACCCTGTACTACTACATCCACAGTATATTCTGCATCGCCAGATAGAGCCAGGCCTCTATCCGCAAGGCTTTCCACATTACGCAGTTGAACAGGAATATCGTTTATATTCTGCTTTTTCACCGGATCTGTAACTTCAATAACATAAGCCCATAGCAGTATCGCAATAACTACTGATATGATTTTATAGAAGGTTTTACTTTTCAGCATCTCTATTCCTCCTAATAAAATCAAAAAATGCGACCTTGCCCTTTTCTGCAGGTATCTGACTCAAATAAACGTTCAGAAGCGTTTTTTCCACAGTTTTAAGATCAAGAAATCTTGATAATTTTCCATCTACAGCCATAGAAATAATTCCAGTCTCTTCGGAAACGATTATAGCAATGGCATCGGAATTTTCAGTAATGCCAATCCCGGCTCTATGCCTAGTTCCTAAGTCCTTGCTAATAGTTTTGCTCTGGCTTAAGGGAAGTACACAACCTGCCGCATATACCCGATCTCCCCTTATGATAGTTGCTCCGTCATGAAGCGGAGCCCCCTCATGAAAAATATTGCCTAATAGCTCCGTTGAAAGCTCCGCATCTATTTTTGTCCCTGTCTCTGCAATATCGTTTAATAATGTTTCCCGCTCCATGATTATCAATGCACCGACTTTATTCGATGAAAAAAAGTCAACTGCTTTTATGATTGCTGCTGTGATAGCTTTAACTTTTTCCTTGTCCATTTGTGCAAAGGTGGGGGTAATAAACTTGCTTCTTCCAACATACTCCAATGCTCGTCTGAGTTCTGGCTGAAATACGATAACGAGTGCGATAACACCTAGGGAAATTGTATTCAATAAAATCCAATTCAGGGTGTATAAATTTAATCGATCAGATAACACTGTTATTATAACCAAAATCAGCAGCCCTTTTACAAGCTGCAGTGCCCTAGTTTCCCTGATAAATCCCAATATTTTGTAAATCACAAATGCTACGATTGCTATATCGATGATATCAGTGATTCCAATGACGGAAATTATGTTTTTAAGTGTTTCTGACATAAATCTTTTCTCCCTGCTTGGTATCCCCTTAAGCCTGATTCACCAAAAATCAGATATAATCAACAGTTTAAGGTACTAATATATTGTATCGAAAAAAGCATGATATTTCAATACATTTTCGGATTGAATATTGACTGCTGGGGTGACTTTTGCGGCCGAAAACCGTGAATTAAAAGAGACGGTTTTTCAACCGTCCCGAACTTTTATCAATGTTTAATAGCGTGTCTCTAATAAACCGTATTTATCATCTTTTCTCTTGTATACTACATTGACCATTTGACATTCCGTATCCAGAAATACAAAAAAAGTGTGCCCTAAAAGTTCCATCTGCATAATGGCTTCATCCACAGACATTGGCATTAAGTCAAGCGTTTTTGTTCTTACTACCTGTAATTCTTCGAGTTCCTCATCGGCAACATCTGGAATATCTGCAAATTTTATTGCCTTATTATCTTTATGCTTACGTTGAAGCTTGGTTTTGAATCTTGACATTTGAGAAGATAATTTTTCAACTACTCTATCAATTCCATTGTAAACATCATTTGTGGTTTCCTCAGCTCTAAAGATAGTACCCTTAGCATTGATCGTTGCTTCTATCTTCTGTCTGCCTTTTTCTAAAGTCAATGTGACATTAGCGACGATATCACTAGAGAAATACTTTCCCAGACGCCCCAGTTTTGATTCGATTGTCTGTTTCAGATGGTCACTCACATTCATGTTTTTGCTAGAAATTATTATTCTCATTTAGTGCACCCCCTATAGCATTTCACAAATTTATCTTATTATCGTATACTACAAAACTCATGCCATTCCTTTTTTCCAACCCCACAATTTTATTCAAAGAACATACATCGACATGTTTTTATATAATATGACATATAATTATAATAAAGCGCTTTTTTCAGCAATCTATAATTATTATACTTTATACTTTCTTGTTGATAATGTGAATAACTCTGTGTATAATTGAAAATCAAAGACTTTCCTAGTGGATATTTTTTTCATCATTGTATATACATGTATATGCATCAATAAAGATTGAATACCGCCGATACCCTCTCTATTTCAACACTTGCTGCCACTAATAATTATTCGCTGAATTTTCCTTTCTTTTTTTGTAATTTCCAATACGCTAGTTGTGGATAAGTACTTAAGAAATTGTTTTGTAGTAATATAATTAGATATTGGAACCGCCTAGCCGACCTGGTCTTTGCCCCCACACCTGCCTTTTGACTTTATCAAAGGACTTACATCTAAGCTACGCCATGATCACTGCCGCTTTTACGGTCCAGCTTACGTGGGTCCCTTTGCCCGTAGCTAGCCTGGACTTTCAACCACAGACCTAAGCGGCCCTAATATCTAATCAATTTATTATGAAATCTATATACCCTTCATTCTACACCATTACGCAATTTTTTTAAATTAACTTTTTATCATTTCCGCTTCCATTTATTGGTTTGGCCCTGATGCAAAGGTAATAATAAAGACCTCCTTTGCTCCAGTAGCCAGCAGTACTGAGGCACATGAATCCGCCGTACTTCCTGTGGTATAGACATCATCGACAAGCAGGACTCTTTTACCGGTTATATTGTTCTTTTTATTCTCTCGAACATCAAAAGCATACTGAACATTATTCTTTCTTTCGTGTGCTCCCAAACTGCTCATCGGCTTTGTTTCTATTGTTCGAACTAGAGCCTTCCCTTCATATGGCACTCCCATAAATTTGGCAAGGCTGCTTGCCATTACAGCTGCTTGGTTATACCCTCTTTTTCTTTGTTTTTTTATGTGCATCGGAACGGGAACCACTATGTCCGTTTCAAGCTCCTCAACCTTTATTCTATCATATAAAATTTCAGCCAACTTCCGACCCAAGTATGCTTTATCCTTATACTTAAAATTGTGGATGATATCCCTTTCCGCTGCCGTGTACTCCACACAGGTATACCCTTTATTAAATATATGTTCCTCTTCCAAGCAGTCAGAACACAAATTAGGAGCATAGCTATCCTGAAGGATTTTTCCGCAGCATTGACAGTTGCGTGCATTTGCCCATTTCAAGGAACGTACACACATATCGCAGAGGGAATAAGGTCTGCTGTCATTTATAATATTACCACAACTGATGCAATATATGTTTGAAGGATAAATTAAATCGAGAAAACCTTCGCCCAAAGCAGACAAAATCCACCATATTTTCAGAAACCT
>DUPP01000170.1 GCA_012838265.1 Clostridiales bacterium
ATGACAGGGTTTATATCGAACTTCTTTTTTGGGCAGGGTCCCTGGACACCATGGCAGATGTTTTGCTTTGGGATTATTGGATTTTTGGCAGGAATACTTTTTCACAAAAGACAACTAAAAAAAACCAGAAAGCATTTGTGTATCTTCGGGGGATTATCAACATTTTTTATTTATGGGGGAATTGTAGATTTATGGACAATATTTATGGTTACTCCAGAGCCTCAAATAGATACAGCAATACTAGTATATAGCACTGCTTTAGGATTTAATATCATTCATGCATTTTCCACAGTTATATTTTTATACATATTGGCAGACCCTATGATAGAAAAATTAAAAAGGATCAAGGTTAAATACGGACTTCTGAAATGAAAGGGCTAATTAATTTATTGGTATAAAGTATACATTATTATTAGATATTTCATCATTAAGGATGTTTTCTACATATGCTTTATTAAAGCAGGGGGGTAATGATTGTAAAATCCTGTAACCTTCTGTATTGACTAAGTCATCCATCATCTCATTTCTGAATCCGGCAAAGTAGCGTAAATTCATCTTTGTGACAATGTCCCTTACAAGTTCCTCCTCCTCTGCAGTCAAATACCCCGCCATCAATGAAAGACATTGGTTCTGGGTATTGCAGCATTTATTTAAGAAAAAATCAATAGAGTATTGTTCAAATGAAAGTAGATTTTCATCTTTTATACGTTCATTGCTAGCGTACTTTTTCATATCCACACGCTTGGTTTCATAGTGATATCCCTCATTCGGATTATACGTTACAACACCGTATTGATTTGGGTAAACAATGAGACAGCTAGTTGCAATATCAATTATCATTTTATCATCAACTTTGGCAGTTTTAATATCCTGCAGATGAATGTGACCAGTAAAACACACCCGAATATCACAATCAGCAAAAAGTTTTACAATCTCTTCACTATTTTGTATAGTATAATCCTGGTTTATCAATTTACTGTGGTCCACAAGGCTGTGATGCATTACTGCAATAATCTCCGCATTATTTACTTTTGCCATTTTAGAACACTGCTGGATCCATTCTATTGTGGAGTCATTTATAATACCGCCTACTAGAGGATTATTTTTTTTGATGTTTTCATTATAAATAGCAGAATCAAGCATGAGAAACCAGACATCTTCAGAAGGAGTTACTAAATAGCTTAAACTTCTTTTATCCCTTGATACAGCCTCATTATATCCAAAATCAGCGTATATATCTGCAAACATATCTCTTGTAATGAAATCAGTTTCCCATATCGTATTTTCAAAATACTGCTTTGCCCTGGGATTTAATATATCATGATTGCCAGGAACTACAAACACTGATGTTCCGGAATCTTCTATCCTCTTAAACTTTTCTGCCAGCTCTTTATGACTCACCATTTCGCCATTACAGGTCAAATCGCCCGTAACCAACAAGAAATCAGGCTTTTCACGGATAATATCTACAGTAACGGTATCGATTAATTCTTCAGAATAATGGATAAGCTTATCTCCATAGCTGAGAAATCTATTAAAAGCTTCCTTATCATCGTGTAACTCATCAGAAAGGTAATGAGGATCTGAGATTATAAAAAATTTAAAACCCTGGCCTGAATCAATACTGGCTTGAATAGAAGTGGGTTTAGCTGAATCCGCAGGTTTGCACGCACTTAAACCAACCAGCATTATTGCTGCTACCAACAAGGCTAGAATAATAGAAGTATTTTTCATGGCAATCATCTCCTTCAAGAAAATCGGATACAGCCACTTATGAAAATTAGTGATTATTGCAAATAGAGATTCATTTATTCTATTGATTTACATGCATGCCGTTTTCTTTTCAGTTAGTGTTACTAGTACAACTATATTATATCAGATTATAGATACCAATTCTAATAATAATAGTTATCAAGGTTCGTAAATATTTTACCCTTATACCAAATAATTTTATACATTCTTAAAATGTGGTATAATAAATTAATAGGTAAAAAATTAACATTTATGTCCGACTACCAAAATGATGAATTAAAAGGAGGAAATATCCATGGGGAAAATTTTGAATGCATACATTCTACCCCATCCGCCGATTATCGTTCCGGGGATTGGACTGGGTAGAGAAAGGAAAGCAGCCAAGACAATAGAAGCCATGAAAAAAGCTGCACGTGAGATAGGACAAGATAGACCTACAACGATTATTTTGTCTACACCGCATGCCCCTACTTTCCGGGATTATGTATATATTTCTGATACTGAAGAACTTTCAGGGAGTTTATCAAAATTTGGTAGGCCAGACATAAACTTGAAGTTTAATAACAACATGACTTTGTTTTCGTTAATTACAAAAAAAGCAAAGCAAGTAGGAATAGATGCAGGAGGTCTGAATGAACAGCAAAAAATACGATTTAATATAAGCAATGAACTAGACCATGGTGCACTAGTTCCCCTGTATTATATTGCTGAGAAGTTGGACAATTTCCGTCTGGTTTGTATATCTACGCCATTTCTCCCAATGCCAGTGCTTTATGATTTTGGGAAATGCATCCAGAAGGCAGTCGCAGAGTCTGGTGAAGATGTAGTATATATTGCTAGCGGGGATTTATCCCATAGACTTACACCGGATGCACCTATTGGATTTAGCCCAAAAGGAAGAGAATATGATGAAGCCCTTGTACAAAAAGTTCAGAGGGGTGATGTAAAAGGATTGTTGGGCATAGATGAAAGCGTTTTGGAAGAGGCAGGTGAATGCGGTACTCGCTCCATCGTAATGATGTTTGGGGCTCTTTATAATAAGAAATTTAACGCCGGGGTTTATTCTTACGAAGGACCTTTTGGTGTAGGATATATGATTGCAAAGGTAAATCCGCGTTAAATTAATAAAAAGCTTATAGAAAGGAGATAGTACTATGGAAAGTAATTATGTAAAGCTAGCCAGGGAAACGCTTGAAACCTATGTCCGCGAAAGGAAAAAAATTCAGGTGCCAGATTGGGTGCCTCCTGAATTAAAAGAGAAACGTGCTGGAGTGTTTGTTTCTCTAAAGGTGGGAGATGCGTTAAGAGGATGCATAGGTACAATTGGTCCAACCTGTATCAATGTTGCTGAAGAAATCATTAACAATGCCATAAGCGCAGGGACCTGCGACCCACGGTTTCCAGAGGTCAAGCCAGATGAATTGAAGGATTTGATTTATTCAGTCGATGTGCTCGGAACTCCTGAAAAGATAGATTCAATCAATGAATTGGACGTTAATAAGTACGGTGTTATAGTTACATCCGGCTATCGCCGAGGACTTCTTCTACCCGCGCTGGAAGGGGTCGACACACCAGAACAGCAGGTAGAAATTGCATTGCAAAAGGCAGGAATTAGGCCATCCGAACCTTATGAAATGCAGAGATTTGAAGTTGTTCGTTATAAATAATCAGTCTAAATTAGTTCTATATATTATTATTACAAAATAAGTAGTCACTATCTTATAAAAATGCTGTCACTGCGGCTAGGAGGTTATCGCATGCTTGACAGAAAAGAAGCAATGTTTTATAAGAAGCTAAAAGATAAGCGTGTTCTTTGTTTTCTTTGTCCTCACAATTGCAACATCCCAGATGGAGGGCACGGTATATGTGGAGTCCGGCAAAATTTTGAAGGAATTCTTTATTCTCTGAACTTTGGGGAGATTGCTTCAATTGCACTTGATCCTATTGAGAAAAAACCCTTGTATCGATTTTATCCCGGAAGTTATATATTGTCCATTGGGTCTGCTGGGTGTAATTTTAGATGTCCATTTTGTCAGAATCATCGTATTGCCAGAGTAAAGCCGCATGAGGTTATTACTAGCCATGCAAATAGTGATGAAATAGTGGAAAAAGCAGTAGCTCTTAAAAAGCGGGGCAATATAGGGATAGCCTATACTTACAATGAACCCACTATTTGGTATGAATTTGTTTATGAGACAGCAAAACTCGCGAAAGAAAAGAATCTCAAGAACGTTTTGGTAACAAATGGATATATATGTAAAGAGCCTTTAGATAGGCTTCTGCCATACATTGACGCCATGAATATCGATCTTAAAGCTTATAATAATAAATTTTATAAGGAATTGGTCAAAGGTGGTTTAGAGGAGGTCAAGTCGACTATAAGTGAATCTGTAAAGCATTGCCATGTTGAGATAACCACTCTTATTATTCCAGGATGCAATGATTCAATTGAAGAGATGGAGGATATGGCAAAGTGGATTTCATCAATGTCCCGGGACATTCCGCTGCACCTTTCCAGGCATTTTCCGAACTATGAAATGGCAGACAGACCGCCAACTCCACGTGATACCCTGGCAATATTGAAACAAGCCGCCGAACGTCACCTGAAATATGTCTATTTAGGAAATGTATAATTAAGACTTTGTAATAAATGTGTTAGTGTTTGAAAAAACATGTAAATTATTAATAAGATGAAATGCAAACAGGCAATACGGATACATCGTTATTTCGATTTTAAAGGTATTGCCTGTTATAATTTAATTAAGTTAATTCTTATCAATATGCAATTGTTTATTTTGTATATAATCCAATTGTTTCAATTTAACTATATCATATTCTTATAAATATACTTTGTAAGTTTTCCGAGGCAGTTAACATAGCAGCCAAATTCATTGTCATACCACCCGAAAATTTTTGCATGAGTAACAGGTATGTTTATATCCTTTCCAGTACCGATGCCAAATTGCTTTAATGTTTCTTCGTCAATGGATAAAAAACCAGTCCTTGTATGGTTTTCATGCCCTTCGATGACTACAGCCGCAGGGCAGCCAATCATGTCAGATGATACATTTTGCTTCTCACTATACATCAAAAGTTCCTTTTGTGATCCATTAGCTGCTTTTTTAAATATGTCGTTGATGAAATCCTTACTTATTATCGGTTCGCCGCCTTCTGAAAGAACTGTACGGAAGATCAGATTCAGGGATATCAGAGACACAGTACTAACTGGAACACGAATAGAGTCAGCCATGAATCCAACTGACTTGATTTCAGGTAAGATTTCCTCTAATGCATTTGCAGCCCCGGTCGAAGTTGGTATGATATTATTCATGACCATGCGGTTCCGCCTCAGATCGCTGCTGTTAGCTTTTGGAGGTGCATCCAGGATACTTTGATTATTTGTTGCCGCATGGACTGTTGACATAGATGCTGTAACTATCTTTGATGTTTCCTCTGTTTCTAATAGGGGTTTGATCATGTGAGCTAAAGCAGTTGTCGTACAGCTTGCAGCAGAGATGATATGATGCTTAACAGGGTCATATGCAGAATGGTTGACTCCATATACAAACATGGCGCAGTCATCAGGTCTTCTGATACAAGAATCCTTTATTTTGAAGGGTGCACTAATAATAACCTTTTCCGCTCCGGCTTCCAGGTGCCCTCTAAGACTGCCTTTGCCCTGGTCTGCAGGTACGGTGGGATCCAGAAAAACGCCAGTGCAATCTATTACAAGCCTAACACCTTCCTTATTCCAGGGAATATCCCTTGGGTTTCTTTCTTTGGTCAGGACTTTAACTTCAATCCCATCAAATTCAAACAGGTCATCGCCTAAAACCTTGATCTCGCATTTTTTGCCAGTATGTCCATATAGAAATCTATCCATTGAGCCGTAGGTAGAGTCTGTCGTCAAATAATTAATGAAATCATCTGTACTCTTTCCAAGATTTCTTCCAGAATTGATTACAATTCTGTCAAAATGCCTGAGAACTAAATGGTTCCATAGCGTTAATTTGCCAATTCTACCAATCCCATTGATTCCCAATATTTTTTTACTTTTTAATTCTGTTTGCATTTCATTTTCCTCCCGATTTGAGTTATTTTTGCTAAATTATTTATAATCTTAATAACTTAAATTTTAAACGAAGCTTATTTCATAGACTCCATCATATATAAAACCAGATTTACCATCTATTGAAATCTTATCTCCAACACTGAAGCTATGATCGTGGAATGTGCATGTTTTTTTATCATCATTGACCTTAAGACTTTTACAGCTGACAACACAGACTTTTCCCAGGCTAGCTGCTGTAACAGCGGCATGAGAGGTAGCTCCTCCTTTTGCGGTAATCAATCCGTCACAATTAAAAATCAACGGAATATCATCAGGAACCGTATCCGGTCGTACAAGTATAATTCTTTCTTCCGGATTATGTTGTTTTATTTTATTAATGTCGTCCATATCAAAAACTAGAGTACCTGACAACGCACCTCCCGATATTCCGATGCCACTCCCAACAAACTTCATTTTATCCTTAGTAGTAGCAAATGTACTTATCACATTTTGTTTTTTTAAATTTTGGTTTCGTATCTGCAGGATATATAAGCTCTCGGGTTTGTTTGACTCAAAGGTGAACTCTATTTCCTGGTGGGTATAGCCTTGATTTTCAATCAATTGCCTTGCTATTAAAAGAAGTTCATTGTATATTTCAGGGAATGCAGATTCTAAAGATATTTCTGCGTCCGTATAATATTGTTTTCTTTGACTTTCAGTAATGGGCAATGTATTTACAAGTCCAGAAACAACATCCTCACCTTGACTACAAAGAGCAAAATCTCCGTAGAGGTTGATACCAGATTTTCCGTTAAAGGGGCTGTTGGTAAATACGACACCCGTACCGGAGTTCAACGACAGATTCCCAAGGATCATTTTCTGAACGATTACAGCAGTGCCCCATTCATCTGCTATCTGCATGCGGTCTCTGTAATACTCCGCACTTTTAGTAGCCCAAGAATCCATTACACCTAAAATCGATTGCCTTAGCTGTTGGAAAGGTTCATTTTCTATATGGATGCCATGTTCCTTTAGGACTTTTCCATAGGAGTAGCATGTTTCCCTCATCTGCTCAGGAGAAAACTGTTTTTTTAATTCCAAACCGTAATCCGATTTATGCTCATTCATAATTTCATCGAAAACATCCCTCTCGATTCCATAAAACATTCCCCAGCTTTGGAAGAATCGCCTATAGCAGTCCCAGGCAGCCCATTCGTAACCAGGTCTTTTGCTTAGGGCCTCTGCGATTTCGTCATTCATTCCCACATTAAGAAATGTTTTCATTGCACCGGGCAACGAGAAGGATGAGCCAGAGCGGATAGAGAATAACAGCGGTCTGTTCGGATTCCCAAACTTCAAGGATGTCATCCGTTCTATTTCCATAACAGCTTTACGGATTTTTTGATTTAAATCTTGATTCATATAAGGGTGTTGGATTACCGTATCTTTATGACGAAAAACCTCTGTCGTAAGAACGAAGCCAGGTGGCACCTGAAAACCATAGGATATCAATTTTTTTAAGAAATACGCTTTTGCGCCTAGAAATACTGGGTTATCCATTTCCAGAGTTTCTTTATTAAGCGGACTCAGAATCAAATCCGGATCATAGCTCATAACATTATTGATAAACTCATTGGAATAATCCTCTACCATATTTCTAAGCGTGTTGACGATATTTGTAATAAAATTATCCAAATCTTGAACCAAAAATGCCGAGGATAGATTTTCTCTATAAAACTTTTCTGATTCCATTTGTGAAAACTGTTTTTTTTCTGTTTCACTCATAGTATGATAGTCAGAAAATACTTGGGGAATAATATCCGTCAAAGGTCTTTCGTATGCATCAATAAAGTATTCACTTGTAATCTGTCTTATATCCTGTGCCATAAATTGAAACAAATTGATATACTGATTCAACGAAAAACTGGGTGAGGTTAGACTGTACTTAAACATATCTATGTTTGAATTAAACCCTTGATTGCTGATTCCATCAAGCTCAAGTCCCTCCTTGAAGAGTTCTAAAACGCCATAGATGCGTCTAAGGGTTTTTAGCGTAATAAATTCTAGGTTTATGGACTGCAGTAATTGTACCATAAGTTTTGAAGCTGTCCTTTCGAGGCGGAACATGAGTCCGAGTGATTCAAACTTTGGTTCAATGTACTGTCCATACATTGAAGGAATTCCAGCAGCAATATGACGCTTATAATAGATGTCTTCAACAGCGGTACTTTCTTCTGGATCCAAGATAATTTCTTTCAGACGCCACATGAGTTTATAAATAGTAGCTAAAGAAGCCTTTGTGTTGTTTGAACTCATGTGTTTTTTTAATTCATTACGTTCCTCTTCAGTAATGAAACTGTGATTTTTAAGCATCGAAAAAATGTCTTCTGACTCAAGTGAATATTTATCCTTCAGAAGAGAATGAGTATGGAAAAGATAAAGAACCCTCTTGCTGTCTCGGTCTTTACTATCTGTGATTTCTGCAAGTATTCGTTTTATCGAATCTATGTCATAATTAAAAAGCTCTTCCGGAGTGGCACCTGCTTCTTTACATAATTTTAACATTATTTTATTAGGCTTAACAAACCATTCACTTTTCACATCAAGCCATTCATAGACATCGTCGGGAATCATATCTTTCAATCTTGATTTATTACCATCCAGCCAATACAGGATTATTTGTCTGGTAAGCTCAATATGAGTATTATTACTTTCTGTATGAGTCTGCTTTCGAAGGAAATGGATCAGTCGATCCTGCCGCCGGGAGATTTCATCTATTGCGGTAGTTATTTCTCTCAGCTTGCCTTCAGCTCCTATTTCGCGAAAATATACAGGAAAAATTCTAGCCAATTGCTTCATTTCCCTGTAAACCGGAGCGATATTTGAGTTAAGCAGCTTGGTTACTTCTCGTTGGAAAAGGTCAGTATCAGAGATAAAAATACCTCCGAGCTTTAAATTTACAATAAGTGCTGCCAAAAGATCTCTCATTTCGTATGGAGAGTATGTGATCAGTTCCATCCAAACTCTGATGTTCTTAACATGATTTGTATTTATTTTTATTTGCCATTCAGAGTTCATGGTTACCTTGCCTGGATAATGAAAGCCCAAATGAATTAGACATTTTACAAAATATGATGTGATACTGTCATTTTTGATTCGGATTATTTCCTTTCCTATAGTGAGAACCAAGTCAAGTACTGTTCCAGCATGGTCTGTCTTTAACTCCTCAAACAGAGTCATGATTTTATCAATGAATGAGGTGATATCATTTTCATTTAATTCTTCAAGAACACTTCTTAAATAACGGTTCATGTCGTAAAGCAGATGGTCTTTTAAATGTATCATCCCTGGGAGATGCAATAAAAAATGCAGGTAGTAAATTTTCTCCAGAGAGGAGCCAAATCTATCGGTAAAACTGCGATAGTAATTAGCTATATCATTAAAGAACATGATATTATATAGATCATCCCATTGTCTGCACTTTTGCAGCTCACCTCTGAGCCGATTAAAAAAAGGCTTTTGAATTTCTTGAAGCATATCAGGCTCTATTGAATCAAAAGTAATATTACGCTCAGTGAGCCATGCTTCCACATCTGTGGTTTCTTCCCAAAAAGTTATGCATTTATCCAGTATCCCATAGGTCATTTGATAAAGACTGTCTCTGTATTCGGGGAATATAGCTATTTTATTGAAATAGGTTTTAAAATAACCTGAATTGAACAAATAGAGGTTTTCATGAATTAATATATCTGCTTTTATAAGGTCAAGGCATTTCCATATAATAGAATGAGGAAAAACAGAAAGATTAACTAAACGTTCCATGAATTTAATGATAGTTTTTATAAGAAGTTCTCTTTGCTCTTCCGTCAAATCTGAATTAATAAGATCCTTAAAGATGTTAACTAAAACCATAAGGGCTTTTTCGGACTCTTCGTAAGAATTATAAAACCAGAGGTCAGAGAGGCTTATATTATGTAATGCTTCAATGACATACTGGTAATTGACAAATTTATGATTTAATTCAGTTATAAATTCCTCGGCTCTTTTGTGTATTCCCCATTTTTCTCGGGAAATATCTATAAACCATTGCTGCTCTTCAGGAATTTTGATATCCGAGACCCTTGTTTGTATTAAATTGGCTTCAAGTGCTTTAGAAGTAAAGTTTTCGGTCATGCCATAAATTCTCCATCCCAATTTTAATTTAGTATTCCCGTTTATTAACTTACTTGTATTGTAGCACAAATTTTGCAAAAAAGACAACAAATATGACCAATTAACGAAAAACTTAAAAATATTTTTATAAGTAAAAAAAGACATTAAACCAGTTCTCCATGGAACATAAAAAAGGACAGAAGATAGCTTCTTCTGTCCCATTAACCTAATGCTCCAAAGGAACATAGATTATCATAATTTTTTTATTGATATCCTACCAACTGCAGCCATTTGAGCCGTGAAACTGGAAAGCAGTTCTGCGTTTTTTTCTAATTCGTTCTCTTACATCTTCTTCATCGTCGTTTTTTTCATGTTTTCTTATTATTCTTCGGACATCTTCAACATCCTCACGGTCTTTTCTGCAGAATCGTTTGTCTTCGAAACGATCATCTTCGAAACAATCATCTTCGAAACAATCATCTTCGAATTCCGGCGATTCCTCGCAGCGGGATTTGTGCTTTATAATATCTCTGATGTGTTCTTTTGAATCATCACAATCCTTAAAGTCTTTAGAGTCATCACAGCAGCAACAGTCAGGACGGTCGACTCCACCTATTATGCACTCTTCTATATCATCCTCAATTTCAGCAGCGACAACTGAACCTTGGCAAGGCTGCAAACCTTCACAGGCATTTAAGCAGAATAAAGTTCTACGAACAGTTTCAACGTGTATCTCAGGTTCGATTGCTAATGCTGTGACAAGAGAAACGGTACAGTTTAATGGATTCACTACAGGAGGACATGGCGGGCATGGATAGCATGGAAATGGCGGGAAGAGCTTAGTTTCTTCCTGCTCGCCTTCGACACCATTAACTGGAATTGGCGGCGGACATGTTTCGCAATTCACCACCAATCTAGGATTGACCAGATTGATTCTTGCATTGAATTGGAAATTGATATCCGGTGCTATCCCGTTTATGGCGCACGGCAGGCTCAAATTGCGGATTGCAAAGTTACTCAATGCACTTGGTGGAAGTGAAGTGTTCGGTGAGTCTGGAGTATTTGATATTTCTGCACGGAATTTGCAAAGCCTGCCGCCGGTTGTTACAGTGCCTTCAAGAACGTAGGTTGCGCGGAAATCCCAAGGACCAACATTGTTGATCAGGAAAAAGACTTTTGTTGGAAGACCCTTATCTAAGCACCTATCTTTTTGAATTCTTGAAAGTACGTTGGCTGTTTTTGCTGTGTATTGACCATTAGAGAAACTTACGGCATCAACGGGAAAACCGTCCAACGTAATTTGTGAGGCGATAATGTTTCCTGGAGGCCGTGTATTAAAATACTCAACAACTACAAAGGTGTTGTCTATTTCAAAGACAGCATCCCTTGTAAGTGTACAAGGCACATTACTGCAATCGCACTCGTCGAGTAATAGTTTGACCTGAAAATCATCGGCATTCTCGCCGCCCGTATTTAAATTAAAAAGAAGTGGGCAAGAGGTGTCCTGGTTAAAGGAGAAAACCTTATCTATATAAGTTAAATGTGGTTTTTTGTTTGTAAAATCGATGCCTTCTGTATCAATATTCGTTCCGCAGGTATGACCTAAACAGTTGCTGGAAGTAATTCTGGCATCGGCTAATCGATGTCGTTTCATATCTGATAACCTCTCTTTGTAATTGTATCATAGTAATTTACTGAATAATAGGAAAAAACTGCGAGTTCAGTTTTACTATGTAAAGAGGCAATCAAGTATGCTACATTATATGATGATTTTTTTTAAGTGTCACATAAAGCAGCTATTACAATGAAATAACTAAAAAAGTTATAGATCTTAATTTTAATTATTATTTCAATATTTTGATAGTTTTTATATTCTTCACAACATATTGTAGTTTATCGGTAATATAAGGTATTTGCAGGAAAAAAAGGGGACTATTTTTATTAATTAGTGCCCTTTTTTGAATATGAGTGGTTGAAAAGTGGTACGGAGTGGTGTATAGTGGTGTTAAATTACAAATTATTGTGGAGAATAGTCTATGTTTATCGGTGAGTACCAAAACTCCATAGATGCGAAAGGCAGGGTTATTATCCCCTCAAAGTTCAGAGAACAGCTTGGAACTAAGTTTATTCTGACTAAGGGACTAGATAATTGCCTTTATATTTATCCTATGGAGGAATGGGAAAAATTCCAAGATAAGCTGACTAGTCTTCCTGTATCCAATAAGGATGCGAGAGCCTTTGTCCGATATTTCTTTTCCAGTGCAGCGGAATGCGAAATAGATAAACAGGGGAGACTGACCATTCCTCAAAATTTAAGGGAACATGCAAAAATTGATAAAGAATTGGTAACAATAGGTGTATTGAGTAAAATTGAAATCTGGAGCAAGCAAGAATGGGATAAATACAACGAAGGAGCAAATCTAGGCCCCGATGAGATTGCTGAAAAGATGGCTGAATTTGGGATATAGGTAGAAATATGGAATTCAATCACACTTCTGTACTATTTTTGGAATCAATTCGATATTTAAACATCGATCCGGAAGGGATTTATGTGGATGGTACTCTCGGTGGAGGCGGACATGCCTCTGGTATCTGTGAAAGATTAAATCAAAAGGGGATTTTTATAGGCATCGACAGAGACAAGGATGCAATTTGTGCAGCCACTGAACGTTTGAACGGTTATTTATGCAGGCAGATATTCATCCAGGATAATTATGCGAACATCAAAAGAATTTTAAAAAAACAGGGGATTGAAAGTATTCAAGGTGCGATTTTGGATCTGGGGGTTTCTTCTTTTCAGTTGGATAATCCTGAAAGAGGTTTCTCCTATATGCAGGATGCTGCCCTTGATATGCGTATGAACAGGCTTGACCATTTAACGGCTGAAATTGTAGTGAATGAATACGACCAAAAAAAATTAACAGATATTATAAGAAGATACGGTGAAGAAAGATGGGCATCACGCATTAGCGAATTCATTGTGAAAGAACGTAAGAATCGTCGTATTAAAACAACATCTGAACTGGTGGATATTATAAAAGCTGCAATTCCGGCTTCTGCAAGAAGGGAAGGACCTCATCCCGCAAAACGAACCTTTCAGGCTGTACGTATTGAGGTAAACGATGAACTTTCCAAGCTAGCCGCAGCAGTAGATGAATTTATTGACGTTCTTGATGAAGGAGGAAGATTATGTATTATTACATTTCACTCGCTGGAAGACCGAATCGTTAAGGAGACATTCAACAGAAGAGCAAACCCGTGTACCTGCCCTAAGGATTTTCCTGTTTGTGTCTGCGGGAAGAAGGCAGATGTAAAAAAGATAACTGGTAAGCCTATATTACCAACCTCGAATGAGCTTGAAATGAACCCAAGGGCTAGAAGCGCAAAATTGAGAGTGGTTGAACGACGTAAGAATAATTCAACTCGGACAAGTTAATATGAGGAAAGAGGTAAATACTTATGATGGCAGCAGAAAAATGGTATGAATATCAAGAGTCTTATAGAAGATATGGTATTAATATGAGGCCTGTCATAGTCAAAGAAAAATCATCTAAGCCTAGGAGTACGAATACTGGAATAAACCCGGCAGATAAATTGCGATTGCTGCTTTTAACGATATTAATCGGCATCCTTTGCATAGGCATAATAATAGCGACTGCTTATGCTGCGAGCATTAAGGTTAATATCAATAATATAATTAAAGAGAATGCAGTTATCTTAAACGAAATAGAACATCTTAATGTTAAAATTGAAAGCGCTTCAAATATTCAGATCGTGGAAGCAAAAGCTACAGCAGAACTGGGAATGACATACCCCACGGCAAGTCAGCTTGTATACATAGATAAAAGTGAAATAACCTCTAAAGACTTCGCATTCGTTATGCAGGAACAGGCATATAATTAATAAAGGAAAGATATAATACAAAGAGAGCCTTTCTTTGTTATATACAAAATCACTATATTTACCGGACAAAAGAGTATCTTTATGAACAAAAGAGAATCATCATAACTGCATATTGTTAAAGATAAGCCAGAGAACTTAATTAGGAATAAGTGTATAATCTGGCTTTTAATATATCAGATAACCTGGCAAAAATAAACAGGAGTATTAAGTATGGCACCAAGTACTAATAAAAATAAAAGAAGACTGATATTCTTTTTTATCGTTGCATGTATTCTATGCACAGGATTAGCTTTTAGAGTAGGCTGGATACAGGTAGTTGCCAGTGATAAGTATTCTAAGATGGCTGTTGAGCAGCAGACGAGAGATGTACCAATACCTGCCAAAAGAGGGATAATATATGACAGGAACGGAAAAGAACTTGCAATCAGTGCAGTTACCAGCAGCATTTGGGCAAGACCAGGGGTTGTGAAGGATGCCCCTACTGCCGAAGAATCATCATTAAAACTGGAAATGACAGCATCCAAGCTTGCAGAGATCCTGGAAATGGATAAAGATGCAATCTTAAAAACCATAAGTCAGGAAAGAAGTCTGGTAAGAGTTGCAAAATACGTTGATAAGGAAAAGTCGGATAGGATAAGAAATGAAAGGCTTAAGGGAGTAGAAATTGCCGAGGATGTAAAAAGGTATTATCCTATGGGTTCATTTGCAGCACATTTGCTGGGAAGCACCACAGATGACAACAGAGGGCTTGCAGGTTTGGAACTTAAATATGACAAATATTTAAGCGGTATATCCGGACGATGGATTAAAAACACTGACAGGGATGGTGACAGCCTTTCTTACGGAGTAGAAAAATATTTTCAGGCTGAGAACGGATTGAACCTGGTTCTTACTATCGATGAGGTTATTCAACATTATGTGGAAAAAGCACTGGATACTGTAATGGTGAATACACAAGCAGATCGTGCAATGTGCATCGTTATGGATCCTAAGACTGGTGATATTTTGGCCATGGCAACAACACCGGACTATGATCCTAATAATCCAAGGGTTCCGCTCAATCCGAGTGAGGCAGCCTACGTTGAGAGCCTGTCAAATCAGGAAAAACTGAACTATTGGAATGCTATGTGGAGAAATCCATTGGTTAGTGACACTTATGAGCCAGGATCCACTTTTAAGCTATTAACGACATCAATAGCACTGGAAGAAGGTGTCACTCATCTTGATGATAAATTTGTATGCACCGGAAGCATAACCGTGGCAGGCCAAAGATTGAAATGCTGGCGGTCATATAATCCCCATGGCTCACAGAATCTTATAGAAGCAGTTGGAAACTCATGCAATCCAGTTTTCGTGCAGCTCGCCCAAAGAACTGGTTACGAAACGTATTTTGATTACCTTGAGCTTTTTGGACTACGAGAAAGAACGGGGATAGATTATCCCGGAGAAGGATACGCGATCCTTCAGTCTGAAGAAACAGCAGGACCAGTAGGTCTTGCAACAATGTCATACGGTCAAGGTATAGCTGTTACCCCAATTCAGCTGATAACGGCAGTTTCTGCTCTTGGCAATGAAGGGAAGCTGATGCAGCCAAGAATAGTAAAAGAATTGAGAGACATCGACGGCAATGTGATACAAAGCTTTGATACGAAGGTAGTCCGAAAGGTTGTTTCAAAAGAAACTGCAGATGAAATGTGTCTTATCATGGAGTCCGTAGTTGCTGAAGGTGGCGGAGGAAATGCAAAGGTACCGGGTTATAGAGTTGGCGGCAAGACTGGTACGGCAAATAAGGCGAAAGGCGGCGGATACAGCAACGAAACATTTTCATCATTTATTGGAATGGCTCCTATGGATGATCCGCAGATTTCAATCCTTCTAATCGTTGATAACCCAAAAGGTGTTAAATTCGGAAGTCAAACCGCAGCACCTGGAGTTAAAATCATACTCGAAGAAACTTTAAGATATATGAATATTCAGCCAAGGTATAGCGAAGAAGAGCTGCAGGCATTGCAAAGTGAACAGACAGTAGTGCCGGATGTCATAAATACCAATTTCAGCGATGCAATAGGGATTCTAGGCGGTGCGTCTTTGAATTATACCATTACTCCGGCTACTGATTCAGGGGAAGATTTTGTTATTGTAGATCAATATCCTAAACCGGGTGAAAAAATGCAAAAGGGAGGCACAGTCTGCTTATACAAAAATTAGTAAACTTAAAAAGGGGAATCTACATAAGAACAATTTACAAAATTCTATTTACTAAGACAAAACTGAAGAATCCAATAATTCAGCTGAGACTATAACGTTGTCCAAGGGGGACTGGGAAAGGTGAAAATCAGGGATTTATTAAGAGGAACAGGGGCATCATACCCTGATGACCTCGCCGATTTTGAGGTAACGGGGATTACGTACAATTCGAAGCTGGTGGAGAAGGGGTACGCCTTCGTCTGCATGAAGGGGTATCATACTGATGGACATATTTATGCTTTAGATGCAGCCTCTCGGGGTGCATCTGTTATAATTTGCGAAGAGGATATCGATGTGAAGTCGATACCGGTTTTAAAGGTTAATGACAGCAGAAGGGCTCTTTCGAAGATGTCCGCCAATTTCTATCAAAACAAAAATTTACCCTTTACTTTATACGGTATAACCGGCACCAACGGAAAGACCACCATTTCTTTTATGCTTAAAAGAATCATTGAAGCAGCAGGGAGGCAGTGCGGGCTGATAGGTACTATAGGATATCATGTTGGCAGCAAAGAGTATGAATCTAAAAATACGACTCCAGAATCCTGTGACCTGCAGCGTATGTTTGCAGAAATGCGCGGGGAAGGGATTGCGAATTGTGTTATGGAAGTATCCTCTCACGCTCTCGCTTTAGGAAAAGTTGACGATATTCAATTTCAGGCCGCCGTGTTTACAAATCTTACTCCTGACCATATGGATTTCCATAATGATGTAGAAAACTATTACGAGGCAAAAAAAAAGCTGTTCTTTTTGACGCAAGGGCCTTGCATAATTAACTTAGACGATAAATATGGCAAAAGGCTGTTTAATGAATTGGAACAGAATAATAAAGAGGTTTTTGGGTATTCATTAAAGGATAGAAAAGCTGATTATTTTGGAGAAATCCTGGAAACCACTGAAAAAGGTTCCACCGTTAAAGTAAATGAAAAATCACTCTTTAGTGATTTGGTTAAACTTAATACTCCGGGTATATTTACTATATATAATGGAATGGCTGCTTTAGCATGTGCCAGATCTTCAGGCTATTCATTTGTGGCAATTCAGAAGGGATTGGAAAGACTTAAGGGCGTTCCGGGCCGGTTCGAGCTTGTTGAAAACGATAAAGGAATCATAGCTATCGTTGATTATGCTCATACACCAGATGCACTTGAGAAGGTACTAAAAACAGCAACTGATTTTAAAAGGGGCAGATTGATTTGCATTTTTGGCTGCGGCGGAGATAGAGATAAAAAGAAGAGGCCGCTCATGGGAAAGATAGCAGGAGAATACAGCGATTACTGCATTATAACTAGTGACAATCCCCGAACAGAAAAACAGGAAAATATCGCTGCTGACATTGAATCCGGAATTTATGAAACGGGCTGTTATTATGAAATTATTGAAAACAGATACGAAGCAATAAAAAAAGCCGTTTCCATTTATAGAAATGGAGACATAATAATTGTAGCTGGAAAAGGCCATGAAACCTATCAGATCATAGGTGAAGAAAAACATTATTTCGATGATAGAGAAGTTATTAAAAAATTAACTGAAGAAGTATTAACTAACGGTGAATAAAATGAAAAGTTTAACTGTAAGACAAATTTTAGAAGCAGTGTGCGGTGAATTACTTCATGGGAATCCTGAAGATGTAATAAACGGCATTTCAACTGATACGCGAGTAGTTTCGAAAGGAGAAGCTTTCTTTGCTTTGATTGGGGAGCAGCATGATGCTCATGATTTTATTCTCCAAGCGATTGATAGAGGCTGCAGCCTAGTAGTCCTTTCTAAAATGCCAGAGAATCAATTACTCCAAACAAATAATGTGAGCTTCCTGTTGGTTGATAATACAACCGAGGCGCTCCAGAGGCTAGCTAAGTATTATCTGTCATTATTATCTATAAAAAAAATCGGTGTAACTGGCAGTACTGGTAAGACTACCACCAAAGAAATGCTTTTCCGGATTTTCTCAGAAAAGTATAAAACATCAAGAAATCCAGGAAATTTCAACAATCATATTGGGTTGCCGCTAACGGTGCTTTCTATAGAAGATGACACGGAGGTAGGTATTTTTGAAATGGGAATGAGTGAGTTTGGTGAAATAGACTTGCTCGCTGAGCTAATCCGCCCTGACATAGGTATTATTACGAATATTGGCAATTCCCATATCGAAAATCTTGGAAGCCGCGAAAATATATTGAAAGCAAAACTTGAAATTGTCAATTACTTCGATCAAGATAGTATTTTGATCATCAACGAAGAGAGCGATTTACTGTCAAAGGAAGCAGTTAAAGGGAGATACAAAGTCATAACAATTGGTAATACGGGAAAAAGTGATTTTATTCTATCAAACATTATAGATTTTGGAGAAGAAGGAATAGAATTCTCTATAGAATATAAAAAAGAAATGTACAACTTTCGTCTGCTTATACCAGGTCGACATAACGCATATAATGCAGCACTTGCTATTGCAGCCGGAATATCCTGCGGGATATCCATGGAAGAAGCTGCTGCGGGTCTATTAAAGCTTGAAATCACAGATAAACGCCTCAGCATTAAAGGGAAAAATGGTATGAAAATAATAGATGATACTTATAATGCAAGTCCTGACTCAATGCGGGCGGCCATAGATGTATTGATTGCAACAAAAGGTTTTCGAAAGATTGCAATTCTAGCAGACATGTTTGAGCTAGGTAATAATTCTGTCGACTTTCATCGTGCAGTAGGTCAATATGCTGCTGATAGCGGTCTGGACCTGCTGATTGCAGTGGGTGAACTGGCAGAGCATATCGCTGAAGGCGCTAAAGAAAAACTTGGGGCTGATAAAATCCATTATTACAAAACAAAAGAGTTGCTGTTAAAAGACATCGGTAGTATGATATCATCTGGCGATGTCATCTTGGTAAAGGGATCAAGAGGTATGGCAATGGATCAAGTAGTAAAGAAAATAATGGAGACAAGTTGAGAATGGAATACTTACAGATTGGAACAACAGCCGCAATAGCGTTTATAATTACAGTAATCAGTACCCCACTGTTAATCCCTGTATTAAAGAGAATTAAAGCAGGTCAGAGCATTCGTGAAGATGGACCGAAAACACATATGGTAAAATCCGGCACCCCAACCATGGGGGGTGTGGCGATTGTTGGAGCCGTATTGATAACTAGCCTGACCGCTGGCGGTATCAATACGGATATGCTAATAATTGCCATTGCATTTTTATCTTTTGCTATCCTAGGATTCCTCGATGATTTTGTAAAGATATCTCTAAAAAGAAATTTAGGTTTGACTGCAAAGCAGAAACTGATTCTGCAGATATTAATAGCAGTCGGGCTTGCCTTTTATCAGTCGAGAGTTTCAGTGTATGGAACTACAGTTTTTATTCCGATTATCAATAAGTTTGTGGACTTCGGTATATGGTATGTTCCATTTATCGCATTCGTTGTTGTAGCAATGGTAAATAGCGTAAACCTGACGGATGGTCTGGATGGTCTGGCTTCGGGAGTAACCCTGATTGTTGCATTGTTTTTGGCAATTGCAGGAACCATGTATGGGTTTACGACAGCATCAGTCTTTTGCGCTGCGATGGCAGGAGCTTGCTTTGGATTCCTAATGTTTAACAGATATCCTGCGAAGGTATTTATGGGAGATACAGGTTCTCTGGCATTGGGTGGAGGCATTGCTGCTGCAGCAATAATGATGAATATTGAGCTTGTAATTCCGATTGCTGGCGGTGTGTATGTAGCTGAGGCATTGTCGGTAATAGTACAGGTAGTAAGTTATAAAACAAGGAAAAAAAGGGTTCTTAAAATGGCTCCGCTTCATCATCACTTTGAATTAAGCGGCTGGAAGGAAACAAAAGTTGTAGCAGTGTTTTGGATTGTAACTTTTATTTTATGCTCAATCAGCCTGTTAATTATATAATGAATCGCTTAATTAAGTCGCTGAATTCTCCTGACTCTTCGAGTCAGGTACTAAAGCGTAAAAATAGCAAGAAAGAAGGGATCAAATGAATCAGTTGGAAAATAAAAGAATATTAGTAGTTGGTATGGGGGAATCGGGAATTGCCGCAACCCAGGCTTTGTTGAAACTGGGAGCTATTGTTTCCGTATACGACCGCAAGGAAGAGAGAGAAATCGATACCCAGTTGATTCAATTCCTAAGAAACAAGAATGTAACCTGTTATTTCGATAAAGAACCAAACAATGTTGGCGAATTGGATATGGTAGTAATAAGCCCTGGGGTACCCTTAGATACTGGTTTTGTCCGCAAAGCACAGGATGCAGGAGCTGAAGTCATCGGAGAAATTGAAATCGCCTATAGAATCGGGAAGGGAAAATATGTTGCTATTACAGGAACCAATGGAAAAACTACTACTACAACACTTGTAGGTCAGATATTTAAAAATTCCGGGAGAAAAACTTATGTGGTAGGCAACGTAGGAGTTGCTGTTATTTCAAAGGCGCTGCAAACGAGTGAATCAGACTGGCTGGTAACGGAAACCAGCAGTTTTCAGCTGGAGACTACCCGATACTTTAAACCGGAAGTATCTGCATTGCTGAACATCACACCGGATCATTTGGACCGTCATAAAACCATGGAAAAATATGCAGAGGCGAAAGCTATGATTTATAAGAATCAGGATGAAAGTCAATATTTTATTGTTAATTATGATGACGAGATATCCTGGAAGCTGGCAAAAAACTGCAAAGCAAAGGTAATACCATTCAGCAGAAAGGCAGATCTTGATTTAGGATGCTTTGTTCTTGACGGAGACATTGTTATACGGGATGAAACGGGTAAATGCATTGACATCTGTAACGTTGATGAACTGAAGATCCCAGGTTATCACAATTTGGAAAACGCTCTGGCGGCAACAGCGATTAGTTATTTTGCAGGTATCTCACCTGAGGTAATTGCAAATACTCTGAGAAGCTTTGAGGGTGTTGAACATAGACTTGAGTTTGTGGGTGAGGTTGATGGTGTTCGCTTTATTAATGATTCAAAAGGAACTAACCCAGATGCATCTATAAAAGCTATAAATGCGGTTCAGGGAAATATTATTTTAATAGCTGGGGGTTATGATAAGGGTTCAGACTATAAAGAATTTATCAACTCTTTTCAGGGTAAGGTTAAACACTTGATTCTTTTGGGTAAAACTGCACCGAGGATCAAAGAAACTGCAGAGAGTATGGGTTTTACGAATATAACCATGGTTAAGTGCATGGAAGAAAGCGTGAAAATTAGTCATAAGATAGCAGAACCAGGTGACACAGTACTCCTTTCTCCGGCTTGCGCTAGTTGGGATATGTATTCCAACTTTGAGCAAAGGGGAGGACACTTTAAAAACTGTGTAAAAGATTTAGAAAAATAGAAATATAAAATTTAAACGAATAGTAGTGTTAGTAGTGCATAAAATTTTGCAAAAATTTTGAAATAATTAACCACCAACGGAGGTTTGAGAGAAATAAATGGCGGTCAGAAAAAAGACTAGAATGAAATCGGGCGACTTTGCCCTGACCATCATTGTTTTAGCACTTGTGGTATTTGGAGTGATAATGGTCTTTAGCTCCAGCTATTATAATGCTCTAAATGATACGGGAGATCCTTACGATTATCTGAAAAAAGATATCGTATGGGCAATGTTGGGATTGGGCGTTATGTTGTTTTGTGCAATATTCGACTACAGAATATATGCGAAGTTTGCCCCGATTATCTTGGTCATAAGTATAGTTCTTTTGGGATTGCTGTTTACACCACTTGGAATCACAAGAAACTATGCCACAAGATGGCTTGGCATGGAAAACTTTGCATTTACCTTGATGCCTGGTGAAGTAGCGAAGATCGCAGCAATTATATTTGTGGCATGGTACCTAAGCAAGGACCCTAAACGAATAAAGTCCTTTACTAAAGGTGTACTGCCAATGCTGATGCTTTGCGGAGTATATTTCGGTTTGATTATATTGCAGCCAAATCTATCGACAGCCATAACGGTTTGCGGCATCATTATCGGTATGATGTTTGTGGCAGGATTGCATATTATGTATTTAGTTGGCATCGTTGGGGTTGGCGCGGTAGGTATTTTGTTTATGATACTGACAGATGAAGACGGATATCGATTGAAAAGGCTTACGAGTTTCCTGGATCCATTTCAGGACCCGCTGGGAGATGGATACCAAGTTATACAATCGCTGTTAGCTTTGGGTTCAGGAGGTCTTTTTGGTGTGGGCCTGGGTAAAAGTATTCAGAAAACCTTGTATCTGCCAGAGCCGCAGAATGATTTCATATTTGCGATAATAGGAGAAGAACTGGGCTTTATAGGTTGTTTGATCCTTATAGCTTGTTATATAGTACTTATATGGCGCGGTGTACATATTGCTTTGAACGCACCGGATTTGTTTGGAACCCTTTTGGCATCAGGGATAACGATAATGCTTGCATTGCAGGTTATCCTTAACATTGCCGTAGTAACCTCTTCTATGCCGCCTACAGGGATAACCCTTCCATTTATCAGCTATGGAGGGAACGCACTTATGCTATTTATGGGATCCATGGGAATATTGCTGAACATTTCAAGGCATTCGGCACGGTAGATTAGGCAGCCGCTTCTGGAGGAGATAGAAATGAAAGTAATCATGACGGGCGGAGGGACAGGCGGGCATATATACCCAGCCATCTCAATTGCAGATAAAATAAAGAGAAAAAACCCTGATGCAGAGATATTGTTTGTTGGAACGGAACGGGGAATGGAAAAGGACCTTGTGCCCAAAAATGGATATAAAATCAAATTTATTACTGTAAGTGGATTAAATAGAAAAAAGATATGGAAAAACCTTAAGACCGCAACTGATCTTGTAAAAGGATACAGACAAGCTAAAAGGATCATAGGAGAATTTAAACCTGACATTGTCATAGGCACAGGTGGTTATGTATGCGGACCTGTGATACGTGCAGCACATAAAAAAGGGATTCGAACGTATATACATGAGCAGAACGCTTATCCTGGAGTAACAAATAAACTATTGGAGAAATACGCAGACAAGGTATTTATTAGCTTTCCAGAGTCAAAGAAGTATTTTAGGAATCAAGATAAGCTAATCGTTACAGGAAATCCGATACGTAATGGTTTTCTGGTTTGTGGCATGAGCAACAGCAGGGAAAAAATGAAGATAAAACCCACTGAATTTGTAATTCTATGTTTCGGCGGGAGTCTTGGCTCAGAGAAAATCAACAATACTATGTTCCATGTAATCGAAATGATTAATGGTATGCCAGATATCAAGCTGTTTTTTATTACAGGGAAATATTATTATAAAAAAATATGTGATAAATTTAATGAAGCAAAAATAACCTTAGATAAAAATATAAATATTTTAGAATATGTAGATAATATGCATGAGTATCTTTCTGCTTCTGACCTTGTGATAAGCAGAGCAGGCGCTTTGACTGTTTCTGAAATAACTGCCTGTGGAAAAGCATCTATTCTCATACCTTCGCCTAATGTTACCGGTAATCATCAGTATTATAATGCCAAGGTAATAGCCGATAAAGGCGGAGCAGTTATCATCGAAGAAAAGGACCTTTCAGATAAAAAGCTATTAAGTACTATTTTACGTTTAAAGAACAATAAGGAAGCTATAAATAAAATGTCCGAAGCCAGTATGAAAATTGGCAAAATCGACGCTGTTGATATGATTTACGATCATCTCCTTATTTAGCCGGGACTATTTGCGTTAATAAAGGTATAGGATGCGGTTGAATCCGGCTGTTGGAGGGGTTTTGCGCTACCGCTTATGCAAAAATTGGGCGGGCTGATAAAGTAACACCTTTCAATGAGTATCATATTATAAAATAGGCTATTAAACAGATTGACCTGTATAAGCAATCTGTATAAGCAAGCCTAATGAAGGTGTCTGAAGAGTAACTCTTCATCTTTTATTTTTCTCTTGAGACATCGGCTTATATTAATAAGCGGGATATGTTATTCTGCGGAGGTGTAATTTTTGTGGAACAATTTCGTATATGCGGTGAAAAAAAGCTAAGCGGGGAGTATGAGCTTACAGGCGCTAAAAATGCAGTATTGCCAATTCTCGCCGCAACCATCGTCACAGGACACGAAAGCAAAATAAAAAGCTGCCCCAACCTTTCGGATGTGCAGAATATGTTTACTATTTTAAAAGAAATCGGATGTAAGATCACAAAAGAAGAAGACAGCGTAATCGTAAACACTGAGCCGATCAACTCCTACACGATACCAGAACGTTTAATGAGGGAAATGAGATCCTCGGTTTTTTTGATGGGACCGATGATAGCCAGGTGCGGAAAAGTGACACTGAGTTATCCCGGCGGTTGTGAAATTGGATTAAGGCCTATTGATATTCATTTATCAGCCTTAAGAAAGCTAGGTGTAACAATCAAGGAATCGCATGGATTTTTGGAATGCACCGCAGATAAGCTGGTTGGTTGTAAAATCCATCTTGATTTTCCAAGTGTTGGAGCAACAGAAAACGTAATGATGGCAGCAACAGCTGCTGAGGGAGAAACAAGGATTATCAATCCTGCAAAAGAACCAGAAATCGTGGATCTTCAGCGTTATTTAAACGCATGCGGAGCAGAAATTGAAGGTGCCGGGACAGAAGAAATCCTGATTCGAGGTACAAAGTCATATCACCAGGCGGAACATACGGTTATTCCCGATAGAATCGAAGGAGGAACCATATTAGCGGCGGCAGCCATAACAGGAGGGGATATTGTCCTGCGAAATGCCATACCGGAACATATGAGTATGACTTTGTCTAAGCTTAGGGAAGCCGGCTGTATAATCCGAGAAGGAAAAGATTTCGTGGAACTGATTGCTCCTGAAAAGTTAAATGCTGTTGAAATGTTAAAAACTCAGCCGTACCCCGGGTTTCCAACTGATATGCAATCTCAGTTCTTGACCCTGATGACCATTGCTAAGGGGACCAGCATAATCACAGAGACGATATTTGAGAGCCGTTTTAAGCATGTAGAGGAATTAATGAAAATGGGAGCCAAAATCAAGGTAGACGGCAGAACTGCAGTTGTTAAAGGGGTTAATAGGCTTACAGGAGCGCGAGTTGTTTCAAAAGATCTGCGGGGAGGTGCTTCTCTGGTTCTTGCAGGATTAGCTGCAGAAGGGGAAACAATTGTAGAAAACATTTGCCATATAGACAGAGGGTATGATAAATTTGAATTAGCCTTATGTAAAATTGGTGCGGAAATCAAGAGAGAAGCAACACAAGATAGAACTTAAGGAAATTTGCAATGCAGGAAAAAGATAAGGTTAGAAAAAAGAGAAAAAGAAAAAAGAAGCGTTATCTTTTGAAGTTTTTTATTTTGTTAATATTAGCAGCATCTTTATATTTCTTTTTTTCATCAAGTATGTTTGATATACAAAAAATAACTGTAGAGAATAACAATCATTATACTAAAGAGCAGTTAATCAGCTTGGCGGGTGTAAGAACGGGGGAGAATCTATTTAAAGCTTCTCTTTCTCAAATGAAGGAGAACCTTTTGGCAGATCCTTACGTCAAAAATGTAAAGCTAAGAAAACGGCTGCCCGCTGAGGTTGTGATTAGCGTTCAGGAACGTTCCGAAGATGCAGCTGTGCCTTATGGAAATAAGTACATACTCATTGACAGTGAGGGAATGGTATTAAGAATATCGGATATTGAGCCTGCAGTAACACTGATTACCGGAACAATCGTAACCAATATGGAACCCGGAACACCTTTGAAGGTGGAGCAAAATGCTTTATTAAACGATATATTAAAGTTAATACAAAAAGTCAAAGAGCATGAACTGTATTTTAAGAAAATTGAAACTTCAAATCTCATAATTAAAGCATATATTTACGATCAACTTATTTGTGAGGGTACACCTGAGAATATTATGGACAACCTAGGCTCTTTAAAGGAAGTATTATATGATTTATACAAAAAGGGAATTGAACGAGGCGTGATTAGAATGGGCAGTGATGAGTATTTTTCATTCAGCCCGTTAGTGGAATAATTAATGGGGAGAGAGGGGAACAGATGAAGAAAATTAGTGGAATGGTAGTTATAGGATTACTGGCTCTTTTTATTGGGTTAGTAATATCTATTCAAATTACGACTACGCAGGGTTCGGATCACGGGGGACTGATACCTTATGCCAAGGCTCAGGGATATTTGGAAGAACTAAAGCAGGTTAGGACAGAAAAGGATGCCGCCTTACAGGAGCTGAACGAACTTGAAAAAAGATTGGAAAAGATAGAAGCAGAAAAAGCGAATGAAGACTTTTTTCTGGCTAACCTTGTTTCTGATTTGGAAAAGTATAAAATGGCAGCAGGTACTGTGGATGTTAAGGGTCCGGGTGTCATTATAACTGTAGACGACCCTATTCCGACT
This sequence comes from Clostridiales bacterium, assembly GCA_012838265.1. Taxonomy (GTDB): domain Bacteria; phylum Bacillota; class Clostridia; order Peptostreptococcales; family Anaerovoracaceae; genus Anoxybacterium. Next base: position 26,494 of record DUPP01000170.1, read on the forward strand.
GATGAATATGCAGGTGTCCATAGCGTTATTATGCTGCGCTATGAGCTTCTTTTGAGCCTTGTAAACAAGTTGAAAGAAGCGGGAGCAGAAGCAATATCTATTAACGGTCAAAGAATCATTGTTACAACGGAAATAAGTCTTGCAGGAAATAATGTGAATATTAATACCGTTCCTACAGCCCCTCCGTATATTATAAAAGCAATAGGGAGCCCGGAAACAATTGAATCCACATTGACAATACGATTTGGTATTATTGAACAAATGAGGAATTTTGGTTTGAGGATACAGATTGAACAGAAGGATGAGATAGAAATTCCAAGATTCAGTGGAATATTAAAATTCCGATACGCAAAACCTGTCAAAATGGAAGAATAGGTTGGTGGGTCAAATGAAACTAAGAATACTCTTCGTTTTTGTTTTATGTTTTGTAATCGGGTTTTCTATCATTATACAATCCAGAGCAACCAACGGTCAGCAGTTGTACGTATCGTCAAAGACAATTACTGATTACCAGACAACTATTGAAAGTGAAATTGAGAATATTAAACAAATAGAAAAATTAATCGAGAAAACAGAAAAAAAACTGGAAGAATACAGAGCACTTTCAACAGATGAAAGCAACGAACTAAAGGATAGGATTTTGCAAGAACATGAGATGTACAAGGCCATCAGCGGCAATACAGACGTACAAGGAGAAGGTGTGGTTGTGTTTATTGATGACGGAACAAGGGAACTTTATGAAGGCGAAGACCCCAATGTTGTTCTTGTGCATGATATGGATATTCTTGCAGTGATTAATGAGTTGAATCGCTCTGGAGCAGAAGTGATTTCAGTAAATGGTCAGCGGCTTACCAATAACTCTTCAATATCATGCTCGGGCTATACTATTAGAATCAATGACCAATTCTTTGCACGGCCTTTTGTAATAAGAGCTATTGGAGACTCTAAAAGAATGGCAGCAGCATTGGTAGGTCCGGAGGGTTATGGTACTGTGCTTAATGATTATGGAATTATTTTTAGGCTGAGCATAGAAGATGATATAACAATTAATAAAATAGCAGAATATCAAACCTATCAATATATGACGAAGGCGTCAAAGGAGGAATAAAATTGTTAGTAGCAATGGTAGTGGGATTGGTCGGAGGTATTCTCCTTGGTTTTTCATTAGATATATCTTATCCGACTGAATATTCCTTTTATATCACTATGGGACTTCTTGCGGCTATCGACTCGATAGTGGGTGCTGCCAGATCTTATTTGGAAGGAAAATACAACAATCTGATCTTTATCACTGGCTTTGTTACAAATGCTATATTAGCGGGACTTCTTGCCTATTTAGGAGATCGTTTGGGTGTTCCCCTGTACTATGCCGCAATTTTTGTTTTCGGTGGTAGATTGTTCCAAAACCTGGCGGTGATACGAAGGTTGCTTATTGATAAAATTCTGACAAAAAATAATAGTATCGCTAAGAAATAGATGCAATAAAGGTATGTGTATGGTATAATGAGCGTTAAGAATCATATACATGGCAGAGTAATTATGTATATATAG
>DUPP01000014.1 GCA_012838265.1 Clostridiales bacterium
CTGAAAGTATTGAAAATGCTACTGTGGCTCAGCTGGTAGAGCAGCTGATTCGTAATCAGCAGGTCAGGGGTTCGAGTCCCCTCAGTAGCTCCAAGGCAGAATATATCCTGTGATCTATTGCAATCATCTATAACAATCACAGGTTTTTTTATTGCTTAAAACAGTTGACCATTTGGCAACAGAAATGGCAACTGCATTTGCAGATATTACCTGGCTTACACAGAGTTACCAATAGATTACCGGCGAGTATTGCATTAAAATTATAATAAGCTGAATCGTTCGAATAGAAGGAGGATGAATAATGTATATATTTAATAAAATAAAAAATCCGAAAAGCTGGAAGTCAATTGTTATTGTGAGTATTACATTGAGTATTACTATATTAATCTTCGCGGATGTTATCGGTCCAACGGATAAAGAAAATGAAATCAAAAAGGATAATACCTTGATATCTGAAAATACCGGCACCTTAAACACAGAGAGTCATAAAAAAGGTGATAATACCCTACCCTTATTATCTGAAAATGAAGAAGTAAAGCCCGAACCAAAACTCGAGAGCAGAGTCGATGATGCGGAAGTATCTAGATCGGCACCGACCCGTGAATCAAGAAATACACTGCCTGTAAATGAGCCTGAAGTAAAAACAAAAACACAGGAAGTCCCAAAATCTGTTCTTAAGAATGTCCCCGAGAATGTTCATAAAGATATTCCAAAGGATGTTCCCCAAAATGAATCAAGTCCCGGTAAATCATATTCTGCAGAGGAACTGGATCTGCTTGCTAGGTTAATCCATGCTGAAGCTCAGGGTGAGCCTTATGAAGCAAAAGTTGCAGTGGGAGCTGTTGTACTCAATAGAATCGGAGTTTTTGCAAATTCTATTACAGAAGTAATATATCAAAATATAGACGGTTATTATCAATTCACTCCTGTGGAAAACGGTTGGATCAATAAGCCAGCAGGAGAAGAATCCATAAAAGCGGCTAAGGAGGCGCTTAGTGGAATTGACCCAACCAACGGAGCACTTTTTTATTATGACAATCAAACTACAAACCAATGGATCTTGGCTAAGCCTGTTTCTGTAAGGTTTGGCAATATGATTTATGCATATTGATAAAAATACTGGAACAAATCCTTAAAACGTATATATTTTTCAAATATTTTACATGAAAAATAAAATTTTGGCTGTGTTATTAGATAATATGTGCTATCCTATTAGTGTAGTCTCAGAAAGGATGGTGATTTTTCTTGATTCGTAACGCGATTAAGCATATGTTAGCGTGGAAAAAGCGCGAGGATCGTAAGCCATTAGTGCTCAAGGGTGTGCGCCAAGTAGGAAAGACTTGGCTTATGCTTGAATTCGGCAAGAAATATTATACGAATTATGTGTATTTTAATCTCTGCGAAGACGATAAGCTTAAGCCAATATTCGAAAATAATAAAAATCCAGAAGAAATTGTTGAGCACCTTTCCTTGATTGGTGGTAAGAAAATACTACCAGAAAAGACGCTCATCATCTTTGATGAGATACACGATTGCCCTGAAGCCTTTCGTGCATTGCAATATTTTGGGGAGAAAGCAAGAGAGTATCATGTCGTTGCTGCAGGCAGCTTGCTTGGTGCAATGCTTACACAGCCAGAGTTTTATCCTAACGATATGGTCGATATACTAGAAATTAAACCGTATTACTTTGATGAATATTTGGAAGCCACGGACGAATCATTATATTCATATTATCTAGGCATTGAGAAAGATAAACCTATTGAGGAAACTTTACATAGCAGACTGCTGGAAGCCTATAATCTTTATCTTATTATCGGCGGCATGCCTGAATGTGTTAACTCATGGATAAGTTATAGGGATTTAAAGAAAGTTGCACAGATTCAGCAGGACATAATTGCTGATTATGAGAACACCTTTTCCATTTATAATGAAAGTCTTGAAAGTGGACGCATTTTAATGACATTTCGCTGCATACCATCACAGCTGGCAAAACCTAATGAGAGGTTTAAGTACGGTGCAATCGAAGAAGGTGGCAGGGTCTGGGACTTTGAGAAGGCTATAGAATGGCTGCTCTCGTTAGATATATTGAATAGGGTTTACAATATCACTAATATTGAGTATCCGCTGTCAGAATTTGTCATGACTGATTATTTTAAAGTGTTCATGTTTGATACAGGAATTCTAAAACAAATGGCAGGAATTGATAACAGTGACATACTGTTTAAGGATGATTTCAAATTCAAGGGTCAGCTTACTGAAAACTATATGTTGCAACAGCTCAAGGGACAGTTTGATGCCGACCCTCATTATTTTTCAACGCTTGGCGGTGAAATTGATTTTGTATTGCAGCACGGAACTGAAATTATTCTGGTTGATGTAAAGAGCGGTGAGGATAAACCTTCACCATATTTTGAATGGTACGTTAACGCTGCAAAACCCGAATATGCAATCCGCTTTTCAAAAAACAACTATCAAAAAAATGGACGGATTATTAACATACCGCTTTACTTAGTACGAAAGACAAAGGAACTCATATAAAATTCATAGGTGACAAATGATTACAATAGAAGGACATCCCAAGTTATACAAAAAGGGATGTCCTTATAAAATATACATACCAAATGCCACGACTAGACATGCATTATTTGACAACTTTTGACTTCTGACATGTAATAATTATCCTACTATAAAAATAATTTTTGTCATCACAAATTAATCACATAGTGATATTACCAAAATTAAACCAAGTATTCGAAATGCTCATTGACAATATAATATTTTGTTGTAAAATAATAGTATGTGTAATAATATATTGGCAAATTAATTTAATACCTCTGGGAATGTAAATATATAATATTATGCACTAAGACATTTTTTAATATAGCCATCTTGGAATTAAGCTCATTGTTAATAACAAGTTTAATATACTAACTTGTTAAACCTACTATGAAGAAAAGACTTTACATAGTCAAAACTTTCTGCATACCGCGTTAAATATAAGATTTTGATAAAAGGAGGTGAGAACATATGAGGTTCAATTTTACATTTGAATTGGAAAATGAAGAATTAGCAATGGATTACAGAAGAAAAATAATTTCATATTTGAAACAAGCTCTTGAAAAAAGCGATGAAAATTTTTACAAGGAAATGTATGGTAATGGGATGATTGCTAGTAAGGAGTTTACTATGGCGGTTTACTTCGTACCTGAAACACAGATGAGGAAAGAAAGTATATTAGTTAAGAGTAAACGAATGATCGTAAACTTTTCTACAGCAGACTCTTATATTGGAATAAAAATTTATAATGCAATGTGCGGGCAAAAGTACAAATGGCACAAGCTTTCATGTGGAAATCAGCTAAGGCTAATAAACATTAATCAGGAAAAGGAAAGGATCGTTACACAGAAAAAAGCATTATTCAACACCTTATCTCCCATTGTTATAAGGGATCATAATAGAGAAACTGGTAAAGACTGGTTTTATACGTTTGAAGATGATAATTCAGCAAATATACTAAAAAGAAACTTAGAAAATGAACTTGAAGGCAAATTTTCAAGAGATGTAAGTTATGATGTAAAACAGCTTAAAATAGAATTTCTACGTATGAGGAAGATAATAGTTAAGAACTATGAACTAAAAATCCCATGTTCCCTCGGTATATTTTCCTTGGAAGGGGAACAGTATCTATTGCAATACCTTTACCAGAGGGGAATTGGGTCTAAAAGGGGGTTATGCTTTGGGTATTTAGAGTTGCTGTAAATAATAAAAGGAGGGGGTGATTTTATATGGAAAGCGGTATTATAAGGCTTACTTTAGGAGACTGGCTCTGGAATGCTTCTGTGGCCGGTTTTTTAAATATTATCGGAGAGAAAGATGTAAGGTTTTTTGATAATATGGTTAGCGTTTCTTACTCTTGTCTTAAAAACTTTGAAGAAAAGTATTTTTCATATTTTATCAATACATATGAACAAACTTTACCCTGGTTCAAACTCGTTTCTTTCAAAAAAACAATTGAATATTATCAAGAAACTGAATTTAAAACACTAAACTTACAGAACGTGAGAGATATTAATTTATTTATTAAGGATACTGCCAAAAAATATATTAACCAAAATAGTTTTATATCGGCTTTTAAACTGATGGGAATTGCTGAAGATATTAAGATCCTAGAAAAAGAATTAAAACGCATAACGGTGCCAAAGGACGAAATAACCTTTGAAGAAAGTAAGTCTTCGATAATAGAGGAAATAGAAAAACAATTTAAGGTGTTAGATAAAGTTATTGAATACTGCAGTAGTGAGAATGGACGGAAGTATATAGGGGCAAAGAATGTTATTTATTCCATTATAAATAATGGCTGGAACGGTGTAAGTTTTTTAAATCCACAGACAAAAGAAAAAGACATATATATGGATTATAAAAAATATTTTGTAGACGAAGCGATAGCGTATTTAAAAGAGGATAAGAAGAAATATAAATTTCGATGCTTTACCTGCGGGGCTCCCATTAAAAACTTAAATAACGATATGAGCTTTATTAATCAATCGGGATTTGATGTGTCGCGTAAACCATCTCACATATGGGATTTTCAAAATGATATTGCGATATGCTCAGTATGCAAGCTCGTCTATTCTTGTCTTCCCGCGGGCTTTGTCTATGTAGGAAATTCAGGATTATATATCAATGCAAATCTCAATATGGAATATAATAAAACCATCAACTCAAATGTAAAAAACTCTGTTCTTACAGAAGGAGAGAAAGAGTTATCTTCTCGTAAAATTTACAGAGCTCTTTTAGTAGCCTTAATAAATCAAAAGATTATAAGAAGTAAGTATGAACTAGCGGATGTTCAGGTAGTGCGGTATGAGAGCGGGACCTATCGATTTAACTTGTTACCAGAAACAACGATTTTGCTTATAGAAATCCATCAGAATGAACTTAATAGACTAATAAGGACAGGCTATAAAGAAGGCAACGAAAACTATAGCATTTACGAGCAAGTCTTAGAGCAGGTTTTCAATAATCAAAATTTATTCCTTCTTATTAATAAGCTGCTACATTATAAGCTCTCATCGCCAAACAGCTGTTATTTTCATGGAGGGCATATTATAGACATATTAAAGATTAACTCCAGGATGATTCAAAATTTAGGGGGGATGAAGAATATGAATAAGGAACGAGATTATTTAAAAGAGGCGAAAAACGCAGGTTATCATCTTCGTGAGGCTTACATTAAAAAAGACCCAAGAACCGGAAAAATTCCGGGAATAAGCTATCGTTTGTTAAATGCACTTAAGACTAATAACCGGGGCATGTTTATGGATGTGCTGTTGAATTGTTACTTATATATAGGCAAGGAAGTTCCTGCGGTGATTCCAGAAGTGCTGCGGGACGACGATGAAATGTTTTCTACAATAGGATATGCCTTTGTATCATCATTTATTGATGGGAAATCAGAAGAAAAAATAATGTTGTAAATGGAGAGGAGATTGAGGGATGAGTGATTTAAAGATTAAAGGGTTAACCTTGACAATTGTATTTCAAGCTGAAAGTGCAAATTATGGGGAGAGTGTTGGGAATGTAGCATCACTAAAAAAGATATCGAGAAATAAAGGTGAACAGTATACATATATTTCGCGACAGGCTTTGCGGTACAACATTATTGAACAGTTCGGAGAAGCTTTGGCACCTGTAATAGCTGAAGGCAGTGGAGAAAAGAAAGTAATCCAGTTTAGTGAGGAAGCCACAATTGATAAATATCCGGAAGTTGATTTCTTTGGTTATCTCAAAACAGCTAAAGGAACATCAGGAAAAAAGAGAAGTGCAAAAGTCAGATTGTCTAATGCAATTGCCCTTGAGCCTTTCAAAGGAGATTTGGATTTTTTGACCAATAAAGGACAGGCTGACAAACTAAAAACTGATATGAATATAGCGCAGGCAGAAATACATAAATCCTATTATCGTTATACTATTGCAGCAGACTTAGATCAGATAGGTATTGATGATGAATATGGAATAGAACTGGATAATCAAGAAAAATCAAGACGGGTAAAAAAATTATTAGATACAATTGGGTTCTTATATCGAGATATAAGGGGAAGAAGAGAGGACTTGAAGCCGCTATTTGCAATAGGGGGCGTATACGATATAAAGAACCCTGTATTTCAAAACGTTGTTTCAGTGAAGGATAACTGCATTATGGTAGATGAAATTATGGGCGTAATGTATGAAGGCATTAAAGAGCACACCTTTGCAGGAATTGTAGATAACCGTTTTGATAATACAAATGAAATTAAGGAAAAATTAAAAGCCACAACGGTTCCAAAATTCTTTGAGGCGTTAAAAGATGAGGTGGATAAATACTATGAAGGGAATTAGGTTGAAAATAAAGCAGGATATGGTGAATTATAAAAAACCAGCCAGCTTTCAGCTGAAAGAGACCTATCCATTGCCACCATATTCAACCGTGATAGGAATGGTGCATAATCTGTGTGGATTTAATCAATATTATCCCATGCAGGTTAGTATTCAAGGATGCTATTTTTCAAAAGTGAATGATTTATTTACCCGGTACGAGTTCAAAAATGGCATGCCTTATGATTCAACCCGGCACCAGCTAAAGGTAGGCGATTTTGGGGTATCAAGAGGGATAGGGTATACGGAATTGTTGGTGGATGTTGAACTCCTTATCCATATCGTGCCGGAGCAGGGAGAATTATTACAAGTGATATATGATAGCTTTATAATGCCGATAGAATATCCTTCTCTTGGGAGGCATGAAGACCTTGCGGTCATAGAAGAAGTGAAGATAATAGACATTAACGAAGAAGTAATAGACAAAAGCAAATCCCTGAGATCAGGATATGGAGCTTATATCCCTTTGCATTATTTTAAAGAGGAGCATATCCAGACGAGAGATAAAGATGGATTGGAATATACAGGAACCTATTACAAACTTAATAAATATTATAAACTTACTAATTATGGAACAGAAAAAAAACCAAAAATTTTTAGAAATTGGGAAAGTGTAGAGGTTCTGTATGGTAGAGATATTAACATGAAAAGGCGAAGACCTTTTTACATGGATTCTGAGGACAATTTTGTTTTTTTGGTGTAGATTGAGGTGCACTAAAAGGAGAAAAATATGCACGAAAGAATGATTAATGAAAAATATATAGCAAAGACAAGACCGACAAAGAAAGACATCCAAAGACATACGGACGATTTGCTTTATAATTTGAAGCGCTTAAAAGATCTGTACCCCGACCTTAGAATTGACTGGGACATGCTTCGACTTGCATGCATTTACCACGATTTAGGAAAGATGAACAGCAAGTTTCAAAGACGTATGCGAGGAGAAAGAAAGGATACGGGAATACCTCACGGACTTCTTAGCTTAGGTTTTATCGATGTTGATTATCTTGAGAGTAAAGGGTATTCTGAGAAGGATATTGAAGTTTTGTTTCAAGCGGTAGCATATCATCATGAAAGAGATGTATATCTTGAGATGGATGAGATTGTGAGAGAGATAGAAACGATGGAGGAGGCCTTTCGTAAATTTGAATATAGTGAACTTCCTTCAGATTATTTTAGCCCAGAGTTTGATCAAACTTTTTTTAGAATAGGGAGAAGATTATATGAAAAAAGAGATGGGGAGTACTTCTTTAAATGCGTGCAGTTAAAAGGACTATTAAATCGTTTGGATTATGCTGCTAGTGCCGAAATACCTGTAGAAGAACCTAACGACTATTTAAAGGAATCAATGTTTTCACTTATGGATAAATGGAAGAAAAAAGACCCCAAGGCGAAATGGAATGAACTGCAAGAATATATGATGTCAAATAAAGACGAAAATGTAGTGATTATTGCACAGACCGGAATGGGGAAAACAGAAGCGGGTTTTTTATGGTTAGATAACAATAAAGGGTTCTTCACATTACCGCTAAAAAGTGCAATCAATGGTATTTATAATCGAGTTAAAAATGATATTGTCATAAACAACATTGAGAAACGCATTGGCTTATTGCATTCTGACACATTAAAAGTCTATTCAGAGCAAGCCGAAGAAAAAAATAAAACTATAACTGAAAATGACGAAACGGATCTAGAATTTCTAACCTATTACACAAAAACGAAGCAGCTATCTATGCCACTTACAATTTGTACTTTAGACCAGATATTTGATTTTGTGTATTGTTATAAAGGGTTTGAATCCAAGCTTGCTACCCTTTCATATTCAAAAGTTATTATCGATGAAATACAAATGTACTCTCCTGATCTCGTTGCATATCTAATTCTTGGGCTGCGTTATATAACAAAAATGGGGGGCAAGTTTGCAATTATGACAGCAACCTTGCCGGAGGTCATTTTGGACTTAATGCAGAAAGAAGGAATCCCATTTAAGGAACCTGCCTGTTTTACGAATGACCTTGTTCGCCATAGTATTAAGAAAATAGAACGATCCATTGACGATGACAGAAGTATTGAAGAAATATCGAAGTCTTATTGTAACAATAAAATCCTGGTAATCTGCAATACCATTCAAAAATCAAAGGATGTCTATAATAAACTGAAGGCATCATTAAAAGCTGATAAGAAGGAACAGATAAAACTGCTGCACAGTGGATTTATCAGATGTGATAGAGATCAGAAAGAAGAAGAAATTATAGCTTTAGGTAAAAAAGGGAGTACAGGATGCGGAATATGGGTGACGACTCAGTTGGTTGAGGCTTCTTTAGACATAGATTTTGATATACTTTATACAGAGCTATCTGACTTGAATAGCCTCTATCAAAGAATGGGACGTTGTTATCGCCATAGAAAACTAGATAAAGATTACAATTGCTTTATATTCACAGGCGGGGTAAAAAGATGCAGTGGTGTAGGAACTTTTATTGATGAGAGAATTCATGATTTTTCAAAGGAAGCATTGATAGATGGACCTATAGACGAAAAGACAAAAATTGAAATGATAAAGAATACTTACTCGACTTCAAGATTAACCGAGACTACATATTATAAAGAAATAATAAAAACACTTAACTATATTAAATCAATTCCTGCATATGAGCTTAGAAAGAAGGATGTAACCAAAATGTTCAGAAATATTGATCAAATTCTTGTTATTCCATTGAGCGTATATGAAAAGAACAAGAATGATATTTGTGAATGGATTGATGATCTTAATGAGCATTCAAAATCAAGAAAAGAGCTGATCAGAGTTCATGAGTGTTTACGTGATTTAATGGTTCCAGTCCATAGACAATTAGCAGAAAAGAGTATTTATAAATGCGAAAAAATTGGTAGGAGTGGAGAGCTAATAATCGTCGATGCAAAATATAACTGTGAACAGGGAATAGATTTTAAAAAAACCAAGAATAAAGATTATAGGGATGTTGAAAGTAGGATGTTCTAATATATAGACCTTGAAAGTTATGGAAAGCAGACGTAACTAATTAAACAGTAGGTGGTAACATTGCGTATTAACGGAACAATGGTTTATTATTATTATGTTTGTCTGAGAAAACTATGGTATTTCGCTAATGAAATCAGGTTGGAGAAAGACGATGAAAATGTAATGCTTGGAAAGCTGGTGGATGAAGGGAGCTATGGGAGAGAAAAGAAGCAGATTTTGATAGACGAAACTATAAATGTAGACTTTATTAAAGACTGGAAGATATTGCATGAGGTTAAAAAGAGTAAGAGTATTGAAGAAGCATCAATTTGGCAGGTAAAGTATTATCTGTATTTTTTAAAAACAAGAGGGATTCAAATAGAAAAAGGAATCCTTGATTATCCAAAGCTAAAACAAAGAAAGGAAGTTTTTCTTTCAAAAGAGGATGAAGAGGAATTAATAAAAATTCTAACAAATATTAAATATATTCTTTCCCCAAAAAAGAGTCCTTCGACTATTGATTCAAAAATATGCAAAGCTTGTGCATATTATGAGTTTTGTTATATTTAAGGAGAAGGGTATGTCTGAAAGTTTCTATCTATTCTCTAATGGAGAGTTAAGGCGCAAGGATAATGTTCTCAGAATAACTGCTCCAGACGGGAATTTCAAAGATATTAAAGTTAATATGACGAGAGACTTATATTTGTTCGGAGAAGTTTCTTTAAACACAAAGACATTAAATTATGCAGGCCAGTTGTCAATACCAATACATATCTTCAATTATTATGGTTTTTATACAGGTAGTTTTTACCCTAAAGAAACTAATGTTTCTGGGAAGCTTCTTATTGAACAAGTTCGTCATTATATGGACGATTTACGTAGGCTAGAAATTGCAAAATCATTTGTTGAAGCAGCGAGTTATAATATCTCAAGAAACATAAGGTATTATTATGAAAGAGGTAGAGAGCTGGAAAGTGCCATAAAAGAAATAAAGACTCTGAGAAATAAGATCCAATATGCAGAAGATGTTAATTCATTAATGGGTATAGAGGGTAGCATAAGAAAAGTATATTATGAATGCTGGGAAAAGATCATTAATCAAGAAATTGACTTTACTAAGAGAGTAAAAAGGCCTCCAGACAATATGATTAATACACTGATTTCCTTTGTAAATTCTTTAATCTATACCAGCTGCTTGTCTGAAATATATTCTACTCAATTAAACCCCACAGTCAGTTTTCTTCATAGTCCAGGGAATAGAAGGTTTTCTCTATGCCTAGATATTTCAGAGGTTTTCAAACCATTAATAGGTGATCGCCTTGTCTTTTCGTTATTAAACAAAAATATAATAACGGAAAAAGATTTTGAAAAAGGTTCAAACTATTATTACTTAAAAGAAAGTGGTCGGAAAAGGATCTTAAAAGACTATGATGAATCGCTAAGTAGAACGATAAAGCATAAATCCCTGGGAAGAAATGTTTCTTATAGACATTTAATACGATTGGAGTGTTATAAACTCATTAAACATTTGATGGGAGATCAAAAATATGAAGGATTTAAAATTTGGTGGTAATTATGTATGTTGTGTTAATTTACGATATTGCAGACGACGAAAATGGCGCAAAAGCATCTAGAAACATTTTTAAAACATGTAAGAAATATCTAACACATGTTCAAAAATCTGTTTTTGAAGGGGATATTACCCCTGCCTTATTACAGCAATTGAAACTTGAATTGAATAATCATATAAGAAAAGACAAAGATTCAGTCATTATTTTTAAAAGTAGAGAAGAACGTTGGATGCAAAAAGAATTCTGGGGGAAGAAAGATGAGAAGACCTCTAACTTTTTTTAGATAGCATATTATTCATATACGTGATTAAGGAGCAAGAAGTAGTTCAGGAAGACCTTTGGGACTATTAGCTGTCGACCTTAGATAATGGAAGAAATACCGTAGACAGACAGATTCCTTAAAGCTTGTTATTATCAAAGGCGCCTAAAAATATATAAATATAGTACTCGTAGTTTGATCAAATTTTGGTAGTCGACAGAAACGTGGGCTACATGCAATAAAAATCAATAACTTCCCGGGTCAACGTTTTAATATAAGCAGAGTGGAATGTAAATTTATATTCATTTGATCACCTCTTTCAATTCATCAAGTTTTAATATAAGCAGAGTGGAATGTAAATTGAAACAGCATGGCAGGTAGGGCTACAATTTCCACGTTTTAATATAAGCAGAGTGGAATGTAAATAAAGACATAGATTTGGTATATGGAACGCCATCAAGTTTTAATATAAGCAGAGTGGAATGTAAATCAACTCTGCATACTATATCTAGTTCCTGTGGTGTTAGTTTTAATATAAGCAGAGTGGAATGTAAATCCAGTATAGGCAAGAAAAAACAGGACGGGACATGGGGTTTTAATATAAGCAGAGTGGAATGTAAATTTCTCCTTTCATCCGCTCTATTTCTGCCGGTGTCATGTTTTAATATAAGCAGAGTGGAATGTAAATCAAATTGTTGCACCACCACAGACAGGATGGGAAGTAGTTTTAATATAAGCAGAGTGGAATGTAAATCTTATTCGACTCTTTTTAACTGATTCTTCTGTTGCGTTTTAATATAAGCAGAGTGGAATGTAAATAAACAAAGGACCCGGCAGCAGAGGCCCTGATCGAGTTTAAATATAAGCAGAGTGGAATGTAAATACCGTCCACAGCTGCGGTTCACTTTTAATGTATACGTTTTAATATAAGCAGAGTGGAATGTAAATAATAATCATGATTCATATACGGTAATTTCTTTGCGAGTTTTAATATAAGCAGAGTGGAATGTAAATTGAAACGGAATTAAGCAGCGGAAGCATTACAATAGCGTTTTAATATAAGCAGAGTGGAATGTAAATAGGAGAAAACAGAGATAGCTTAGAGTTTCAATTAGGTTTTAATATAAGCAGAGTGGAATGTAAATATC